>CAZRND010000179.1:0-10869 GCA_964601345.1 uncultured Acidobacteriota bacterium | reverse complement strand
GGTAGTGACTCAGTTTGACCTTGGCCGATAGTGGCGCTAGCTGGCCGGACGTGGCAAGATGTGCGTATGCCCAAGAAGAAACGTGACTCTAAGTCTTGCCCCGAGTGCGGCCACAACTTTCAAGGCAACGGCTGGGACGGGATAGACGCCCATTGGCGCTCAAAGCACGAGCAGGTCATGCCGTATGGACTGGCTTGGCCGTTGATTCAATCTGGGCGCTACAAGCATCCCAACCGCCGAGAGGACGCCAATCAGGCGGCATTCCGCGTCGTCATGGAAGTGACCAAGCATTAGGTCATGTCGTTAGACTCGGTGTCTCCCAGTCCTTTGGATCATCGAAGAGCCCAGGGTGCTCGGCGTAGATGGGCGCAACGACATTAAGCTGTTTGTAGAAAGCGTCATAGTCCGTATGGCACTTCATGATGCCCACTACAGTTCCTAAGTGAAGCAGTAGTTCCGGCTTCCCAAGGTCTTCGCTTGTCCAAGAGTGGAGTTTGTTGCTCGGGCTACCGCGTTCGTTGCGGCGTTCCTTGAGAGCCCTGAGCAAGCCCGGTGCAATGCGACGCCACACGAGATCATTCGTTAGGTGTCCGAAATACTGAGGTAGCTTCATGTCGGGTCGTAGTGTCACGCCCTTCAGGCGGCAGAGGTGTTTGAAATAATCTCCCGGAAACGTCCGAACCCACCGGCGCAAACTGTCAGCTAGGAATTTCTTGAGGTATTCCTCAAGATCACGACGCGGGCGATCATACTGAAAACCAGTAGCTTCATCGACCAACGCTATGATTCCAACGTTAGCGAATCCACGGATAAGCATTAGAGCTCGATCCGCAATATGCCCCTGAAGACGCTCATGGAGTTTCCCGGCTGCCTTAGCATCGAGAAATACCCCACATACCCTTGGAAGTAGTTCTGCTCGATAACCGAACGCCCGCCTTCCCGTCTTCGTGCGAAACTCTATCTGGCTTGACGTCACAGATAAGTCCTCTGGAATGAATTCCTTGAGGTTCTTAGCTGTCAAGAAAGCTGGCAAATTGACGTCAGCGTCGTAGTACTGGCGTCCTTTAGCTTGACGAGACCTACCGAGAGCGACCATGACGCCGCTTTGGGTCAAAACCCGCTTGCCGTCTTCGAGCACGGCGCACGGAATCTCAATGTCGCCAATAGTCAGTATTCCTTCGTGGGTCGCGTTAGGGACTGGCTTGAGTTTTCCTGCCTTCTCCCATCGCGCCTCAGCCCCTAGGCGCGCAATCGCAGTCCGATCCGCTTGCGCAAGATTCTCGGCGCGGGCTCGGCCACCCTTGGCCTGGATATTCTCCGTCGATTCCTTCATTGGATTCTCCTTGTGCTTACTTCGAAGCACTAGAGGTATCCTAACATAGCTTTCAAGAAAGCAACAGGAATTTTCTTGACATGCTTGCTTAGCAAGCATAAGATGGATTCATGAACAAGCTGACCACTGAGAAGCGAGCGCGGATCATAGCGGCCCTGGTTGAAGGTAACAGTATGCGGGCTGTCTCGCGCATGACGGGCGTCGCGTTCAACACGGTTCTCAAGCTGGTTCCTGAGATTGGGATGGCTTGTGCCGAATACCAGGACCGCGTGTTCCGCAAACTCCCCTGCAAGCGAATCGAATGCGACGAAATCTGGCAGTTCTGCTACGCGAAGGATAAGAACGTGCCGGTAGACAAGCAGGACCAATTCGGAATCGGAAGCGTCTGGACGTGGGTTGCGATTGATGCCGATACCAAGCTAGTTCCGTCTTGGTTGATCGGTTCACGTGACGCGGGATCGGCGTATCAGTTCATGCAGGACCTAGCTGGAAGGCTTGCCAATCGCGTGCAGTTGACCACAGACGGTCACGGCGCGTATCTCAATGCCGTTGATGCGGCCTTTGGAACGAACATTGATTATGCGATGCTGGTTAAGGTCTACGGACGTGAGCCTGAGAACGAAGCGCGCTATAGTCCTCCTGTTTGCCTCGGATGTACGCGGCGTGTAGTTTCCGGCGATCCTGACCGGAAGGGCATTAGCACGTCCTACGTTGAGCGGCAGAACTTGACCATGCGCATGTCCATGCGGCGCTTCACGCGGCTAACCAATGGCTTCAGCAAGAAGATCGAGAACCATGCCGCTGCCGTGGCGCTCCACTTCATGCACTACAACTTTGCTAGGATTCACAAGACGCTCAGGGTTACACCGGCCATGGAAGCCGGACTAACTGACCACGTTTGGAGCTACGAAGAAATCGCGGCCCTGCTGGATTCAAAATGAGTCACTACCGAGGCTCCCACCTTGCCGGTGACTTCGGCGAAGGTCAGACGCTTGCCGACAATCTGACTCATAGCGGTCTCAAAGCGGTCACTGTCAGTCAAAGGATCGCCGTTGGCGTCCTTGCGGTTGTTATAGCGGAAGGCTTGCTCATCCACGTAGCGGAACAAGTGGAACGGCTCTACGCTGACATACGTGCCTTTGAGTCCGCGCTTGAGCAAAGACCAAAAGTTCTCTAGGCCGTTCGTGTGAACCTTCCCGTGAACGTAAGCCTCTGCGTGGTTGATGAAGGAATGGAGATAGCCGCGTTTGTTCAAGAGCCGATAGGCTACGGCTTCATCCGTATAGACGTTCGAGCCTTCCTCAACGTGCGCTTTCACGTTCTTCCGCATCGCTGCATGATGCGGACCGCCGATCACGATAGCGCGCACTTCGCCTTGACGTTCTAGTAAGCCTTGAACTGCGGTCTTTCCGAAGTCTCCGGTTTGGCGCATCCTCTCTCGCCGTGCAGGATGCATGAAGCGAGATTTGCCGCCGATGTAGGTCTCATCTACCTCAACATCGCGGCCCGTTCCGCCTAGCTTGACCGTCGAGCCGCTCTGCATCGCAAGGCGGATACGCTGGAGCATGAACCAAGCGGTCTTTTGAGTGACGCCGATGGCGCGATGAAGTTCATAGCTGCTGATTCCATTCTTGCAGTTCACTAGCTGCCAGATCGCCACAAGCCACTTCTCAATGGCAATCGGAGAATCTTCCATGACCGTACCGGTCTTGAGCGTGAACTGCGGAGCTTCGTGCTTGTCGCGGCAATGGAAACGGCGGTACTTATCGTAATACGTCACGTTTGCCGATCCGCACTTCGGGCAAGTCACATTGCCATCCGGCCAGCGCCGGGCTACGAGGTAGTCATGGCAGTTCTGCGGAACGGCGAAGTACTTGACCGCATCCTGAAGCGTCTTGGGTTCCGTGTTCATGAACCCAGTGTCTCACGCACCGATCTTTTTGTCAAGTATATTATTGCCAAGGTTGTCAAGCACGCACTGGGACCAGGTTTCGAAGTGCTCGCGCTCGCCTCGCAGTTCCGCGATCGGCCGGAATCCAGCCTGGAGCAGGTGGCCCTCGCGTGCACGCATTTGCGCTGCGGGAAGATCCCAACGGTGAACGATTCCGAAGTGCACGCTGCCGACCTCGGTTGAATCGTCATTGAGCATGCCGATGATCCGCTCGCTCCCGACTGTTGGATCGAGCTCCACCTCTTCGTCCAATTCGCGCAACATTCCCACGCGATAAGAATCCTCGAAAAGCGACACGTCGGCTGCCTGGATGTGGCCGCCGACTCCCACCGAATGCAGCTCGTGGAGCCGCTTCTCGGAGCCTCGTCTTCCTCTCACATAATGAAAGACTTGCTCGCCTGACACGAAGACCACGTAGGGGATGAGTTGCTTGAAGCTGGGGTCCGTCTCAGCTTGGCTGCGCGGCCGCACAGCCAGGGCTTTCAAGATGCCGGGCAAGTAATGCTTCACGTTTGGAGAAAAGCCCTGAAAGATGCCGAGTTCTTTGAGCAGCGATGTAGGAAAACCGAGAATGATCTCGTCGGGCACGCCGTATGCTAACACGCGCAATCGATTCGAGATTGCTTTGCCGGGGGAAAAGGAACTATAATCATTAGTTGCAACTCAGTTGCAACTAGATGCTGCAATCGCTGACCATCACGTTGCGAGAAGGCGTCGAGGCCGCACTCGTCATCGGTATCGCCGTTTCCTACTTGAACAAGGCCGGTCACGGGACTCTTGTGCGATGGGTCTACTGGGCTTTGGCTGCCGGTGTGGCGGCAAGCGTGGCCCTGGCCTATGCCTTTGCCAAGCTCAACTGGAACCAGGATCGCATCGAAGGTTGGGTGATGCTCGCCGCCGCAGCGATGGTTGCCGGGCTGGTCTACACGATGTGGCGATCGGGCAAGGGCATGAAGGCCGAGATCGAGCAGGGTCTGGCGCGCGCTTTTTCGTCGCCCGCCACGCGCCCCGCGCTGTTCCTTTTCGTTTTCCTGATGGTATTGCGCGAAGGCGCTGAGACGGTGCTGCTGCTCTCCGCCGTTGGACTGAATAGCGGCGATCTGTGGAGCGCGGCGGGCACGGCGCTCGGTCTGGCGCTGGCGGTGGTGTTTGGAATTCTCTTCGTGCGCGGATCGGCGCGCGTGAACCTGGCAAAGTTTTTCCGCGTAACCACGATCATCCTGTCGTTCGTGGTTTTCCAATTGGCGTTGACCGGCGTTCATGAACTCTCCGAGCAAGGCGTCCTGCCCAGCACCAAGGAAAGCATGGCCCTGATCGGACCGATTGTCCGCAACGAGATTTTCTTCTTTGTGACGATTCTCGCTCTGGCGGGATGGATGGTTCTGATGGATTGGCGAAGCCGCGGCGCCCAGGCTCGCGTGACACAGCCCACAGCGGATGAGAACGCCGCGGAACGCCGCCTGGCGGAGTGGACCGAACGACGGGACAGGCTCTGGATGGGCCTGGTCTCAGCCGCCTCATTCGTCTTCATACTCCTCGTGACGGCGGAATTCATCTATGCCAAGAATCGCACCGCGCTGACGCCGGCGAAATTCGTCGCGGCGGAAAACGGCGTGATTCGCATTCCGCTCGCGGAGCTGGCCGACGGCGACCTACATCGCTACGAGTTCCAGTCGGCGGAGGGAACAACCCGATTTTTCCTGATCGCGCGGGCTGGCATGGAGCCGGCCGTGGTCCTCGATGCCTGCGAGATTTGCGGCAGCGCCGGATACCAGCACCAGGGCGGCAACGTGATTTGCAAGAACTGCGGCGCGGCGATCTACATCCCAAGCATTGGAACTTCCGGCGGTTGCAATCCGATTCCGCTTGATCACACGACGGCGGCGGGCGCAATCGTAATCCCGGTGGAGGCTTTGGCCAAATCGTCGCGCGTCTTCGCGGCGCACTGAAGCCTCATCCATGTTCTTTCGCGTTCTCAGAGAGAGTTTCGCCAGAGCCAAGGGCCGCCAGGCCCTGGCCGTGACGGCTATCGCGCTCGGCGCGACGGTGTCGACGGCGATGCTCGCCGTTTTCCTCAGCGTGGGCGATCGGATGAGCCGCGAGCTGCGCTCGTTCGGCGCGAACATCACCGTGACACCGGCGGCGGACACGCTACCGGTGGAAATCGGCGGCATCGATTACCGTCCCGTCGCCGCGGGAGCGTATCTTTCGGAGGACGTGCTTCCGAAGCTGAAGACGATCTTCTGGCGCAACAACATCGTCGCCTTCGCTCCGTATCTGTACGTCCCTGTGACGCTTGCGGAAGGGCGGCGCGTGGTCCTCGTGGGCGTATGGTTCGATCATCCGTTTGCTCTCGAAAACGGCGAGCGCTATCACACCGGCGTGCGCCAGACGAATCCCACATGGAAGGTCGAAGGGGACTGGCCCGCCGACACCGGCTCGCCGCGAGCGCTCGTGGGACGCCGCCTCGCCTTGTTGATGAGGTTGCGCGCAGGGGACTCTCTGCCGTTGCCGCAAGGATCGATCGCGATTTCAGGCATCCTCGCGACGGGCGGAGACGAGGAGGATCAAGCCTTCGTTCCCATTTCCTACGCGCAGCAGATCGCCGGACAGCCCGGTCGCTGGCGACGCCTCCAGGTAAGCGCCTTGACGCAGCCTGAGGACGCCTTCGCGCGGCGCAATCCCGCGTCGATGACGCTTGCCGAGCGCGAGCGCTGGCTCTGCACCGCGTACGTATCGTCGATCGCGTACCAGATCGAGGAAGCACTGCCTGGATCGCGGGCCCGCCAGGTCCGCCAAGTTGCGCAGAACGAAGGCGAGGTCCTCGGCCGGATCACGTGGCTCATGCTGCTCGTGACAGGCGCCGCGCTCGCGGCGGCGGCTTTGGCAGTGTCGAGCACGACGGCCACTGTCGTGATCGAGCGACGTCGCGAGATCGCGCTGATGAAAGCGCTCGGATCATCCCAACCGATGGTCGGCGCATTTTTTCTGGCTGAGACGGCGACGCAAGGCGTGCTCGGAGGCGTGATCGGTTACGCGGCCGGATATTTCCTCGGCGGACTTGTTGGACGGCAGGTCTTCGGCGTGCCGGCGGTGCCCCCGCCGGTGCTATTGCCCCTGATGCTCGCAGTATCGGTTGCCGTGAGCTGGGCGGGAGCCTTTCTTCCCCTTCACAACGCGGTGCGCTTTTCTCCCGCTGTTGTGCTCAAGGAAGGCCCGGCATGAATCATCTTTTTCATCTCCGGCTGATCACGCGAGCGTTTTGGCTGAGGCGGCGCCGGCTTTCGATCGCCTTTGCATCGCTCGCCGTGGGTGCGTGCCTCTCGGGCGCGCTGCTGAACACTTACGGCGATCTCGATCAGAAAATGGCCGGCGAGTTTCGGCGTTTCGGCGCAAACATCCTTGTGGCCCCGGGCGATGGACAGGAAACGCTCG
Source organism: uncultured Acidobacteriota bacterium (assembly GCA_964601345.1). Taxonomy (GTDB): domain Bacteria; phylum Acidobacteriota; class Terriglobia; order JAJPHL01; family JAJPHL01; genus CAZRND01. The sequence goes on along the minus strand of CAZRND010000179.1, from coordinate 4,150 downwards.
AAGCCGCCGCGATGTCGAAGGTAGAAGGCGCCGGAGTCAGCGCCGTGCCGTTTCTCTATGTGGTCGGCGCGGTGAACGAGCGTGAGGCCGTCCTGGCCGGCACGGATTTCAGCAAGCTGCGCGAGCTCGCCCGCTCATGGCGCGTGAACGGAGATTGGCCGAGCGAAGGACTCGCGGGCCTCGCCGGCGAACGTCTCGGCGTGCAGCCGGGAACCACCGTCGCGCTGCGAGTCGGCAGCCGTCAAGTGCAGGTTCGCGTCACAGGCGTCGTCGCAACCGGAGCAAGCGAGGACAGCCAGCTTCTGCTGCCGCTCGGATCGTTGCAGGATCTCGCTACACTCCCAGGCAGGTTGAGCGTGGTGCAGGTAAGCGCGCCTCCGCAGCAGGTGGCCGAAACACGCGCGCGACTGGCAGCGGCCCTGCCGGCTGCCGAGGTCCGCATCTTGCGCCAAGTCGCCGAGTCAACCGCGACCGTGCTCCAGAAGGTCCGCGGGATGCTCTTCGCCTCGACCGTTGTGATCCTGACGATCATCGCATTGAGCGTGGCCACGACGCTCACCGCTATCGTGCTCGACCGGCGCGAGGACATCGGCGTCATGAAAGCGCTCGGAGCGCAGGAGTGGCAGGTAGCCTTCCTCCTGCTCGCTGAAGCGGCGCTGCTCGGATTGGCCGGCGGACTCGCGGGCGGAATCGGCGGGATGGCCCTGGCGCAATGGATGGGCCAGCGGCTTTATCAGTCCTCGGTCGTATTGCGCGCCGCCGTGCTTCCTCAAGTGCTCCTGGTATCCCTGGCTGTCGCGATCGCGGCGACGCTCTTTCCCTTGCGGCTGGTCCGCGGGGTGAGTCCAGCGTCGGTGCTCAAAGGAGAATGACGCGGAGATGAAACCGTGCCCCTAATCGAAGTCCGCGATCTCCGGAAGATCTACGGCTCGGTGGCCGCGCTCGACGGCGTCACGCTCGAAGTGGAGCGCGGCGAGTGGCTGGCCATGATGGGTCCATCGGGCTCGGGAAAGACCACGCTCCTGAACGTCCTGGGCGGCCTCGACTCACCTACCTCCGGAAAGGTTCGTATCGACGGCACGGACACCAGCGCAATGTCGAACTCCGAGCTGGCTCTGTTCCGCGCGCGCAAGGTCGGCTTCGTGTTCCAGCAGTTTCACCTGGTCCCGTATCTCACTGCGCTCGAAAACGTGATGCTGGCGCAGTTCTTCCACAGCATGACGGATGAAAAGGAAGCGAAAGAAGCGCTCTCGCGCGTGGGTCTTGCGGATCGAGCCGCGCATTTTCCCAAACAGTTGAGCGGCGGAGAGCAGCAGCGCGTGGCCGTGGCTCGCGCGCTCATCAACCAGCCGGCGATCCTGCTGGCCGACGAGCCGACCGGAAACCTCGACGAGCGCAACGAGGAGACTGTCATCGAGTTGTTCCGCACTCTGCACGACCAGGGTCACACGATCGTCATGGTGACCCATGCCCCGCTGCTGGGAAAACAAGCCGACCGCCGCATCGAGCTGCAGCACGGCCGCATCGTCCAGAATGTCATCCACTCCTTCGAGGAAGAGGAAGAGTTCGACGAGATTCTCGAACATCTCTGGATGGATGCCGAAGGATTCAACCCGCACGGGGAACCCGCGCACTCGTTCACCGAGGTCGCGGAGAAGCGCCTCCATCGCGTCATGGTCGCCTTGGGACTTCTCCAGCGGAACGGCAAGGTCGTCGAGTTCACGCCCAAGGGAAAGGCGCGAGCGCGCAGCGTGATCCGCCGGCACCGTCTTGCCGAGCGGCTCTTCCTCGACACGCTGGCGATGCGCGACGAAACGCAGCTCGAAGAGACCGCCTGCACCTTCGAGCACATCCTCAGTCCCGAAGCTACCGAACGCATTTGCAACTATTTAGGACATCCCACCACATGCCCGCACGGCAGCCCGATTCCCCCTGGAGAATGCTGCGGACGCCCAGAATCCAGCAGTGAAACTCAATAATTGACCCGGCTCCGCAAGATGTGTTAGAAATCATTGGTTTCCATGCAAGAGTTAGCGAACAAGCTGGGCGAACTGCTGCTGGGCGCCGTGCCGACGTTTCTCATCGTGCTGGGCCTGTATGTCTTTCTGCGCGTGATGTTTTTCGGCCCGATCGAGAAGATCCTCAAGGAGCGGCACGCGGCCACCGGAGGCGCGCAGCAGGCCGCGGCGGGCAGCATTGCGACCGCCGACGCGAAGGCCGCGGAATACTCCGCCGCTCTCGACCAGGCGCGCGGCGAGATCTATCGCGCGCGCGAAGCTGAGCGCCAGAAAGCGATCCAGGCTCGCGCCGCGCTCGTCGAGAAGACTCGCGCGTCCGCGACTGAACGCATTGGCGCCGCGCGCAAATCGCTCGACTCGGAACTCGAGACCGCCCGCACCGGACTGCGCGCGCAGAGGGAACAACTCGCGGAATCCATCATCCGGACGGTTCTGAAATGAACCGCCTCATCGCCATCCTATTGCTGCTGGCCGTGGTCAGCCTCCCGGTCGTGGCGTTCGTCCAGGAAGAGAAGGAGAAAGCCGCCGAGAAACCGGAAGAGAGCAACGAGATCGTCTGGAAGATCGCGAACTTCGTGATCCTCTTTGGGCTGATCGGTTACTTCATCCGCAAACCGGCCAGCGATTTCTTCACCGCGCGCACAGCCGCCATCCAGAAGGACATGGCGGAAGCGCGCGAAGCTCGCCAAAAGGCCGAGCAGAAACTGGCCGAGATGGAACAGAAGCTGGCGCGACTCGGCGAAGAGATCGCTGCGTTGCGGGCGCAAGCCGCCCGCGAGGATTCCGTCCAGCAGGAGCGCTTGCGGCAGGAGGCCGAAGCGGAAGCGGCGAAGATCCTCGCCGGGGCGGAAGCGGAGATTTCCACGATGGCGCGCAGTGCGCGGCTCGATCTGAAAGCGTTCGCCGCCAAGCTCGCCGTCGATCTGGCGGAAGAACGCATTCGTGGCAGAATGAATCCGGAAGTGCAGGGCCGGCTGCTCGGTTCCTACGTTCGCGATCTGAGCAAGCCGGAAGGAGGCAACTAAAACTTGGCTGCCGTTACAGCCCGATATGCCCGGGCGCTGGCGGACGTGGTTACGTCCCCGACGCCACCGGCCACGGCCGACGCCGTCGAAGCGCAGCTTCGCGCCTTTCTGGAATTGCTGAACGAAAGCCGCGACCTGCAGACGGTGCTCTCAAGCCCGGCGGTGCAAGCCGCGAAGAAGCGAACCCTGGTGGAACAACTCGGTTCGCGCATCGGCTTGTCGGTGACGGCGAGAAATTTTCTTTTTGTCCTGCTGGACCACCGGCGCATCCCCATCCTGCCCGAGATTCTGCCGCTCTTTCGTTCCATGGTGGACGATCGCTCCGGCATGGTGGAAGCGCGCGTCACCAGCGCCCAGCCGATGAACGACGCCGAGCGCGCGACGCTCGAAGCAGCTCTCGTGAAGAAGAGCGGCAAGCGGGTTCGCGCCACGTACTCGGTCGATGCGGCGCTGATCGGCGGGGCGGTGACGCGCATCGGCAGCACGATTTATGACGGCTCGGTCCGCGAGCACTTGCGAGTGATGCGCGGCAAACTGAGCTCCCAATAAGCGAGAAATCAACTATGGCCCAAATCAAAGCCGACGAAATATCGCAGATCATCAAACAGCAGATTGAGAACTACGCCGGCGCCACCAACGTCGCCGAGACCGGCAGCGTCATCTCGGTCGGCGACGGAATCAGCCGGGTCTACGGCCTCGACAAAGTGATGGCCGGCGAGCTGCTCGAGTTCCCCCACGGCGTATCCGGCATCGCCATGAACCTCGAGGAAGACCAGGTCGGCGTCGTGCTGCTCGGCGAATGCAGCGAGATCAAGGAAGGCGACGAGGTTCGCCGCACCGGGCGCATCATGTCGGTGCCCGTGGGCGACTCGATGATCGGACGCGTCGTCAATGCGCTCGGGCAACCGATCGACGACCGTGGACCGATCGTGACCGATCAGTTCAACCCCATCGAGCGCCTCGCGCCCGGCGTGATCGCCCGCAGCCCGGTGAAGCAGCCGATGCAGACCGGCCTGAAAGCCATCGACGCGATGATCCCGATCGGCCGCGGGCAGCGCGAGCTGATCATCGGCGACCGCCAGACCGGCAAGACCGCCATCGCCGTCG
>CAZRND010000178.1:0-10904 GCA_964601345.1 uncultured Acidobacteriota bacterium | reverse complement strand
CTGGCTGCGCAGCCAGCGCCAGGCGGCGGTGATGCGCATCCGTCACGAAGTGATCCGCGCGGTGCGCGACTATCTCGATAACGACGGCTTTGTGCTGGTCGATACGCCGATCTTCACGCCGGCGGCCTGCGAAGGGACGACTACGCTCTTCGAGTGCCAGTATTTCGACGAAGGCAAGGCCTACCTGACGCAATCCGGACAGCTCTACAACGAGGCGACGTGCGCCGCGCTCGGCAAGACGTATTGCTTTGGACCCACGTTCCGCGCCGAAAAGTCGAAGACCCGCCGCCATCTCACCGAATTCTGGATGGTGGAGCCGGAAATGGCCTACGCCACACTCGACGACGTGATGGACCTTTCCGAGCGCTTCATCAGCTTCATTGTGGTGCGCGTGTTGGAGCGCCGCGCCAACGACCTCGCCACGCTCGAGCGCAAGCGCGATTCGCTCGAGAAGGTCGCTGTGCCCTTCCCGCGCATTTCCTACAACGAGGCCGTGGCGATCCTGAAGAAGAAGGGCAGCGCCATCGAATGGGGCGGCGACTTCGGCAACGCCGATGAGACGCTGCTCGGCGAGGAGTTCGACCGGCCGGTGATCGTGCATCGATATCCGGCGGCGATCAAGGCGTTCTACATGGCGCCCGACGAGGCGCGGCCCGAGTTGGCGCTCGGCGCGGACGTCATCGCGCCCGACGGCTACGGCGAGATCATCGGCGGCGGGCAACGCATTCACGATTACGCGCTGCTGATGCGCCGCATTGAAGAGCACCAGTTGCCGCCAGAAGCCTTCGCCTGGTATCTCGACCTGCGCAAGTACGGCAGCGTGCCGCACGCCGGATTCGGCATGGGCATCGAGCGCGTGGTCTCCTGGATTTGCGGGCTCGATCACCTGCGAGAGGCGATCGCGTTTCCGCGCATGCTCTACCGGATCTATCCCTGACATGAAGATCAAAATCGTCGGCGTGCCTCTGGATCTTGGCCAAGGCCGCCGCGGTGTGGACATGGGTCCGTCGGCGCTACGCGTCGCCGGGCTCAACGCGCAGCTCAAGGCGCTCGGCTGCGAGGTGGAGGATGCCGGCAACGTGCCGGTGGCCATCGCCGAGATGATGCCGGCCGGCAGTCCTAAGGTGAAATATCTCGCCGAAGTCGCCGAATGCTGTCGCAAGCACGCCGTCTGGGTGGACGAAATCCTGCGCAAAGGTTTCTTGCCGCTGGTGCTCGGCGGCGATCATTCGATCGCCGTCGGCACGGTCGGCGGGGTAGCCAATTTCTATCGACGCAGGAAAAAGAAGATCGGGCTCATCTGGATCGACGCCCACGCCGACATCAACACGCCCGAGACGACGCCGAGCGGTAACATCCACGGGATGCCGCTGGCCTGCTGCCTGGGCCTCGGCCGTCCCGAGCTCTCGCAGATATTCGGTTTCGCTCCGAAAGTGAGCTCGCGCAATACGGCCTTGATCGGCGTGCGCGATCTTGACGATGGCGAGAAAGAAACGCTGCGCGGCCTCGGCGTGTGGGTGGCGACGATGCGCGACATCGACGAAAAGGGCATGCGCGCGGTGCTCGCAAAAGGCATTGAGATCGCCTCGGGGGGCACGGCCGGATTTGCCGTGAGCCTCGACATGGACGCCATCGATCCGGTTGAGGCGCCGGGCGTCGGCACGCCCGTGCCCGGAGGCATCAGCTATCGCGAGGCGCACCTGGCCATGGAGATGATCTCCGACACGGGCAAGATGATTTCCTTCGAGCTGGTCGAGGTGAACCCGGTGATCGACGTCGCCAACAAGACGGCGCGGCTGGGCGTGGGCCTTGCGCTTTCCGCGATGGGAAAGAAAATCCTTTGAACCCACCACGGAAAAAACTGCGCGTCGGTGTCGTCTTCGGCGGACGCTCGGGCGAGCATGAAGTCTCGCTGCGCTCGGCCGCTTCCATCATCGAGGCGCTCGACAAAGACAAGTACGACGTGGTTCCCATCGGCATCAGCCCGCAAGGCCACTGGCTGCGCGCTGCGGACGCCGTCCGACTGCTTCCGGGCGCCGTGCTGCCTCCGCCGCCCGGCGATTCACTGCCGGTTCTCTTTTCGCCTGATCCGACGCAATCGGACTCGCGCGTCGATGTGGTCTTTCCGGTGCTGCACGGGACATTTGGAGAGGATGGTACGGTGCAAGGTTTGCTCGAGCTCGCCGGACTTCCTTACGTCGGCGCGGGCGTGCTCGGATCGGCGGTCGGCATGGACAAGGACGTGATGAAGCGCCTGTTCCGCGATCACGGCCTGCCGGTGGTCGATTGGGTGCTGCTGCTGCGATCGGAGATCGGCCGCGCCGCCGTCGCGCGTGTCGAGAAGGCGCTGCGCTATCCCGTCTTCGTCAAGCCGGCGAATCTCGGATCGTCCGTGGGTATCACCAAGGTCCACCGGCGCAAGGAACTGCTGCCGGCCCTGGAACAAGCGGCGCGCTTCGACCGTCGAATCCTAGTGGAGCAGGGCGTCGACGCCCGGGAGCTGGAGTGCTCGGTGCTGGGCAACGACCATCCGGAGGCGTCCGTGCCGGGAGAGTTGATTCCGTCGCGCGAGTTTTACGATTACTCGGCGAAGTATCTCGAGGAAGGGACGCGGCTGTTGATCCCCGCGCCGCTCACGGCGAGCCAGACGCGCCGCGTGCGCGAGCTGGCCTGCCGCGCGTTTGCGGCCATCGACTGCGCGGGCATGGCGCGCGTGGACTTTGTCATGGGGAAGAAGACCGGCAAAATCCTGGTGCACGAGGTCAACACGATTCCCGGATTCACGTCCATCAGCATGTATCCGAAACTTTGGGAGAAATCGGGCCTTCCCTATTCGCAACTGCTCGACCGTTTGATCGCCCTGGCGCTCGAGCGGCACGGAGAGAAGACCCGGACGAAATATGTTCGATAACATCAAGCCGATCGATCCGCGCCAGGAGCGGCGCAAGAAGCTGATTTGGATCGCCGTCGCTGTGTTTGTCGTGGTGGCGCCGGTCCTCTACTACGAATTCAAGAACTGGCCGGAGGAGCACGTGGTCAACCGCTTCCTCGCCGCGCTGCAGCAGGAGGATTACAAGGGCGCCTACGAGATCTGGAGCCCGGGGCCTTCCTACCGCTACGAGGATTTCCTCCGCGACTGGGGAAAGTCGAGCGAGTACGGCAAGGTGTCGTCCTTCAAGATCGCGGGCTCGCACGAACGGGGTTCGGGCGTCGTCGTCACGGCGCAGATCAACCAGAAGGAAGCGCGCATCTGGGTGGAGAAACGCGACAAGAAGCTGAGCTTCCCGCCGTTCTAGCTCGTGCGTGCCAGTGATAGAATGGGGAAAACGGAAGACAGAGGAGCCATGACGGAACCAAAGGTCAGTGCGATGATCCGCGAGAAGAGGGAAGCAATCCTCCGCCTTGCCGAGAAGCACGGAGCTGCGCAAGTGCGACTGATCGGTTCGGTCGCTCGCGGCGAAGCCCGGCCAGATAGCGACGTCGACTTCCTTGTGACTTGGAACCAGGGGAGTAGTCTTCTCGATCACGCTGCTCTCATGCTCGCTCTCGAAGGGCTCTTGGGACGTAAGGTCGACATCGCCAGCGAGGGTTGGGTCAAGCCGTCGATCCGGGATTCTGTGTACCGAGACGCTGTCGCTCTATGAGGAGTGATGCGGACCGATTAAGCGACATACTCGACGCCGCACACAAGATCAAATCACGCATCACCTGTGACACCGAAGAATTTCAGCATGACGAAATGCTTCAAGTCTGGGCCATTCACCACCTGCGAGTGATTGGCGAAGCGGCGCGCGGTGTGTCGCAGTCGCTCAAGGATAGCCATCCCGAGGTCCCCTGGGCTCAGATCATCGCCCTTCGGAATATCCTCGTGCATGAGTATTTTGGACTGAACCTGCAGCAGGTTTGGACCATGCTGACCAAAGACCTGCCTCGGCTGGAAGAACAGATTCGCCAGATCCGGCCTTAGGGACCCGCTCGCATAGTGGCCGGTCAGAGCGCGGGAGAGCCTTAAATTGAGGCACTCGTCAATGAGAATACGCATTCCCTAGATGGTCTCTAGGATCGCGAGCTTTCCGCCTTCGATAACGGCGATCACCTGTTCGCGCTTTACGGTTGGGAACCCGTCGAGGAAGTCCTCGACTGACTCGCCTCCTTCGAGAGAATCAATCAGGTTTTGGAGGGGGACGCGCGTGCCGACAAAGACGGGCGTGCCGCCCATAATCTCCGGGTCCGAGTGGACGATACCCTTGAGGTTTTCCAACTTCATCAGCACTAGTATAGCCTAGCGTCTTCGGTCCATCATCAGAAAGGTGCACAGAGCGAACGGGTTACTTCTTGGTTTTCTCGACCTGGAAGTCTTTCAAATCTTCGTAGAGAATCTGGGCGGGGCTGGCGTTCAGGTGGCCGTATCCGGCCGGTGCGGACTTGCCATCGCCGCGCGGCGCCATTTCATAGTGCTCCTTTGCGTCCAGGCGTCCGGTCACGGTGACAAAGGTCTTCGCGTCCGGCCCAGCCAGTCTGCGCAGTCCTTCGTCGACATCCTCAACGCGTACGGATTCCTTCGAAGCTCCCTCAGGAAGAGTCAGCACAATCGAGACGGGCTGCGGCCAGCGATAACCGTCCGTCACGAGCGGGCGGCATCCTCTTCCCACCAGCCAGCGGCCATCCGCGGTCGAGAGCAATTCTCCTCTTACGCTGATTCGCTGGCCGCGATAGGTATTGAGTTTCGCGAGCACGTCGCAGACTGTGAGAGGCGTGTCCTTCTTGTCGGCGGGAGCAACCGAGCCGAGCAGGCTCACGAGCAGGAGCCATGTCAACATAGGACGAATTGTAGCAGTTCAGCGCTAGAATTGGGGTGGGAGGACGGAATGAACGAGACAGCGCAGCAGTACACGCAGCGCATTCTTGGCTATGTCGAAGGCAAGCAGCCGATGACGGTGCAAGCGGCGACGGCGAAGCGGCTCGAGCGGCTGATCAAGGGCGTGCCGGCACCCAAGTTGCGCAAGCGCCCGGCTCCGGACAAATGGTCGGTCGGCGAGATTGTCGCGCACCTGGCGGACGCGGAAATCGTCGGCTCGTATCGCATTCGGCTGATCCTCGGCGCGCCGGGCTGCGCGATCGTGGCGTACGACCAGAACAAGTGGCTCGCGAGCGGTCATTACGAGAAACGCGATCCGCGGAAGTCGGTGGAGCAGTTTCGCACGCTGCGGGAAGCGAATCTGGCGCTACTAAAGTCGCTCACGCCCGAGCAGTGGAAGCAATTCGGGATGCATTCCGAGCGCGGGCAGGAATCGATCGAGCACATCGTCCGCATGTTCGCCGGTCACGACACCAATCACTTACTACAAATCGAGAGGATCCTCGGGGCGAGGTGACCCTGGACCGACTCCACGCTTCACTGCGGACTTCACTAGTCTTTGAAGTGCCAAGTTGTTAGAAAATGGGGAGTTAAGGCTCCACTTCACGATTTCCCCACTTTGCCCCCTCCTGAGCTCGGCACTCTCGAAAAAGGGTGGTGCGCGCCGCATAGATTATTCGTATTTTATTCGCCAATGTCAAGCGGGAACTGCATGAGGGTACGAGCGCTGCCCCGGAGCATCAGAGACACGCTGATGATGAGAAGGACGCACCTGGCATGATCTCGAAGGGGCCAACTCTGATCCAGAAGTGGTTAGGATAGCCGAACGCGGCTGCCGATTTTTCGGACGCATCCTCCCTCAATTCAAAATGGAAGAACGCGATGATCATTTTCGACTGACAGCTCTGCTCAAAACGGGAATTCCGAATTGCGCGTTCAATGGCTGCCTTGAAGAGAGGTTCTGTGGTCTTGGTGGAGCGCTCGACCTTCACGTTGATCCGCTGGGGAACTGCCTTCTTGGAGAGTGAGATCGTTGCGCTTGCAAGCGCTTGAATTCGAGCTGCGCGGGCCAGTTCCGGGTAAGAGGGCATCTCCAAGCGCTGAAGGCATTTTGCGAGTAGAGGCGGGTCTTCCGCAGCAGAGCAGCAACTCGGGGCGGCGAAGGCAAACGATGCGGCCAGAAAAAGCACAGGCAGGCGCCGGCCCGCGCCAACCGCTTGCCGGCATCGTCCCGGGGCGACCGTGAGGTTCCTGCCCATCAGGGCTGATTATACAGTGCACGCCTGCCCCCTCACCCGGGTCGCCCCATGCAAGAGGATCCGGACGGGATCGTTCTATCGGTATGCTGGTGACCCGTCTGTTCCGCGCCGCTGCCCTACTTGTCCTCTGGGGCGTCTTAACCCCCAACTTAACGAAGTTACAGACCGACGACATTTCATTGCTGGAGACCCTGCTTTCATCCCAAGCGTCAGACCAGCAATGGCAGCAAGCGGCAGACTCGTTTCGGAAGCTGCCGCCCGAGGTCGCGATTCGGGCGCTCTATCCGGAAATTGCCAAAGATGCAGCGCCAAGCGTCCTCCATTACAACTGCACCGACGATCCCAGTATCGACCGCCACAGCGGAGTTTCGGGAAGAAGACATTGCGTGGCCTCCTTGCTATGGCGTGAGACATTGTCTCGAGGGATGGGAGATCCAAAGGTCGGCAAGACCCTGCGGGAACTATGGACTCAACTGCGATACGCCCCCGGCCGAAGCGCCTTGGTCTACGCCCTGTGCGGCAATTGGGATCCTGCAGCGGAAGAATTCGTGCGAAAGGTGTTCGCCGATGACGTAGCCGCCTCTTCGTTGCGGGCGCAAGCGGCGGGCTGTCTGTTGGGTCGTCTTGGAACCAAGTACCAGCACGATGTCATCATATTCGCGCTCCACAGCAGCCCCCAGATTCGGGGCTCGTTATTCGATGCGCTGGTTTCGCCTCCGTATGCGCGCGTCTCGGGGATTGATGCATCCGTTGTACGAATGGGGTTTTGGATTCTGTTCGAATCGCTATCCTCGGACGAGGAGCGATTCGCGCACGGGAGCGGTGACAGTTCGTACTTTGGCCCATTTCGCACCGCCAGTGCATTGGGCACGTACTTAGGCGAAGGATTCACGCCGGACTACAAGCTCCCGAAATATCAAGGCGAACAGGGCAGGGCGCGCTGGTATCGAGAAACCACGGAAAATGCGTTGATGTGGTGGCTGAAGAACAAGAAGCGTTACGAATCAACCGCACGCTCTTCGCGACCCTGACTGCGCCTTTTCCCTAACGCACGCTTTTCCCGACAACTACAAAATGCCTACTATCCTTATCTGAATCGCCTAACAGCCCGCTTATGATCGCCCCTTGCAGACCGCCGCAGTCAAGGGTTGCGCAATCCCCTCATCTCAGCCTATAATAGAAGTTTCGCGCCTGCCCAGCGGGCGAATCCTAGAAGAAGCAGGATCTTTTTCATGTACGCGATTATCCAAACCGGCGGTAAGCAGTATCGTGTGTCTCCCGGCGACGTGATCCAGGTGGAGAACCTGGCCGGCGAGAAGGGCGCCACCGTGGAATTCCCGGTGCTGGCCCTGGCCCAGGACAACGAGACGCTGCAGGCCGGCAAATCCGTCAAGGCCAAGTGCCGGGCGACGATCCTGCGCAACGGGCGCGCCAAGAAAGTCATCGTCTTCAAGTTCAAGCGCAAGAAACAGCATAAGAAGACCGCCGGACACCGGCAGGGCTTCACCGCTGTGAAGATCGGCGAGATTGGGTAGGACATATGGCACATAAAAAAGGTCTCGGCAGTTCACGAAACGGGCGCGACTCGCAGTCGCAGCGCCTGGGCGTCAAGCGGTTCGGCGGCCAACTGGTCTCCGGCGGGTCGATCCTGGTGCGGCAGCGCGGCACCCCCATCCAGGCCGGCGAAAACGTAGGACTCGGCCGCGACCATACCCTCTTCGCCAAGATCACCGGCATCGTGCAGTACACCGAAGGCGGCAAGCGCGGGCGGCTGGTGCACATCCGGCCCGTGGAAGAAGCTCCCGCGGCAGCGAAGTAAGTCTCTCCAAGGGCAGGTTGAAAACCTGCCCCACCCATGTTCATCGACGAAGCGCGGATTTACGTGAAAGCCGGCGACGGCGGAAACGGCTGCATGGCCTTTCGCCGCGAAAAGTTCGTTCCGCGCGGCGGACCGAGCGGCGGCGACGGCGGCGACGGCGGCGACATCGTGCTCGAATCGAGCCAGGCGCACAACACGCTCGTCCATTTCCGGTTTAATCGCGAATTCAAAGCCGAGCGCGGCCGCCACGGACTCGGCAGCAACTGCACCGGGCAGCGCGGCGAAGATATGGTCCTGCGCGTGCCGGTCGGCACCGTGGTCTACGACGAGGAGAGCGGCGCGAAGCTCTACGATTTCGCCGTCGCGAACGAGCGCTTCGTGGCCGCGCGACACGGGCGCGGCGGCCGCGGCAACCAGCACTTTGCGACGCCCGTACATCGCGCCCCAAAGGAGCACGAAAAGGGATTTCCCGGCCAGGAGCGCCGCCTGCGCCTCGAGCTCAAGCTCCTCGCCGACGTCGGTCTGGTGGGATTTCCGAATGCCGGCAAGTCCACGCTGCTCTCGGTCGTCTCGGCCGCTCGCCCGAAGATCGCGAACTATCCGTTCACCACGCTCGAACCGCATCTCGGCGTCGTCGCCGTGGGAAAAGAGAAGTGGGGACGCAGCTTCGTGATGGCCGACATCCCCGGACTCATCGAGGGCGCGCATCTCGGCCACGGGCTCGGCACGCAGTTTCTGCGCCACATCGAGCGGACCCGCATTCTGGCGCATCTCGTAGACATGAGCGACGAGACGGGCCGCGATGTGCGCGACGATTTCGAAGTGATTCTCGAGGAACTGCGCCAGTTCGATCCGCGGCTTGCCGCCAAGCCGATGCTTGTTGTAGCATCCAAAATGGATGTGATGCAGGATCGCGCCCGGCTCACCGCTTTGCGGAAACTTTGCAAATCGCGCGGCCTGGCGCTTTATCCCATATCGGCCCAGACGGGCGAGGGCGTGGAGCGGCTGAAACTGGCCTTGGCGGATCAACTCGACAAGATTCCCGCTGGAGACGCGGCTCCCCTGTGAACATCGGATTGTTCGGCGGCACCTTCGATCCCATCCATAGCGGTCATCTGGCGGCGGCGCGCGCGGCGCGGGAACGTTTCGCGCTCGACGTGGTCTACTTCATCCCCGCCGGCCGGCCTCCGCACAAGAACCGGCACGCGCCCTACGAAGAACGCTTCGCCATGGTGGCGCTGGCCTGCGCCGGCGAACAGCGATTCGTCCCGTCGACCTCCGAAGCGCCGGCGCCCGGCAAGCCGAGCTACTCGATCCTGACCGTACGCCGTTTCCGGCGCGAGCTGGGAACGGGCGCGCAACTCTATTTCCTTATCGGCGCGGACGCCTTCCTGACCATACGAAGCTGGCAGCAGTGGCGGGCGCTGCTCGAATCAGCGAACTTCATCGTGATCAGCCGCCCGGGATTCGATCTGGCGCGCGTCGAGACGGTGCTGCCGCAGCCGTGGAAGCGGCGCGGCACGCCCCGCGACCGGCGCGGACTGGAGTACAAGCTCCGCAAGACGTCGGTGTGGGTGCTCTCTGGCGTCTGGGAACCGATCTCGGCGACGGACATCCGAGCGGCGCTCGGTCCCGCGGCGGCGAAGCCCGGTCCCGCGGCGACAGGAAAACTTCCCACGCCCGTAGCGGAGTATCTCAAGAAGACCGGCCTCTACCGCGCCGGGAGGGCCCTGTGAAACGCAAGATCACGCCGGCGGCGGCCGATGCCGTGAAAGGCGCTTTTGAGAAGCACGCCGCGGACCTGGTGCTGCTCGACATGGGCAGCTCGAACACGTCGTTCACGGATTATTTCCTGATCTGCACGGCGCGCAATCCCACCCAGAGCCAGGCGATCAGCGACGAAATCCACATGCGCATGAAGAAGCATGGCGGCGGCGCGCGGCACGTCGAGGGATACAACCAGGGCGAATGGATCCTGATGGACTTCGGATTCCTGGTGGTCCACATCTTTTCCGAGAAGGCGCGGCGCTTTTACGACCTCGAACGGTTGTGGCGGGCCGCTCCGCGCATCCACGTGGAGGACCACTGACGCCCTCCGGCCCTCCGTCCGAGCCAACCGATGCCGCCGTACTCCGGATGTGGGCGGCGGCCGATCCGCAATCGCTGAAGATTCTCGAGATCGCCGGCAAGGTCGCGAAGACGACCTCGACGCTGTTAATCCGTGGCGACAGCGGATGCGGCAAGGACCTGCTGGCGCAGGTGATCCATTTTCTGAGCGACGCGCGCGAGGAGCCCTTCGTCAAGATCGATTGCGCCGCGCTGCCGCCGGAATTGCTGGAGAGCGAATTGTTCGGCCACGAGAAGGGCGCGTTCACCGGCGCCTCGGCGCAGAAGCCCGGTCGCCTGGAGATGGCCGGCGCGGGCACGATCGTGCGCGATGAAGTGGCCCCGCTCACGCTGCCGATGCAAGCGAAAATCCTGCGCGTGGTGGAAGAGCGCAAGTTCGAGCGCCTGGGCGGAACGCAGACGCTGAAGATCGAGGCGCGGCTCATTGCGCTCACGAACGTCGACCTCGAAGCCGCCGTGCGCCAGCGCCATTTCCGTGAGGATCTTTACTACAGGCTGAACGTGGTGCCGCTCGACATCCCGCCGCTGCGCAATCGCCGCGCGGATATCGTTCCGATGGCCAAGACTTTGCTGGCGAGCCTGGCGGGAATTCACCGGCGCCCGGCGATGACGTTGAGCGCGGCGGCCGCGCGCGTCCTTGAGGGATATGCATTCCCCGGCAACGGACGCGAGTTGCGCAACGTGCTCGAGCGCGCCATGCTGCAAGGCGGCGGCACGGAGATCCTGCCCGAGCATCTGCCGGACTATCTGGCCGCGGGGCCCGCGGGCGGGTCGGGGCAGATGATGTCCCGCGAGGGCATGGAACAGAGCTACATCTCCGAAGTGCCCGCCCATACGCGCC
>CAZRND010000177.1:0-11022 GCA_964601345.1 uncultured Acidobacteriota bacterium | reverse complement strand
CGCTACAGACCGCTATTCTGGATTGGAGCTTGCGCGAGCAAGTCGGCTTCAGCGGGTTTGTCTCCACCGGATCGATGCTCGACGTGTCTTGGGGGGATTTGATTTATCACTTTGGCGACGATCCGGCCACGCGCAGCATCCTGATGTACATGGAATCGATCGGCGACGCCCGATCGTTTCTTTCGGCGGCGCGTGAAGTGGCGTTGTCGAAGCCGGTCATCGTCATCAAGGCAGGGCGGACGGCGGCGGCATCGAAGGCCGCCGCCTCCCACACCGGCGCGCTCGCCGGCAGTGACGAAGTCCTCGACGCGGCGTTCCGGCGCTGCGGCGTGCTGCGCGTGAACAGCATTAGCGACCTCTTCCACATGGCGGAGACGCTCGGCAAGCAGCCGCGTCCGCGTGGGCCGCGGCTCACGATCCTGACGAATGCGGGCGGGCCGGGCGTCCTGGCCACTGACGCGCTGATCGGGAACGGCGGCGAGCTCGCCAAACTCTCTGACGCCACCACGGCGGCGCTGAACGCGTTCCTGCCGCCGTTCTGGAGCCGTCAGAATCCCATCGACATTCTCGGCGATTCCGATCCTGATCGCTATGCGCGCGCGCTCGAAATCGCCGCCGCCGATCCGGAGAGCGACGGCCTGCTGGTGATTCTCGCGCCGCAAGGCATGACCAGTCCCACCGACGTCGCGGCGCGGCTCAAGCCCTACGCCAAGTCCACGGGAAAGCCCCTGCTTGCGAGCTGGATGGGCGGGGTCTCCGTGGCGCAAGGGGAAGCCGCTCTCAATGCGGCCGGCATCCCGACCTTCGCTTATCCTGACACAGCCGCCCGTGTGTTCGATTACATGTGGCGTTACACGTACAACCTGCGCGGCATTTATGAGACGCCGACTCTGGCGCAAGGTCCGGAGGAGGTGGCCGGACGCCGCGCCAAAGTAGACGAGCTGCTCCGCCACGCGCGCGAAAAAAATCAAACCCTGCTCACAGAGGACGTGTCGAAAGTCGTTCTCTCGCTCTACGGGATTCCGGTAGCGCCGACTTGCGTGGCCGAGAGTCCGGATCAAGCCGTGAAACTGGCCGCCGAGACCGGATTCCCGGTGGTCCTCAAGCTGCACTCCGAGACCATCACGCACAAGAGCGACGTGGGAGGGGTGAAGCTCAATCTCAAAGACGAAGCCGCGGTGCGCCGCGCCTACGCCGAGATCGAAAAAGCAGTCGCCGCTCACGATTTTCAGGGCGTGGCCGTTGAGCCGATGATCGAGCAGAAAGGCTACGAGATCATCCTCGGGAGCAGCGTCGATCCCCAGTTCGGTCCGGTGATTCTGTTTGGCTCGGGTGGCGAGCTGGTGGAAGTTTACCGGGACCGCGCATTGGCTCTTCCGCCGCTAAACACAACCTTGGCGCACCGCATGATGGAGCAGACGCACATCTTCAAGGCGTTCAAAGGGGTGCGCGGACGGCCGCCCGTGGACATGGCCGCGCTCGAAGCGCTCCTGGTGCGGTTCAGCGAATTGGTGGTCGAGCAACCTTGGATCAAGGAAATTGACGTGAATCCGCTGCTCGTTTCGGCCGAGCGCATGATCGCGCTCGATGCCCGCGTGGTGTTGCACGCGCCGTCGACCGCCGAGTCCGATCTGCCGCGGCCGGCGATCCGGCCGTATCCGGCGCAATACATCTCGGAATGGAAGATGGGCGACGGCGCAGCGGTAATCCTGCGTCCCATCCGGCCGGAGGACGAGCCGATGATGGTGGAGTTCCACGAGTCCCTGTCGGACCGCACCGTGTACCTGCGCTACTTTTACATGATGAATCTGCACGCCCGCGTGGCGCACGAGCGCATGATCCGGATGTGCTTCCTCGACTATGACCGCGCCATGGCACTGGTGGTGGAGCAGGATGGGAAGATCCTCGCCGTAGGCCGGCTCCACAAGCAGCACGGCAAGAACGAAGCGGAGGTCGCCGTCCTGGTTCGCGACTCCCACCAGCGCCGCGGGCTGGGCACGGAACTGATGCGGCGACTGGTCAGCGTCGCCCGGGATGAGAAACTGGAACGCCTGGCCGGCGAGGCGTTGCTCGAAAATGCAGGAATGAACGCGCTCTTCAAGAAACTGGGATTCCGACGGATCTCCTCCGACGATCCGCGCGTGGTTTCCGCGGTGATCGATCTTTAGAAAACCGAGCGGGTCTGATTCACGATGCGGAAAGTCGTCACGTAGCCGGACTTGGCGCTCAAGGCGAGGTCATAGTGGACGTTGAAATTTCCCTTGGCGTCGATGTTCCACGCCGAGGCCGCTCCGTAGAGATCGCCGGTGCCGTGGAAGTTGCAGGCGGCGTTCGGCGAATAGATCGTCCCGTAGAACGGCGAGTTGCCTCCCCAATCGCACAGGTTGTCGTCGGTTGTATCGGTCCCTGTCAGCAGAACGGTGAGTAACGTGTCATCGGTGTTTGCGAGCGATCCGGAGCCTGATCCGTTGCCGCTCAGCTTGAAGGTGTTGCTGACGTACACCTTGGCCGGAGGGCACGACGTGCCGGCGGAACCGCAGACATTGGACGAGGAGTTGCAGCCGGAGCCGGCCTTGGTCTCCTGCATGAGAACGATTGAGCCATTGGTGACAATGCCCAGGTCCGTCATGAAGAAAGGCTGTGCGGCAGTCGTGCCCTGCGGCAGGCAGAGAACGAGGTTGTCGCTGCTGAGGCTGCAGCTACCGTAATAGGTGCCTGTCGTATTCGGATTAATGGCGTAGTAATTCCCCTTGGTCGGTCCGGACTTGACGTTCCAGGAGGCTGCCGAACAAATCGTTGTCCCGCCCGTCGTCGTCGTAAAGGTGGGCGTGATCGGCGGGAAGGGGACCGCGGGTGCTTCCGTAACTGTGCCCTTCACATCGCCTGAGGGGATCTTATCGGTTCCGGTGCAGGTGCCGAATGTCTGGCCGTAATAGGCGTTCCCGTTGACGGTAATCGATCCGCCGGTGAGAACCAGCACGGCGTTCGATCCAACGTTCGATCCCGCGTCCGCTCCGGTGTAGAGGTTCGAACCGCCGTACGCGCAGGGAGGGCTCTTGCAGTTTTGGGAGTTGAATGAGTCCGTGGTTACGTTACCCGCGACGCCCACATTGCACTGGCCGCGCAAAGCGTCTTTAAAGATGGGAATGAAGAACCGTTCGATGATCGCGACTTCCGCAACCGTGTAGCCGCCTCCGATCGGGTTCGGGATGGTTCCGGTGACGGAAATCTGCCACCGTTCGGCAATCATCACATTGTTGCCGGTCACGTCCTTGTACCGGGTATGAGATAGGAGAGAACCGGTCAGGGTGAAATTCTCGCCGGCATTTCCGATCGCGACGGCCGCGGCGGGGGCCCTCATGGTGTTGAAACTCGTCTTGATCGTGGTGCTGGGGAAGTTCGCGCCGGCGCCGCCAAGCGTCACACCCGCCCCGCTATAAACGGGACTGGCTCCCGTGAGCGTGTATACGGCCGTGTCCACGACCCCGGTCGCCTGGTTATCCAAGTACGGGGCGTACGTGTTGCGGAACCAATCCAAGGCCGACTGCACTCCCATCGTGGACGCGTACACCGCTTGCACTTGTTTCTGATAGTTGAGCGCGGAGAATGTTTCCTGGTTGCTGACGAATAGCAGTCCCGTCGCGAGCAAGGACACCACGATGATTCCCAGCAGGGAGAAGATGAGCGCGATACCCTTTTCTTTCTTGCGAGCCATTCCCTCTCCTTAAGGCGCCGCCGGCAGGCTGGACAGCGCGGCGCGCGGGGCCACCGGCAGCAGCGTCTGCAGGCCGTCGTCATCCAGCAGCAGAGCATCCACGACATTGCGGGGGGAGAAGTATTGTTCCTTGAAGACGATGGTGCGCGTCCCGCCGGTTCCGATCCCGCTCACAATCGCGGCTTGCGTTTGCATCTGCAGCGTCACACCGATGTTCGTAACATAGGTGAGGCTGCGCGTCACGGTGGCCCCAGTGGAATCCAGGTAGGAGTAATTTCCAAGCGGACGGCAGACGGCGCTTCCCGGCGTAAAGTCGGTATTCACCAGGGTAATGTAGGTGAGCTGCGTGGCTGTCAAGGTTACACCTGCCTGGCAAGGTGACGTGTAAGTGAAGATTCCGGCCGCAGCGGTGTTGCAGAGATTGTTGGCGATCGTAACCCCGGCGTTTTGTGTTGCCGCGTAGGCGTCGGTATCCGAACGGACCAGGGTTCCGGTGCAAGTGGCCGGAGCCGCCGTAAAGCGGTACTCGATATAGCGCAAAGTCCCATCCGATCTCAAGTCGCCAATGATGCGAAGGGTGCTTTGAGAGGAACTGAAGGTTCCCACGGTGTCCGCCAGGTCAAAAGGAATTCCTTCGGGCAGCGGGTTCAGGCTGGCCGTGACCGGGGAATTGTTGGCATGATCCAGCTTGAACAATGCGGTCACGGAATTACTGCCTCCCGACGTGCATCCGTTAGCCACCGTGCTGGTGGTGGTGCAAGAAACAACCCGGACCGGTTCCGTACTGACGTTGCCCACGTCAACCGTCAACATGCGGCCCACGTAAATGCCGCGCATATTGTTCAAGGTTACGGTTTGATTCGAGCTGGAACCGCTGATGGCGGCCTGGGTCAGGGCGTTGACCATCCCAGGATAACCCGCCTGACTGATATCCAGCGCCATCAGCTCCATCGCGGTTTTGCCGGTCTCGTTGACTCCGCCCACGCGTTGCTGTGTGGTGTAGAGCGCCTGGATCCGGCCCATGAGAAGCGTAATGGTCGCCATCAATAAGGAGAGGATGGCCATGGAAACCAGCATTTCCGGAATCGAAAAGCCGCGTTTGCTTCGAGTATTCATGTTGCGCCCTATTGTTGCGCCTTGATGCAGGCCATATTGACGCTGGGCTGGTTCTTCTGGACCACGGCAGTGCCGATCACGACCACTTCAATCAGCTTGGTCGTCGCGGTCGAGTTTGTGATCATCCAGCGTCGCGTGAAAAAAACGCCAATCGTAGCGGCCGTCGCGCCGGCGAGAACGTTTCCGGTAGCGTCCAGGTACTCTACATAATTCGTGGTGTCGGCCGTAATACTTCCGCAGGGCGAAGCCGCGCAGGTCAGTGGCGCGGCAGTGCTCGCGGCCGTGAACTGCAAGGTCATTAACTGGTCTATTTTTTGAGCCGCCAAGGCGGTCGCCTGGCTGGTGGTCTGGCCTTGATTCTTGCTCTGCATCATGGCCGCGGAGACAAGGGAAGCGAGACCCACCATAACCGATCCGGCGATGGCCGTTGCGATCAACGTCTCCATCAGCGAGAGACCCCGTTCGGAGAAGCGCGGTTTTCTCATGATGCTACAACTCCACCCAAGCTCCAGCATTCAACACATAAGCTACCGACCTGCCGGTCAACACCGTACAGACGGCGATGTTCTGGGAATTCGTTCCAGCCAGGTAAAAGCACCGGTTGTTCGCCGGGGCGTTGGCCGTCTCGTCGAAAAGCAGGCCGCGCGAATTGAAAGTCATTTCCGTGGCCTGAGTCACCGTTACGCAAGGGGGAGTTGTGCAGGTAATCGGAGGCGCGACCGTGAGACCGGTCGTGGAAAAGGAGATGATGGGATTCATTGTAATGGTCCCGGTCGTCGCGTCGGTCGTCCACGTTACGCAGGGATTCACTCGAGTTGCCACCGCGTCGGCGCAGAATTGAAGCGTGTACGTCCGGTTCACCGTATTGATCTGAACCCGGTAACGAGTATTGTTGGCGGCCGCCTGAACGTGGGCCCGCGTTGCCAGGGCCTGGAGCTGCCTGCCCTCGTTGTTGACCCGGTAGTTATTGATGGCCTTCATGAACTGGGGAACGGCCATCGTCGCCAAGGTGAAGACGATCGCCATGACAATCACCAGCTCCAAAAGACTGAAGCCCTTCGGCACCAACTTGGCGCGGTTAATCACAAGCAAATTATACCGTTTCGGAAGGCCATGTCAAGGCAACCAATGGTCATGGGCCATCCGTGCCAACAATTTAGCTTCAGCGGGATGGCGGTGCAGCGAATAACTCTCGTCCTCGGGCGAGGATGCGGCTTGATTCTCGAAGATAGCCGGCGCGACGAACTGCCTCGGCTGCCCGCTCATACGCTGCCAAGTCAATCAAGGGGTGAAAGCGAAGCAGACTGCGGAATTGCTCGGCGGCCTCCTGGTTTTGACCCAAGTCCAGGTAGATCTCGCCGAGCATGAGGTGAGCGGACTGGCCATAATGGTCCAGCTCCAGGGATTTCTCCAGGGCTTGCTTGGCCGCCGAGCGGTCCCCCTTTTTCTTATAGAAATCCGCCAGTTGAGCCCAATGGAGATGCATGAACCGGTCCGGCCCACCAGCGGCGATCACTTTCTTCTGCCACTCGATGGCTTCGTCAAAGCGATTGTTCCGGCCCAAGAGTTGGGCCAGGACCACCATCACTTCGGTCCGCGCTAATTCACCCGCTGGGCTGGGGTCGTTGAAAGACAGGGCGGCATTCCGAAGGAGTTCTTCGGCTTCGGGCTTTTGTGCCTCGAGGGAGACCACCGCCAAACCTGCGCGCGCTCGCCACCCAGCTCCTTTTTCGATGGCCCTCTGATAGGCAACTGCTGCGCCGGATGGATTTCGTTGAGCCCGAGTCCAATCTCCCACATAGAGCCAGAATTCGGCCGAGTCGGGCAATTCGCCCGAGAGCGGTTGGGCAGCCACGCTCGAAGCTTGCACGTCGCCGATCCGTAAGGCAGTGGAGGCAACGGCCAAGCGCTCTTCAGGCGTCAGCTTGATGGGATGCGTCGTTTGCGCCAGAGCAACCATGCGCCTCAAATAGTCGTCCGCCGGGCGCGCCAGACGGAGACCGGCTTGATATTCCAGCACTGGGCGGTCGTCGGTGTTGACGGGACCGATACCGGCCAGACCTCTCAAGTCCCTAGGGTCCAATCGGAAATAGGCCCAAATACCCTCCGGACGGTCCATCCCAGCCACTTGCCAGAGAATTGTGCGCAGGTCACCAGCCTTTTGGAAAGCAGCCTTGTACTGCTCGGTGACCGGCCAGACCGGGGTTCGCGATCCCACCAGGAGGAAGTCAACGATCTCGGCGCGCCAAAGACTCTGGTGCGGAAAGATTTGCGCCAGGGTGCGGGTCACCAGCGCGAAATCTTCGGGCAGAAACTGGTAGGTCTGCACCCACTGCCCGAAGATGCCGCCTTCGGCCAAACGCGAATTGGCTTCCCGGTAGAACTCCGCGGTAAACAGGTTGCCCACACCGGCCATCCAGGGATTCGATGGCTCGGAGATCACGACGTCGTAGCGCTCGCGTGTCGTGAACAGGAAGTGGCGCGCATCGTCGAGAATCATTCGTACCTTGGGATCCTGGTAGACTCCCTGATTCATTTCTTTCAAGTAGCGTGCGGCGTGGATGACGGCCGGCTCGATCTCCACCACGTCCACTCTCTCGACGCCGGGCCAGATCGCGGCCATGTGGGCAGTGACTCCCGATCCAAAGCCGATCACCAGTACGCGCCGCGGCGCTTGGTGCATCGCCAAGGGCAGCACGCCCAGCATGACTTGGGTTCGCATGTCTCCCATGCTGGCGTCCACCTTGCCGTTGACTCGCAGAGCCCGCTGGCCTTCCTCAGCAAAGACCGAGACGGTGGCGTTCTTCCCGTCCTCGATAAAGAGGTAATCCCGAGTCTCCACGATTTCGTTGAGCGTCAATTTCGATTGGTAATACCCTCCATGGAAATAGGCGGCCACCACGCCTTCCTGATCGAGACTGGAGTGAGAGAAGAGTCCAGTGGGTACCGTTGCAGCGAGCAGGATTGCGAAGCCGCCCGCGGCCACCAGGCGCTTCCCACCCGAGACGAGGGCGATCCCGGAGGCGAAGCTGAGCGCCATCGCCGCAGCCAGCGCGCTGTAGCTCCCGAACGAAGGAACCAGGTACAGTCCCCCGACGAGCGATCCCGCGATCGCGCCCATCGTGTTCACCGCGTAAAGGCGGCCCATCTGCCCCGCCGCCTTGTTCTCGTCCGGCGCGTAGAGCGCGGAGAGGCAGGGGAAGTTCAGTCCGTAGAAAATCGCCGGCAGCAGGAGGATGAAGAGCGCGCCGGCGAACTGAACCGCCGCTAATCCGAAGAAAGTCGCGCCGTACGATTTCAATAACGTAAAGACCAACATGGGCAGCCATCGCCAAAGCGCCAATGCCAGGGCGCCGGTTGCGGCGATTGCAAATTGCAGGAAGGCAAGCGTGCCGCGTCCCGTGGCTCCAAACCAGGCGAAGACGGGATAGATCCGTGAGCCGCCCGCGATGCCGATCAGAAACGCGGCCAGCATCACGCTGAACGCGTAGGTCGAGCCGCCGAGCGGCGCAGCCAGCAGTCGCGTCCACGCCACTTCCAGCACCATCGCCGTTGCACCGGAGAGAGCCGAAAGGCAGAGGAGCAGCAGCGAGCCTTGTTGGGTCTCGGTTGATGGCGCTGGTTCGACGGTCTCGCGATCCGGAGCTCCAACGTTCGCGATCATGGCCAGGACGGCCGCGAGAGTATTGCACGCGGCCGCGGCGACGGCGGTTCGAGTCACACCCAGGCTGGGCAGCAAGAGAAATCCGGCGCCGAAAGTTCCGGCCACGGCGCCCGCAGTGTTGATCGCGTACATCCGGCTGACCGGGCCGCCGGTCTCCGTTTGTCCTTGGCGGAAGATCCCCACCAGCACCGGGAAGGTCGCGCCCATGAGAAACGTCGGCGCCAGCAACAGCAAGGCGGCGCAAAGAATGCGAAGAGCGATTCCACCGCCGGCGACGGAATAGAACTGTCGCAGCGAGGGGAGAACCGTGAACGTGAGCAGCGCCGTGGCGGCCACACCGATCTCCAGGTAGCAGTAGAGCTGCAACGGCTGTGGGTGTCGATCGGCGCGGCGGCCGAGCGCCCAGCTTCCGAGACCTAATCCACCCATAAACGCGGCCAGCACCGTAGTCAACGCGTCGGTGGTGGAACCGAAGACCAGGCCCAGCGCCTTGAGCCACGTCACCTCATAGATAAGTCCGGCGGCTCCGGAAAGAAACAGGGCTAGGTAGAGAAGAGCCTTGCGTGACAGGGTCAAGGAAGAATTCCCCAGTCGCAATCCATGCCGATTGGCGCGCCGTCCGGAGGCTCCGGCGGCCGCGGCAGGACCAGGGACTTGCGATCTTCCTGGAACGTGCGAATGAGCGAGAGCGCGGCAAAAAGATGGGCCTTGTCGCTCTCGTCCGAAGGGGATTGCTGCGCCGCCCAGGACTTCAACTCCTCGATCTTGAGCGCGGCCAGCGCCCGCACCTGCGACGCGGCTTGATCCGTAGCAGCGAGCGAGACCAAATGATAGAGCACCACATCCTCGACGGTGCGCTGGATCGCGCCTGGATAACCCCCTTGCCTCGGCGATCTCCAGGTTAGTGCCAGCAGCCGGTTGATCACCTCGGCGAATCCCGGCTGGCTAGTAAAGCGGGCGTGATACTCCACGAGCCGCGCGGCGCGCTCCGGATTCAGGATGAGCCCCACCGTGTGATGCGCCGCTGTCTCCGCGGCCGAGAGCGGATCGAAGGTCAGCCCGGTGTGCGGCCGAAACATTTCCCGTGTGCGTCCATAGCCCATGGGCCGCGGTGGAATCGCTTGAATGATGCGATCAGGCAACGCGAGCGCGTCCGGCTGAATCGTTCGCAGGAGTTCCTCGAGCGCGCGACGCTGCTCTTGCGCCGGGACCAACTCAGTAGGGACTTGCCCGTCGCCACGCATCGCGTAGGTATAGTTCAGTCCGCCCACGACTTTGGCCGCGGCCTCCACTTGATACCGGTGCAGAAGGTACAAGGGCACAAGGACCTCTTCGAGCGTGGCCATCGGCGCGCCTTCGCGGATATTCTTCTCGGAGAGACGGGAAAGCGCTACCGAACGAACATCCATCACGTTCTTGAGCTCGTCGACGGCGTTTGTTCCGCTGTCCCACAGATGCGTCGCCGGATGCGCGCTGCCGGGCGGCCGCGCATCCTGGTCAGTGAGAAACAACAGGCCGCGCGAGCGCGCGCGACTGATGATGCCGTCGAGATCGGCGGCAGTCCCGCCATCGCGATAGCCGTAGGTGATCGCCACTTTGTCCCACTCGCCGATACCCACGGCGTAGGCGTCGGAGAGGTCGATCTCGCCGTTCGCCGTCACCTTCATCAGCGGATGCGGATAATCCATTACCGACGCGCGATTCGCGGTGCTGGCGATGTAGTTGTGCGCCAGTCCCAGGGTGTGTCCCACTTCGTGCGCCGAGAGCTGGCGCAATCGCGCCAGCGACATTTGCAGCATCTTGGGCGAGGGAGGCTGGCCTGTCTCGTAAGGCGTCAGCAATCCTTCGGCGATCAGATAATCCTGGCGATCGCGCAACGATCCGAGCGAGACATGTCCCTTGACGATCTCGCCGGTGCGCGGATCGGTGACCGTGCTTCCATACGACCAGCCGCGCGTCAGACGGTGCACCCACTGGATCACGTTGTAACGCACGTCCAGCGGGTCCGCGCCTTCCGGCATCATCTCCACCCGGAAGGCGTTGATGTATCCAGCGGCTTCAAACGCCTGGTTCCACCAGCGCGCGCCTTCGAGCAGGGCAGAACGCACCGGCTCGGGCGCCCCGCGATCGAGGTAATAAATGATCGGCTTCACTGGCTCGCTCGGAGCGGGGCCGGGATTTTTCTTTTGCAGGCGGTGACGGGCGATGAAACGCTTCACGATCGGATCGCCGATGGGCGTGGCGAAATCCATGTAGCTGATGCCGAAGAATCCGGCGCGCGGATCGTAAGCCCGCGTCCGGTAGTTGTTATCCGGAAGCTGCACCAGGGAGTGGTGCTCGCGCACGGTGACCGAGTTGGGCGAAGGCGTCACTTGCCGCACCCACGCGCCCGGATCGTCGCTCGCAAAAGTCAGCGTCGCCTCGACCTCAGTGTTCAGCGGGAAGTTTTTCGTGCGCTCGAGATAAAACGCCGAGCGCGCCGCATCGAGGCGGAAAGCGCCTTGATTCGAGCGCTTCATCGCGCCGG
>CAZRND010000176.1:0-11153 GCA_964601345.1 uncultured Acidobacteriota bacterium | reverse complement strand
CGGCGCGGGCGGCAGCCGCGGATCGGGACAAACCAGTTTCCGGGTGCAGGAAGAGTGGCTCAAGCTGGCCGAGATCACGGTATGAACGCAATCTCTTTCCGGCTGCGCCCTCGCGGACCGTGGGCGACGCCGTGGCACGCCGACAGTCTGTTCGGCGCGCTCTCGTGGGAATTACTGCGCCGGCAGGGCGAGCCCGCGCTGCAAAAAATGCTCGCCGGATTCCGTAAAGGCGACCCGCCCTTCGTGCTGTCGGACGGGTGCCCGTCGGACTGGCTGCCGCGGCCGCTGGTTCTTGACGGGGGGCCATGGATCACGCGCGAGCAATTCACCGATGTCCGCGCGGGAAAGCCCGTGCGACTGTCGGCGCTGCCCGAGCCCTGGCGTCCGCTGCGCGAGATACACGCCTCGCCTTCCGGATCGCCCTTCGAAACCGAGGATTGGACCTGGGCCGACGATTTTCCCCGCGACCAGCGCTTCATCACGGTCTATGCGCGTGTCGTCGACGAGTGGGTCGAGCCGCTCCGCCAGTTGCTCGTCGGGCTCGGAACGTTCGGATTCGGCAAGCGCCGCACGCTGGGCCGCGGCGCATTCGAAGTCGACAAGAAGGTCGAAGCCTGCGCCTGGCTCGGTCCGCAGGCTTTTGAAAACGGCTTCGTCACGCTGAGCCGTTTTGTCCCCAGCGAGACCGATCCGGTGAAAGGGCGATGGACGGTCGCGATCAAGTATCCCAAGTTCGGGGAGTCGCGCAGCGCGGAGGGACGCCCGTTCAAGGGGCGCCTGGTGCAGCTCGGCCCCGGCTCCTGCTTCGAATTTCCCGGGCGCCCCAAGCGGTGGTATGGCCGCATGATCTCCGGACTTCCCGGCTATCCGAAAGACGCGCTGCACTACGGATTAGGCTTCGCCGTGGGCATTAGCTGGCCCAAGTCCGGTTGACACCGGCGAGCTTAAAACGATACAATCTTTTACTCCCTGAACCGTGGCTGCGCCCCCCAAATCGAAGTCGAAGGACCGGGTCAAGAAGATTCGGATCTTAATCGCGGACGACCATCCGATTTTCCGCGACGGGCTCCGGAAATTGCTCAGCCTCGAAGAGGATTTTCAGGTCATCGGCGAGGCCGAAGACGGCAAGCAGGCCGTTGACATGGTCTTAAAACTGCAACCCGACGTACTGCTGCTCGATCTCAAAATGCCGGGTACCAGCGGCATCGGCACGCTGGAACTGCTGGGAGATAAGGCCAAAGCCACGCGCGTCATCATCCTCACCGCCAGCGAGGACGAAGCCGCCGTCCTGCAAGCCATGCGCATGGGCACGGCCGGCATTGTTCTGAAGCAGACCGCGACCGAGATGCTGATCAAGAGCATCCGCAAAGTCAACGACGGCGAAATCTGGCTCGACAGCCGCATGACCACGGCGGTGATGAAAGAATTTTCGCAGCCCGCGCCGGCGCGCGAACAAGGCGCCAAACTCTCGATCTCCGTCCGGGAGCGGGAAGTCGTGACCCTGGTCTGCCAGGGATTCCGCAACAAGGAAATCGCCGAAAAAATGTTTATCAGCGAACAGACGGTGAAAAACCACCTGCACAATATCTTCGACAAGCTGGGCGTCTCGGACCGCCTGGAGCTGGCCCTCTACGCCATTCACAAGAAGCTGAACGAGCCTCCCACCGGCTCTTGACTAGGTCCGTGGGCCGAGGCTCGGCCAGAAAACGACCCTCCTTGCGCTCGTAAATTGGTAGAGACGGGCGGGGCGTCCGCCGCGGTGCGCCACTCCATCGGGCACGAGAATTCCGAGCGAGAGAATCTTTTTGCGAAAATTCCGTTTGTCCATGCAGCGTCCCAACACGCCTTCGTAGGCGCCCTGCAAGTCGCTTAACGTAAAACGCCCGGGAAGAAACGCAAACGCCAGGTTGGTGTAGGCGATCTTGTTCCGCAAACGCTTCACGCCGTACGCGGCCACGCGGCGCTGCTCGCGATTCAAGATCGAAAGCGGCCGCGTCCGGCGCCACGCGCGACCCTTCGCGCGCGGGTGCGCGTTGTGCACCAGGGCTAGGTACGCGACGCGTCCGGTCCCGAAAGTATAGAGCTGCTCGAGATAAAGATGATCCGCGGCGACTTCGCTGCCGAGCAGGCGACGCGCGGCTTCGTCCAGCGTTTCCGAGACGCGCAGCGTTTGCCGCGGCAAACCGCGCGGGCCTAGCAGAAGTCGCAGCGCGCCGTCCTCCATCGTCAGGATCACGAGTTCGAGCGTCATGAGCGCATCTTTTCGATCGCGGCCCGGCCCGCCTGCGGGTCGAGCGCGGCCATGGCCTGCGTCGCCAACTCGATCTTGTGCCCGGCGCGCAACAATCCCAGTCCTGCATTCAACACACAGATCTCGGTAACCACGCCGCAGAGCAGGTAGCGCCGCGCGGGCCAGCCTTGGAGCACGCGCCCGATTGTCGCCGTATCGAAGAGGTTCACGGTCTGCTTCTCGACGATGACCTGCGGAGCGTTCTGCCATCCGGCCGGAAGTTCGTCCGCCCGGTTAGGGATGGTCACCGCGCCGGGCAGCACCGTGCCGGCGACTTTTTTCTGACCGAGCGTTCCCGCGATGCAATGCGGCGGCCAGGTCTGAAATTCCGGGTCCTGCTCGGTGTGCGCGTCGGCGCTCGAGATC
Organism: uncultured Acidobacteriota bacterium; assembly: GCA_964601345.1. Classification (GTDB taxonomy): domain Bacteria; phylum Acidobacteriota; class Terriglobia; order JAJPHL01; family JAJPHL01; genus CAZRND01. The sequence continues at coordinate 8,497 of CAZRND010000176.1, read as the reverse complement.
ACCGGAATGCCGTTCGCCGCGGCCCAGGAGACCAGACGCTCGAGCTCGGGGATGATCCGCTCGGCGCCAGGCACGTACAGGGCTCCCGCGGGAAACAGGAAATCGATTTGCGTGTCTACATCGACGAGGACGGTGTCGTACATCGTTCCTTCACCACTTCGAGAAGCTGTTCGAGGGCCGCCGTGCGACGCACCGGATACGTCTCCGGCTGGTCAAGGCGGCGATAGCATTCCGGCAGGCGGGCTAGGTTCGCCGCCGCCTGGGCGCGGATTTGGTCGAGCGTGGGAAGCGGGGCTGCCGGCCGGCCCGCGCTGATCACCGGCACGAGGATCGCTTCGGCGATGTTCGCTTCCTCGGCGCGGCCGATGAGATCGTACTCATATTTGCCGTCCGGGCCTGACATGCGGAAGATCTGCTTCTTGCCCGGCCAGGTCGCCTTCTCGTCGCTGAACTTGGCGGTGTAGTGCGTGACTCCGCCGCGCTCCATCTCCACGAGTTTGAAGATTCCGCTCAGCGCGGGGGCGTCGCGCGACGTCACCAGGTCCGTGCCGACGCCGAAAGCGTCGAGAGGCGCGCCGGCATCGAGATACTCGCCGATGCGGTATTCGTTCAGATCGCCGCTGGCCATGATGGTAGCCTCGCTGTGGCCGCCCTGGTCGAGGATCCGCCGCACGTTCTTGCTGATCTCGACGATGTCGCCCGAATCGATGCGCACGCCGCGGAAGCGCTGCGGCAGTCGCGCCGCCGTGCGCGCTCCTTCCAGGGCGTCGTAGGTATCGAGGAGGAGCGTGCTCTTTTCTTCGAAGACGTCCACAAACGAGCGGAACGCCTCGGCCTCCTCCTCGAAGGCCATCGTCCAAGAGTGCGCCGCCGTGCCCGCCGTCGGAATTCCGTAGGTCTTCCCGGCGAGCGTGTTCGACGTAGCCGCGCATCCGGCGATGTAAGCGGCGCGGGCCGCCAGCATTCCGGCCTCGGGACCGTGCGCGCGCCGGCTCCCGAATTCCACTACTCGCCGCCCCTTCGCGGCCTCGACCACGCGCGCCGCCTTCGTCGCGACCATCGTCTGGTAGGTCAGCATCGAGAGCAGGTAGGTTTCCGCCATCTGGCTCTCGGTGACCGGCGCCGTGATGCGCAAGAGCGGCTCCTCGGCGAAGAGGACCGTGCCTTCCGGCACGGCCCAAACGTCGCCCGTAAAGCGCAGGCCCGCCAGGTAGTCGAAGAAGGCGGAATCGACGCGCTCGAACATCGGATGCCGCCGAAGAAAGTCGATGTCGTCCCCGGTGAATTTCAAGTCGAGCAGATGCTCGACGGCTTGCTGCAGCCCCGCGGCCAGCAGGAACGACCGGCTCTCCGGCAGGCGCCGGATGCTCAGCTCGAACGTGGCCGTCTCGCCGGCCTTCCCATGCGCGAAGTACGCCGCCGCCATGGTCAGCTCGTAGAGATCGGTGAGCAGGGCCCGTTCCATTAGTGTACATTATACACTATTTATTTTTCCGGCGTCCCGGGGCGTCCCTGTGGTATGGTTCATTTCCCAGGAGGCACGTCATGTTGAACCTGATTGGGGCATTCCTGCAGAGCGACAGTAGCGGCGGTGGCGCATTCGGGATTGTCTTCCTGCTGGTCCTTTTCGCGATTGCCGCGCTGGTGGTGATTGCCGGGTGGATCGTCTTCACCAAAGCCGGAGAACCGGGCTGGGCGGTTCTGATTCCCATCTACAACGCCATCGTGGTCCTGCGGATCGCCGGCAAGCCTTGGTGGTGGATTTTTCTGATGATGATTCCCCTGGTGAACATCGTGATCTCCATCCTGGTCGGCGTCGCAGTGGCGGAGAACTTCGGCAAGGGGGCGGGATTCGGCGTCGGGCTGGCTTTCTTTGGTTTCATCTTCGTTCCGATTCTGGCCTTTGGCGACGCCGAGTATCGCCCGGTTTCTTAGGGGCAGAAGGTAGACTTTCCGCCAGAATTCCCTTGCATCCTGTCACCCAAGCGCGTAGTTTGGCAGGCAGAGAACCAAAGAGGGAGGCGGCCATGCGACGGAAGCGATTTCTTTCCTTGGCAGTTCTTTGCGGAACGCTACTGGGGAGCGCGCACGCGCAAACCGTAGGGGCCAGCTTGCGAGGTACGGTCAGCGATCCGACGCGCGCTGTCGTGCCCGGCGCGGCGGTCGAAATCCGCAACGTAGACACCGGAGCGACTCGCAACGTGAAGACGGACGATGGCGGGCGCTGGCGCGAGCCGATCCTGCCGCCCGGCAATTACGAACTGCGCGTCTCCGCGACCGGATTTACAACCGTGCTGCGGCAAGGAATCCGCCTGGATGTCGGCCAGGACGCGACGATTGACGTGAATCTGGAAATCGGCCGGACCGCATCGGAAGTGACCGTCATTGCCGACGCCGAACGCGTTAACCTGACTTCCGGGTCGGTGAGCGGCCTCGTGGATCAAAAGCAGATGCGCGACTTGCCGCTCAACGGACGATCCTTCGAGCAGCTCGCCCTGCTGCAACCGGGCGTCAACGCCGTGGAAGTGGGCGGCAATGATCCCGTCGGCGGACGGACCGCGAAAATTTCCATCAATGGAACGCGTCCGGAGCAGAGCAGCTTCCTGCTCGACGGCACGGACATCAACAACGTCTATAACAAGACGCCCGGATCGGTCGGAGGAGTGCTGCTGGGCGTCGAGGCGGTGCTCGAGTTTCAGGTGCTCACTAACTCCTACTCGGCCGAGTTCGGACGCTCCGCGGGAGGCGTGATCAACGCCGTCACGCGTTCCGGCAAGAATCAGGTGAACGGATCCCTGTTCGAGTTTGTGCGCAATTCCAAAATGGACGCGAAGAATTTCTTCGATCCCGCCACGGCTCCGATTCCGCCTTACAAGCGCAACCAGTTCGGCGGCGTGATCGGCGGACCGATCCGCCGCGACAAGACGTTTTTCTTCGGCGCCTTCGAGTCGCTCATCGAGCGCGTCGGTACCAGCGGCGTGACCAACGTCCCCGACGCCAACGCGCGCGCCACGGCGGTCGCGGCGATCCAGCCCTATCTCGCTCTCTTCCCCTTGCCCAACGGCCGGTCGCTCGGCGGCGGCGCGGCGCAGTATGTGTTCTCGCTTCCGCAGCCGGCCAACGAGTATTTCGCGCAGGGCCGCGTGGACCATCGCTTCTCCGAGCGCGATACGATCTTCGGGCGCTATACCTTCGACAACGGCACGGCCGACCGGCCTTCCACCGTCAAGCCGCCGGGAACCATCACCAAAGAGCGCTCGCGCAACCAGTACGTCACTCTGGAATACCAGCACGTCTTCACGCCCGCGCTGCTGAACAATCTGCGCGCCGGATACAACCGCTCGACCCAGGAAGCGGACAACCTGCACACCACGGGATTTCCGTCCGTTCCCCCGTGGATCGCCGGCCAGCCCTTCGGATTCCTCACCATCGGCGGACTGGTGACCGAAGCTTTCGGCGACTACCGCCTGCCGCGTAACGATCACTTGAATACCTGGCAGATCTCCGACACCGTGTTCCTGACCAAAGGCAGACACGGACTGCGAATGGGATTCGAAGCCGAGCGCCTGCAATTCAATCAGCACACCGCCAGCCAGATCGGCGGGCTGCTCACTTTCACGAGCCTGACGAATTTCCTGGCCGGCACGCCCAGCCAAATGGACTTCGCCGTTCCCAACAAGGTGGATCCGGACCGCGGCTACCGGCAGAGCCTCTTCGCGTTCTATGCTCAGGACGATATCCGCTGGCGGCGCAACGTCACGGTGAACCTCGGCCTGCGCTACGAATTTGTCACCGTGCCCACGGAGGTGAACGGCAAGCTCGCCAACCTGCGCCGCGTCACCGACACGGCGATGTCCATCGGCGATCCGTGGACCTCCAATCCGTCTCTGAAGAATTTTGCGCCGCGCGTGGGCGTGGCCTGGGATCCCTTCTCGAACGGCAAAACTTCGATCCGCGCCGGATTCGGCATCTTCTACGACGAGATCCTGCCGAAATACTATTTCTTCTCCGGGAGCCTGAACCCGCCTTTCACACAGCGCAGCTCGTTGACCAATCCCAGATTCCCGAACCTGCTGGCCGCGTTCGATCCCAACAAGATCCTGTTCCAGTTGCAGCCGGTGAATTTCGATCTGCAGCAGCCCTACACGATGCAATTCAACCTGAGCGTGCAGCGGGCTCTGCCCGGCAGCATGGACATCACCGCCGGGTACGCCGGCTCGCGCGGCCTGCATCTGCTGCGCATCGGCGACGCCAACCTGGCGCCGGAGACGGTCGTCAACGACATCAAGGTCTATAATCCCGCGGCGGGACGCCGGAATCCGAATTTCGCCAGCATCACACAGCGCATCAGCGACGCGCAATCGTATTACAACGCTCTGCAGCTCGGACTCGGCAAACGCTTTTCGGCCGGCCTGCGTGCGCAGGTTTCCTACACCTTCTCGCGGTCCATTGACGACTCCAGCGGCGTCAACTCGCAGGATTACAGCGACGGGAGCACCTACGTCTTCGATTACTACGACCGCAAGGCCGACCGCGGTCTCTCGAACTACTGGGCCCAGCATGTCTTTGTCGCCAACTGGTCCTACGACTTGCCTTTCGGCAAGTCGCTGCACGGCGCGGCCGGCGTGCTTGTCAAGGGATGGCAGCTAAACAACGTGACCACGGTGCAGAGCGGACATCCTTTCGAAGTGCGTCTCAGCTCCAATCGTTCCGGGAACCTGAACACGGTGAATTACGCCATGCACGAGCGGCCGGACTTACGGCCGGGCTACTCCAACAACCCGATTCTCGGAGGTCCCGATCAATACTTCGATCCCAGCGCTTTCATCGTGCAGACTGTGAACACACGCGGGAATCTTGGCCGTAATACGCTGATCGGGCCGGGACTCGTGAACGTAGATTTCTCCGTTGCCAAGAGTTTTCCGCTCGGCGAACAGCGGAAGCTGGAATTCAGGGCGGAGACGTTCAACCTCGCCAACCATCCGAACTTCAACGTTCCGAGCGGGCGGACGTTCCCGGTCTCGGCGAGCTTCCCCCTGGGCTTGAATCCCGCGGGCTTGGGAGTGATCTCCAGCACGGTGACGAGATCGCGCTTGATCCAGTTAGGCCTGAAGCTCAGTTTCTAAGCGCGCGGCATTCTTTTCCAAAGTTTCCCCTTGACCCTGGAACCGTTCCAGGCCTCACGCTGGAGGAGTGTCATCATGAAAGAACGGCTTCGTTCGGGCGAACTGGCGCGAATCGCGGGCGTCAGCACCGACTCGCTGCGTCACTATGAGCGCATCGGCGTGCTCCCCAAGCCCCAGCGATCGCTCTCAGGATACCGGGCGTATCCGCCGGAAGCGGCTCACCGCGTGCGAGTGATTCGGCGCGCCCTGCTCATGGGCTTCTCGCTCAAAGAACTGGCGCGTGTGTTCCGGGTCCGCGAGAGCGGCGGCGTTCCTTGCCGTGAAGTTCGCGCGATGGCCGCCGGGAAGCTCGACGACGTCAGCCGGCGCATTAGCGAGCTGGCGGCCTTGCGCGATCACATGAAGAAGATGCTGCGGCGGTGGGACCGGCGCCTGGCCGGAACGCCCGGCAACGCCCGCGCCTATCTACTCGACAGTCTAGGAGAAAACCATGCCATGCAAGACAGTCCTCTTCATCCTCGCGCTGTGCCTCAGCGCCTTCGCGCAAAAAGAAGCCCATCAGGATCACGTCATGGGCTTCTCTCAGGCCAAGACCACGCATCATTTCCTGCTCTACCCGAGCGGCGGCGTGATTCAAGTAGAAGCAAACGACGCGAATGACACGGCAAGCCGCGATCAGATTCGCGCGCACTTGCCGCACATCGCCAAGATGTTCGCGGCCGGCGATTTCCAGGCGCCGATGCTGGTCCACAGCAAGACGCCGCCCGGCGTGCCCGTGCTCGAGCGCCTGAAGAATGAGGTGACGTACGCCTACGAGGAATTGCCCCAGGGCGGCCGCGTCCGCATTACAACTTCGAACAAGGAGGCGCTCGACGCCGTTCACGCCTTCCTGCGCTTCCAGATCAAAGATCACAAGACGGGCGATTCGACGAAGGTGGGGAGAGTTTCCTAGGGAGCATCATCGGTAGCCAGCCGGATTGTCCTGATGTCAAGAAACATCCGCTGGGGACCATTGGCGCTCGGTCCTTCCAGTGGAATGAACCCGTACTTGGCATACCATGAGGCTCGTTCTCGGTAGGCATCCGTGATGATGGCCCGGCATCCTACCTCGCGCGCGAGTCGAATGCCGATGCGAAGCGCCTCAACCAGAAGAGCCTCGCCCAAACCTCGGCCCGATACCCGGCGATCCACGGCAAGACGGGCAAGCAGGATGAGCGGCACGTCATAGGCGGGCAAACCGCGGACATGTTTCTTGGGGAAGGCTGAGCGGGACACGCTGGCGGTCGCCAGAGTGAAGTAGCCCAGCACAAGTTGCGGCAGGGATTCGTCCGCCGCCACATAGGTCACTCCGATGGAGCTCTTCTGTTGGTTGTTCCAAGCATGGCGTTTCAGATAGTTGTTCAGCGCCTCGTCGCCGCAGTCGAATGCTTCCAACTGGTCGCGCTCTTCCAGGCGCCGGATGACAATGGCCACTTAGCCCCGCAACGCTCGGATCAACGATTCTGTCGGCTTAGCGGGTTCCGCTCCCAGCAAACGCGCGAGGCTGAGCAACTCGCGGTCTGTAAACTTGATCTCCGCGCGCGGGAGCCTGGTCTCCCAACCGGACTCCGGCGCAACCCGCTCCAGCCGCGGAAACACCAGCACGTTCCGGTCGCCGGCGGCGTTCTCGCTGACGATCCGGCGTCCCTGCTTCCGTTCGGCCACGACCCAGCGAAACAAAGCCAGGGCGTCGGAGAGCAAGTCGGAGTTGCTAGGGACCTGGAGCTCGTGCTTGAGGGCGCGCATCATGCGATCGTCGGCCGGAGCAAGGTCGGCTTGGAATTTCGTCCGGCGTGCAGTCCCCAAATCGGGATTCCCTCTACCGGCACTCTGTTTCGATAGGATTGGCAATTCGGATCACCTCCTATATCACTCCTATCATACTACGAATTGGATCGTTACGGGAAGCTGGGTGCGGACAACGGCCCGATGCTATACTGATCGTTTGCAACCATGAGCATCGCGCCAGCTCCGGTGGCCGCGGATTCCCTGGGCCCGCCAGCCCTCGTCGGCCGGTGGCTGCCGAGCCTTCGCTATCTCTTTACCACCGAAGTGCACGTCTTCGCCTTTGCCATCGCCGCGAACGTCCTGCTCTCGTTTGTGCCCTTCGCCGTGCTGCTGCTGAGCCTTTGCCGGTACGTCATTCACTCCCAGCCCGCGTATGACGCCGTCCTCGCCGTGCTGCACGACGCGTTGCCGACGGGCCAGGACTTCGTCACGCGCAACCTGCAGGTCATGGTGCGTTCCCACGGCCGCGTGCAGTTCCTCTCCTTCGCGCTGCTCCTGTTCACATCCACCGGAATCCTGCTGCCGCTCGAGGTGGCCTTGAACCGCATCTGGGGCATTCCGAAGGATCGCAGCTACGTAGCTAACCAGTTCGTCTCTTTCCTTCTGACGTTTGGATGCGGGTCCCTGGCCCTGCTCTCCGTCCTGATCACGGGCGTGAATCGCTCGGCGATTGCGAGCCTCTTCGGATCGGGCGGACTGGCGGTATGGACCAGCTTGCTGGTGATGAAGATCGTCGCCGTGCCGGTTACGATTCTCGTGCTCTTCCTTCTGTATTACTTTCTTCCGAACGGTCCAGTGCCGGCCGCGCCAATGCTGCGCGCCGCAGTGTTCGCCGGACTTCTCATGGAGGCGGGCAAGTACATCTACATCTGGACGCTTCCGTGGCTGAACTTCCAAGAGGCGTACGGCCCGTTCGCCATCTCCGTGACCCTGATCTTCTGGGCTTTTCTGGCTTCGCTGATTCTGCTCACCGGCGCCCACGCCTCGGCGTACGATTTCCGGAGGCTCGATTGACAAAACAGTCCACCTTGCGGGAGATTCCCGCCGTCGGAGAGTTGTTGAATCGCCCACGCGTGGCCGGTTTGGTCGCGAGCGCCGGACACGAGAATGCCGCCGAGCGCGTTCGCGAAGTGGTGAGCGCGGCGCGGCGAGAGATGGCCGAGGCCCCGACCGAGGAGGACGCGCGCGCGATCCTCGAAGGGATCGAAGGGCGCGTCATCGCCGCGCTTCTGGGCGCGCTCGATCCAACGCTCGTCCCGGTGATCAATGCTTCGGGCGTGATCCTGCACACGAACCTGGGCCGCGCGCCGCTCAGCCGGGCCGCGGTGCAGGCGATCGTCGAGACCGCGGGAAGCTACACGAACCTGGAGTACGATCTCGCCACAGGCAAACGCGGCAAACGCGATGTCCACGCCGCCGATTTGCTGCAGCGTATTCTCGGCGTCCCGGCCGTGGTGGTGAATAACAACGCCGCTGCCGTCTTCCTGGCATTACATGAGCTCGCCGCCAAGGGCGAGGCGATCGTCTCGCGGGGCGAGTTGGGC
>CAZRND010000175.1:4069-11225 GCA_964601345.1 uncultured Acidobacteriota bacterium | reverse complement strand
GGTGGGGGGCTTTTCACCTTTGCTTCGCTTTTTCTTTGGGTTGGCGGCGGTGGCCCGGGAGGCGGACGGGGGGGTTGGCGGCGGCGGCCGTAACCTTCCGGGGGTATTTTCTGGAAATGACCCGCGCGCCGCTGCCCGATTGGGTTGTGGCGACCCTGGCGCTCGGCGTGCTCATCGTCATCAACTGCCTGGGCGTGCGCGCGGGCAGCGCCCTACAAAGCGGGCTGATGGTCCTGCGGATCGTGGCCATCGCGATGCTCGTGGGATGCGCCCTGATGCTCACGCGCGGCATCCCGATGTCGGGACCGGTGCTCGACCAGCCGGTGTCGTTCAACCTCCTCACGTCGATGGGCGCGGCGATGACGCCGGTGCTCTTCGCCTATGGCGGATGGCAGACGGCGAGCTTTGTGGCGGCCGAGATGCGCCAACCGGAAAAAGACTTGACACGCGGTTTGCTCATCGGCGTAGCGGGCGTCATCGTTTTGTATCTTTCGGTCAGCTTCATTTGCGTGCGGACGCTCGGCGCGGCGGGTCTCGCGCTAACGAAGACTCCCGCGTCCGCCGTGATGCGCGCGGCGCTTGGAGAGGGTGGCGCCCAGATTATCGCCGTCGGGATCGCCATCTCGACGCTCGGTTTTCTCAGCCAGGGGATGCTCACCGCGCCGCGCGTTTACTTCGCCATGGCGGAAGACGGACTGTTTTTCAAGAGCGTGGCCAAAGTTTCGACGCGCACCGCCGTGCCGGTGGCGGCGATTGCCATTCAGGGCGCAACCGCGGCGATCATCGCGTTTTCGGGGCGCTACGAGCAGATCCTGAACTACGTCATCTCGGTCGACTTCATTTGGTTTGGCATGACCGCGACCACGCTTTTCGTTTTTCGTAGACGCGAGGCCAGTGCAGGTTACCGCGTGCCCGGGCATCCCTTCACCACGATTTTCTTCGTCGCGGCGTCCTGGCTCGTCGTCGCCAGCACAATCTACAAATTCCCGAAGGACAGTGTCATCGGGATCGCCATCCTGCTGGCGGGAATTCCGTCATACTTCTTCTGGAGGTGGCGGCGGTGAGGGTTCGCAGCTCGGAGTACATGATTTGGGCCAAAACGCGCTCGCACGCGCGCTTCAACCTGGCTACCAGCGGCGTGATGCACTATCCGCTCGCCTCGCTACCGGTGACGCTGGCGGACCTCGAGATCAGCGGGCCGAGCTTCTACGGATACGAGCCGCTGCAGGAGGCGCTCGCGGCAAAGTGCGGCGTGCCGCCGGAGTGCCTTGTCGCGGCGACCGGCACCTCGGGAGCCAACCATCTGGCGATGGCCGCGATCCTCGAGGCGGGGGACGAAGTGGTGATCGAACATCCCGCGTACGAGCTCATGGAAGCGGCCGCGCGAAGCCTCGACGCCGAGGTGAAGAGTTTCCCGCGCCTGGCCGAGCGTGGATACGCGCTTGACCCGGCGGCGGTGGAGCGCGTCATCACGCCGCGCACGCGGCTCATCGTCGTGACGAACCTACACAATCCGTCGGGCGCGATGGCGGACGAGGCGGCGCTCAAGGAAATCGGCGCGCTGGCGCGAGGCGCCGGCGCGCTCGTCATGGTTGACGAGGTCTATCTCGACGCGGCTTTTGAACGCGCTCCACGGTCCGCATTCCACCTGGGTCCGGAGTTCATCGTCACCAGCAGCCTGACGAAAGTCTACGGGCTGAGCGGGCTGCGCTGCGGATGGATCCTTGCGCAGCCCGAGCTGGCGCAGCGTATGTGGCGGCTCAACGACCTTTACGGCAACATTCCGGCGCATGCCGCCGAGCGGCTGAGTGTTATCGCCCTCGAAAACCTGCCCAAGATCGCGGCCCGGTCGCGCGCCCTGCTCGACGCCAACCGCGCCGTGATCACGCGCTTCTTCGACGGGCGCGAGGACCTCCAGGTCTTCCGGCCCGAATCCGGCACGGTCTATTTCCCGAAGATCTTGCGGGGCACGGTGCACGACCTTTGCACGCGCCTCCGCGAGAAGTACGAGACCGCCGTCGTACCCGGCATGTTTTTCGGGATGCCGGCTCACATACGCATCGGGATCGGCGGCGAGACGGCGCTGCTCGAGGAGGGGCTCGATCGCCTCGGCCGCGCGCTCGACGAGCAGGAATAAATGCCGAGCAAGAATAAATCCTAACCTGCGCCGTCCGGCCCCGTCTATTGGGGCAGGGGGAACTATGCTCCAAGGGATCATGCAAGACATCCGGTACGGCCTTCGCCTGCTCTCCAAGAATCCGGGATTCACGGCGGTCGCCGTTCTTTCGCTGGCGCTGGGCATCGGCGCGAACACCGCCATCTTCACGCTGATCAACGCGGTACTGCTGCGGTCGTTGCCGGTCCACAATCCGCAGGAGCTCGTGTCGCTCAACCTGGCCGATGTGCGCAATGGGAACTACCGCCGCTGGACCGACGGGAATTCCAATACGGCCTTCCCCTATCCAACCTATGAGCAAATGCGCGACCGCAACCAGGTCTTCTCCAGCCTGTTCGCGTTCAAAGTCTTCGGCCGCCTGACGGTGCAGGTGAATGGCGATGCGGAGCTCGCGCGAGGCCAATTCGTCACCGCGAACTACTTTCCGTCGCTCGGCGTCCGCCCAATTCTGGGCCACGGTTTCGCCGAGGAGGACGGTCGCGCCGACGCCGATCCTGTTGCCGTGATCAGTCATGGATACTGGCAGCGCCGTTTTGGCGGAGATCCCGGCGTCATCAGGAAAAAGATCGCTTTGAATGGCGTGCCCTTCACCATTTCGGGAGTGACTCCCGCGGAGTTTTTCGGATTGCAAGCCGGCAGCGCGATCGACGTCAGCATGCCGTTTGCCATGCAGCCGAGGATTCTCCCCGAGATGTCGGATGACGCCGACCTGTTCAAGGCCGGGGACCGCTTTTGGATCGAGATCATGGGGCGCGTCAAGCCCGGCGTTACCGAAGAGCAGGCGCGAACGAATCTGGACGTCATCTACCGGCAAAGCATGCTGGCGGCGCTGCAGACCAACGACGGAAAGGCCCCTGTCCTGTCCGAACTGCAGGTGGTTCCCGGCGGGCAAGGATTGCAGAGTCTTCGGAAGCAGTTTTCAAAACCACTTTTCATCCTGATGACCGTGGTGGCCGTGGTTCTGCTGATCGCCTGCGCGAACGTGGCCAACCTGCTGCTGGCGCGGGCCACGGCGCGGCGGAAGGAGATTGCGGTCCGGCTTTCGATTGGCGCGTCGCGGTCCCGCCTGGTGCGCCAGTTGCTGGTCGAGAGCTTGCTCTTGTCCGCGCTGGGAGGCGTAGCGGGCCTGCTCTTCGCCTATTGGGGCAGCAACCTTTTGGTCGCGATGATGCAGAGCGGCAACAATCGCCTGGCCCTCGACCTGCGTCCCGATCTCACAGTCCTGGCCTTCACGGCGGCGGCCTGTCTGCTCACAGGGATTCTCTTCGGCCTGGCGCCTGCCTTCCGCGCCACGCGCGTGGATTTGACTCCCGCGCTCAAGCAGAGCGCGGCCAATGCGGGCGGCGGACGCGAGCGGATGCGCATGACCAAGACGCTGGTCGTCTCGCAAGTGGCCTTGTCGCTCGTCCTGCTCTTTGGCGCGGCGCTCTTCGTGCGGACGCTTGTGAATCTGCAGAACCAGAATGTCGGGTTCACGAAAGACAATCTCCTGCTCTTCGGAATCGATCCGCGGCAAGCGGGATACCGGGGCCAGAGGTTCTCGAATCTTTGCCGCGACATTCAGGACAAGCTCTCGCGCCTGCCGGGCGTCCGGTCGGCGACGGCTTCGCTGCATCTGCTGCTGACCGGCGGTTCGCGAAGCAATAGGATCAGCGTACCGGGTTACACGCCCGCGCCGAAGGAAGGCATGAGCGTCATGGTCATGCCGGTCGGCGCGAATTTCCTCTCGACGATGGAGATCCCGTTGGTCATGGGCCGCGACCTGACGGCGCGTGACGACGAGAACGCCCCAAAGGTCGCGCTGATCAACGAAACCATGGCGCGCCGCTACTGGCCGGGCCGGAATCCTCTGGGACGGCATTTCACATTGAGCAAGCTGGACCTCGAGATCGTCGGCGTCGTCAAGGATGCGCGTTACGACAGCCTGAGGCGCGACATCCGGCCCGTCGTCTACCATCCTTTCGTGCAGGACGTTTTGTCCATGCCGCACATGCACTTTGAAGTGCGCGCGGCCGGGGACGCCGCGGCGCTCATCCCATCGGTCCGGCAAGTCGTGGCCTCCAGCGACCAACGGCTGCCGATCTTCGATCTGAAGACCCAGACGCAGCAAGTGGACGAGCTGCTGCTTCAAGAGCGCCTGTTCGCCAAACTCACCGGATTCTTCGCCGTGCTCGCGCTCGCGCTGGTGTGCGTGGGCCTGCACGGGATCATGTCGTATGCCGTGGCGCGCCGCACCAGCGAGATCGGCATTCGAATGGCGCTCGGCGCGCAGCGCTGGGACATCCTGGCAATGGTGGTGCGCGAGGTGATGTTGCTGATCGGCATCGGCGTGGTGCTCGGAATCGCCGGTTCGTTTGCCACGGCAAAGTATGCCGCCACCGCCGTATCCGGATTGCTTTTCGGATTGCAGATCAACGATTTTTCAGCGCTGACTTTTGCCGCGCTGCTCATTTTTGCCTCGGGAATCTTCGCGGGATTCTTCCCGGCGCGGCGCGCTTCGAGAGTCGATCCGATCATCGCGCTACGGGACGAGTAGGACACCCCGACTTGACAGTCTCTCCCGGCCGCCTATAGAGTCGAGTCTCGATGGCTATGCGGGCAGATGCGGCCGCAGGAGCAGCCTCAAAACCAGCCGGTGATATACTCGATTGGCTGGCCCTGAAGCTGTCCCCCGGCCTAGGTCCGCGGCTGACCTCGCGGTTAATCGCCGCGTTTCATCATCCACGAGCGGTGTTCGAAGCTCCCCCGAGCGAGTTGGAAGCGCAGGGAGTGCCGCCGCTGGTAGCGCGCGGGATGGGGCAACGGACGGCGTTCGAGGAAGCGACCAAGGAACAGGAGCGGGTCCGGGCGCTCGGCTGCGAGATCGTGACGCTCGTCGATCCGCGTTATCCGGAAGCGTTGCGGCAGATTTTCGATCCGCCGCTCGTGCTGTACGCGCTCGGCAACGTGGAGTTGCTCTCGACCTTGTCGCTGGCCGTGGTCGGAGCGCGGAAGCCGACGCCTTACGGACTCGCGGTGGCCGAGCGGATGGCCGCCGACCTCGCGTCGCGCGGGTTGACGATTGTGAGCGGCCTGGCCCGCGGCATCGACGCCACCGCGCATCGCGGCGCGCTGCAAGGTGAAGGTGAGGCTGGAAAGACGATTTCCGTTCAAGGATGCGGCATCGATCTCTGCTATCCCAGCGAGAACAAGAAGCTGCGATCGCAGATCGAGCAGAAGGGCCTGGTGATTTCGGAGTTTCCGGTGGGAGCGTTTGCGGCGCCGCAGAATTTTCCCATCCGGAACCGCATCATCAGCGGAATGTCGCTGGGAGTGCTGGTGGTGGAAGCGGCGCAGTTCTCGGGATCGTTGATTACGGCGCGCATGGCCATGGAGCAAAATCGCGAAGTGTATTGCGTCCCCGGCAACATTACGAATAAGTTGAGCTGGGGGCCCAACACGTTGATTAAGCAGGGCGCCAAGCTCGTGCAGGACTGGAAAGATGTGATCGAGGAATTGCCCGCCGGCGTGCGCCATCTGCTGATGGCGGCGCCCGAGGATGAATCCCGCGGGGCCTCTGCTGCATCTCTCTTCACCGAGAGTCTCAGCGAGATGGAGCAATCCCTGTACGGAATGCTGAAAGTGGATGCCGCCCTGCAGATCGACGAGATCCTCACGGCGCTGCCGGAGAGGTCGTCGTCGGAAATCCTGGCGGCTCTGCTCGAACTGGAGATCAAGGGGCGCGTCCGGCAACTGCCGGGAAAGAACTACGTAAAGGTATTGCAGTAATTCTATGGCGGCAAAGAAAAAGACGGCGGCAGCGGCGAAGAAGGAGACGGTCAAGGCGGAGGTCCGCAAGTCTCCAGGGAAATCCCTGGTCGTTGTCGAATCGCCGGCCAAGGCTCGGACCATCGTCAAGTACCTGGGGCCGAAGTTCATCGTCAAGGCTTCGATCGGTCACATCAAGGACCTTCCCAAGAAGAGCCTCGCCGTCAACATCAAGCGGGGATTCGAGCCGACCTACGAAGTCATCCCCACCAAGAAGAAAGTGATCGCCGAGCTGAAGGCCGCGGCGCAGAAGGCAGACGTCATTTACCTCGCGGCGGACCCGGATCGCGAGGGCGAAGCCATCTGCCAGCACCTGGCGGAGGAGCTGAGCAACGGGAAAAAGATTCTGCGCATCCGCTTCCAGGAGATCACCAAGACCGCGGTGCAGGAAGCGGTCGCCAATCCGACGTCGATTGACGGCAACATGGTCGAAGCGCAGCAGGCGCGTCGCATCCTGGATCGCCTGGTGGGATACAAGGTCAGCCCGTTGCTGTGGGACAAAGTCCGGCGCGGCCTCTCCGCCGGTCGTGTGCAGACCGTGGCGTTGCGCCTGATTGTCGAGCGCGAGCGCGAGATCAAGGCGTTCGTCACGCGCGAGTACTGGACGATGGATGCGCTGCTGGGCGCGAAGCTCCCGCCGCAATTCGACGCGCGCCTGGTCAAGAAGAACGACGAGGCGATCGAGATTTCGAACGGCGAGCAGTCCGCGGCCATCGAAAAGGAATTGTCGACGCTGCCGTTCGTCGTCGCGGGCGTGGCGACCAAGGAAAAGCGCCGGAACCCGACGCCTCCTTTTATTACCTCGAAACTCCAGCAGGACGCTTCGCGCAAGCTGCACTTCAGCGTCAAGCGGACGATGGTGATCGCGCAGCGCCTCTATGAAGGTCTGGAACTGGGCGACGAAGGCAGCGTCGGCCTCATCACTTATATGCGCAGCGATTCGACGCGCGTCGCCGAGCACGCCCTGACCGAGGTGCGCGAATTCATCGGCAGCGAATACGGCGGTTCGTATTTGCCCGAGAAGGCCAACGTCTACAAGACCAAGAAGGACGCGCAGGACGCCCACGAAGCGATCCGCCCGAGGTCGCGATGCGCAACCCGGAAACGGGGCAAAAAGATCTGGGGCAAGATGAAAATAAACCCTAACCCCCCATCTTGCACCGCCTAGGTGCG
>CAZRND010000175.1:0-4059 GCA_964601345.1 uncultured Acidobacteriota bacterium | reverse complement strand
GGCACGCCGGAATCGGTGCAAAAGTATATGGGCGATGATGAGATGAAGCTCTACCGCCTCATCTGGCAGCGCTTCGTGGCGTCGCAGATGCTGCCCGCGATCTTCGAGCAGACCTCGATCGACATTAACGCCGGGGATTATCGCTTCCGTGCTACGGGATCGGTGCCGAAGTTCGACGGCTTCCTGAAAGTGTACGAAGAAGGGAAGGACAAGGCCGACGAAGACGACGAAGAGCTGAAGCACAACCTTCCGGTGGTGACGGCAGGCGAAACGTTGAAGCTCGAGAAACTCACGCCCGAGCAGCATTTCACCGAGCCGCCGCCGCGATTCAACGAAGCCACGCTGGTGAAGGAGCTGGAAGAGAAGGGCATCGGGCGCCCGTCGACCTACGCCTCGATCCTTTCGGTGATCCAGGATCGCGAGTATGTAGAGAAAAACCAGGGCCGGTTTTTCCCCACGGAACTCGGAACCGTGGTGTGCGGGCTGCTGGTGGACAATTTCGCCGACATCTTCGACTTCGCTTACACGGCGCGCATGGAAGAGGAGCTCGACGAAGTCGAGGAAGGCAAACTCCAGCGCCAGGAGGCGCTCGAAGAGTTCTATAAGAAGTTTGAGAAGGACCTGAAAATCGCCGAGCGGCAGATGCCCGACATCAAGCGCATGGAGAAACCCACCGACCAGACTTGCGAGAAGTGCGGCAAGCCGATGGTCATCAAGTGGGGGCGCCACGGCAGCTTCATCGCCTGCACCGGATACCCGGATTGCACCAACACGCGCGAGCTCGAAGCCGACGTCAGCGATTTACCGAAGCTGAAGAAGGGCGAGGTCCACGAAACCGGCGCCAACGACTACGGAAATTGTCCCAACTGCGACCGCCCCATGGCGCTCAAGCGCGGCCGCTTCGGCCAGTTCCTGGCCTGCACCGGATATCCGGACTGCAAGACGACGCAGCAGCTCGGCCAGACGCAGAAGAAGGCGGACGTGATCCTGGACGAGCCGTGCCCGAATTGCGGCAACAAGCTGGTGATCCGCGACGGACGCTTTGGCGAATTCACGGCGTGCAGCAATTATCCGAAGTGCAAGTATGTGAAGCAGAAGACGGTGGGCGTCGCTTGTCCGAAGCCGGGCTGCACGGGCGAGATCGCCGAGCGCCGCTCGAAGCGCGGCAAGACGTTCTTCGGATGCGTGCGGTATCCCGACTGCGATTTCGTGACCTGGGACCGCCCGCGCCCCGAGAAGTGCCCGAAGTGCAACAATCCCTACCTGTCGGAGAAACGCACCAAGTCCGGCCAACTCCTCAAGGTCTGTCCCAACGAAGAGTGTGAATTCAAGGAAGAGATCGACGAAGAAGCTGCAAGTTAGGTCTCACACCCGACTTGACAATCCAACTATCATCATAGTAGACTAGCCTTTGTCGCAGTTTGCTGTATGCCGCATCCGAAACTCACCAAGCTGGAACTCAGAGTCCTCAAGGCTCTCTGGGAAAAGGGCGCCTGCTCGGTGCGCGAGATTCAAGAGACATTCCCTGCGGCCGGCCGCCCGGCCTACACGACCGTCCAAACCGTCGTCTATCGCCTGGAGCGGAAAAAGGCGGTGCGATGCGTGAAGCGCATCAGCAACGCCAACATTTTCGAGGCCGCGATCTCTCGCGAGGACGCCGAACGTAGGCTGGTCGACGAGCTGCTGGCGCTTTTTGGGCGCGGCAATGCCAAGCTCGTGATGTCCCATCTGGTCGAGTCGGGCGGCCTCACCCTCGACGACGTGAAAGAAGCCGAGCGAGCACTGCGAAAGTCCCCAGGCAAGGAGAGACGGCAATGATCTCACCCAATCTTTCGCTCGCGGCAAACCATCTCTGGCAATCTACTGTTTTTGTGGGAATAGCCTGGCTCCTGACTCTTGCGCTGCGGCGCAACCGAGCCAACGTCCGCTACGGAGTGTGGTTGGCGGCCTCGGTGAAGTTCTTGATTCCGTTTTCGCTCCTGGTCACCTTGGGCAGTTCGTTCGAATGGCGGTCCGCACCCGCCATTCCCTTGCCGCACGCCGTGGAGCAGGTGACTGAGCCGTTTGGTGTTCCGGACGTCGCTCTTCCAGCGACAGCCTCGACCGCGTCTCCGAATCCCGCGCCCCTGCTAGCGTTTGCCGTGTGGCTCTGCGGTGTCGCAGTCTGCACAACCTTCTGGTTTCGGCACTGGCGTCGACTTCGCGCGATCCTGCGCTCGGCAACGCCGCTTCCTTTGGACTTTGCGATTCCCGTGATGTCCACGCCGGCGCGTCTCGAACCCGGTGTCTTTGGCATCCGCAAGCCGGTGCTGCTGCTGCCGCACGGGATCGCGAAGCGGCTCGCGCCGTCGCAGTTGCAAGCGATTCTGGCGCACGAACTCTGTCATGTCCGGCGACGCGATAATCTGGCGGCGGCCGCTCACATGGCCGTCCAGTCGCTCTTCTGGTTTCATCCGGCGGTGTGGTGGATCGGAGCTTGCCTTTTGGAGGAGCGCGAGCGGGCCTGCGATGAAGACGTCCTGCGGTTGGGCAACGAACCCGAAGCTTACGCCGAAGGGATTCTTAATGTGTGCAAGTTCTATTTGCAATCTCCGTTGCCCGTCGCCTCCGGAGTGAGCGGCGCGGACCTAAAGAGGCGAATCGCGGCCATACTTGCCAACCGGATTGCTCCGCGTTTGAGCGGCGCGAGAAAACTCCTGTTAGCGACTGCTGCCGTCGCCGCTGTGGCAACGCCGTTGCTGATCGGCCTGTGGCGCGCGCCATCGAGCTATGCGCAGTCCAATGAGAAAAATGAAAAGCTGGTCTTCGCAGTGGCTTCGATCAAGCGCATGGAGGCGGATGCGGGAGGCGGCGGGCCCATTCCGCTCGCGCCCGGGATGACGCCCGGCGGAGGCATTCGCTCGCAGGTTTCCATTTTCAGACTGATGTGCTGGGCATACCACATCGACGCGTCCCAGTTGTCCGGCGGGCCGTCCTGGGTCCGCAACGACCGTTATGTGATCGAGGCCAAGCCGGAAAAGTTTGAGGGCCCGGAAGATCCAACCGCACCGATTTCCGAACAACGGGCCAACCGGATCCGCGAACGGGTGAAAGCGTTGTTGGCCGAGCGCTTCCATTTGATCGTCCGCACCGAAACCAAAGAGGCTGAGGTCTACGTTCTGTCCGTGGCAAAGGGAGGATTCAAGCTAACGCCTCTGCCGGAGCGCCTCGGCGGAGTGAAGATCGGCGCCGGAGTGATAGAAAGTCAAGGAGCGCCGTTTTCCTTCCTTGTCGTTCCGCTGACGCAGTTGATGGGCCGGCCCGTGCTCGATGAAACCGGCATCGACGGGTTCTTCAAATACAAAGTGGAGTTTCGAATCGAGGACTCGGACAGGCGAGCCCTTGCCGCAGCCGGGGAACCTGTCGCCAACGACGATCCCCATCCGTCGATCTTCACTGCGCTCAGGGCACAGCTCGGCCTGGATCTGAAGTCCAGGAAGGGGCCCGTGGTATCGGTGATCATCGAGCGGATCGAACGGCCCACGGAAAACTAGCGGGCTCTACGTCGGGAAGTTCGGGTTCACCGGGAAGAACCGGGCCGGCTCGCCGCGGGACTTTCGGTACAGGTTGCGGATGGTCCGGATCTGCCCGTGATGCCCCGCCAAGTGCAACGCTTGATGGTAGCTCAGCATGTGCGGCGGCAGGGAAGTACGCCACGGCATCGTTGCCGGGTAGACACGCGCCGTCTGTTCGCGCAGGCCCGCTGCCGTGCCCTGGCGCAGCGCGTCGAGGAAGGCGACGTACAGCTCCTCCAGCTCTTTCAGGTTTCGCTCGAAATCCAGGGACACGGAACCGGCGGGGCAGGAAGCGCGCGGATCGCCGGGAGCGATGTTCCCGATGTGCTCATGCGCCTCGATGAGCAGATGCCGCAGGATCAGGTTGATGCTGTTGGCCTGCGGCGACGGTCGCCAGTCGGCTTCCTCCGGAGTGACATCCTGAAGATCGGGCTTGAACCGGCTCCAGATCAGCTCGCTCATCTCAATCACGATTTCGAGCGCCTCGTCCATTGTCGCCTCCCCG
>CAZRND010000174.1:0-11234 GCA_964601345.1 uncultured Acidobacteriota bacterium | reverse complement strand
GGAGCAAGGTCCATCACGTCGACCTCCGGGCCGGGCATCTCCCTGATGTCCGAATTCATCGGCCTCGGCTATTACGCGGAAGTTCCCGCGGTGATCTTCGACGTGCAGCGCGTCGGTCCCGCGACCGGGCTGCCCACGCGCACCATGCAGGGCGACATTCTCAAGAACATGTTCCTCTCGCACGGCGACACCAAGCACATCCTGCTCTTCCCCGATTCGGTGAGCGAAGCGTACACGATGGCGCAGCAGGCCTTCGATCTCGCCGAGGAGTTCCAGACGCCGGTCTTCGTAATGCTCGATCTCGACCTGGGGATGAACTACTGGATGTCGGACGCGTTCCCGTATCCCGAGAACGTTCCGGCGCGCGGCAAGGTTTTGACCGCCGAGGATCTCGAGCGCATCGGAAAGTTCGAGCGCTACCGCGACGTAGACGGGGACGGCATTCCCTATCGAACGTTGCCGGGCACGAAGCATCCCATCGCTTCGTACTTCTGCCGCGGCAGCGGGCACAACGAGAAGGCGCTCTACAGCGAGAAGCCCGAAGACTACAAGAACAACATGGACCGCTTGGCGCGAAAGTACGAGACCGCGCGCACGCGAGTTCCGAAGGGCGAATTGATCGAGGATCCGGAGGCCAAGATCGGCATCATCGCCACGGGCACCAGCCACTGGGCGGTGCTCGAAGCCCGCGACCAGTTGCGCGACGAGGCCGGCGTGAAGACTTCGTATCTGCGCCTGCGCGCTCTTCCGCAGGGTCCGCTGGCCAAGGAATTCATCCGGAAATATCCGCGCATCTACATCGTGGATCAGAACCGCGACGGACAACTTTACGAAGTGACGCGCATGGACATCGCCGCAAACGAGGCGCATAAACTGCGAAGCGTCCGGCACTACGACGGCCTGCCGATCCACGCGCGCACCATCACAGACCAGATTCTTTCCCAAGAGAAAGGTGAGAAAGCCTAATCATGAGCACGACAACGACGCCTCCTGCACCGCCGGCGCAGCCGAAAAAGACGAATCGCCTCGGCCTGGAACTGACGACCTATCGAGGCAGCAAAACGACTCTGTGCGCCGGATGCGGCCACAACGCGATCACGGAACGCATCATCGACGCTTTTTTCGAGATGGGCGTGGATCAATACCGCGTCGCCAAGTTGAGCGGCATCGGCTGCTCGTCGAAAGCGCCGGCCTACTTCCTCGGCCAGTCCTTCGGCTTCAACGCGCTGCATGGACGCATGCCGTCCATCGCCACCGGAACTATGCTCGCCAATCGCACCTTGATGGCCATCGGCATCAGCGGCGACGGCGATACGGCCTCGATCGGCATGGGCCAATTCGTGCATCTCATGCGCCGGAATCTGCCGATGATCTACATCATCGAGAACAACGGTGTGTACGGGCTCACCAAGGGACAGTTCTCTGCGACCGCCGACTTGGGATCGAAGCTCAAGACCGGTGTGATTAACGACCTGCCTCCCATTGACACCTGCGCCATGGCCATCGAGCTCGGCGCGACGTTCGTGGCGCGCTCGTTCTCGGGCGACAAGCAGCAGGTCCACGCCATCCTGAAGGCGGCGATCGCGCACAAGGGCCTGACGATGATCGATATCATTTCGCCCTGCACTACGTTCAACGATCACACCGGCTCCACCAAGAGCTACGGCTACATGAAGGACCACGAAGAGCCGATCCATGAGATCGGATTCGTGCCGTTCTTCGACAACATCGAAGTGCAGTACGAGCCGGGCACGGTCACCGAAGTGACGATGCACGACGGATCTTCTTTGCGCCTCAAGAAACTAGAACGCGAGTACGACGCCACCAACAAGCTCGCCGCTCTGACCGCGCTGCATCAGGCCGCGGGACGCGAAGAAGTGCTCACCGGCGTGCTCTACATCGAACCCGAGCGTCCTAACTTCATCGAGATGCTGAATGTGGTGGACGAACCGCTGGCCACGCTGCCGTTCGAACGGACGCGCCCCGGCCGCGAAGCGCTCGATACGATCATGGAAGAGCTGCGTTAAGACTACAGCTTGTTCTGAATCAAATAATTGATGTGATCGGTGTTCGGATACTTGCCGCCTTTGCGCGCGTAGTGGGCGGCGAGTTGTCCCCGATGGTGGTATCCGTGCGTGAAATTGACGGGAAGGTCGGCCGTTGCGGCTGGTCCTCAACCCGATCGAACCAGACCTGCTCGCCCGCCACGATGTGTCCCAAGAGTTCAAGCGGCCGCGGCTCCGGATCGGGCTGAGAGAAGACAAACTCAATCCATTGCCGGTTGGCCCATACGGATTGCTCCACGAGTCGCAGAAGTTCGCCGGCGAGAGGCATCGAGGTATTCTACTGCAATAGTAAAACTCGGGTCGACGCGGAGAGTTTTGTACATTTGTGAAGCCTATGGGAGAACACGACAAGCCGCACGAGTCAGGATTGCCGCCCATGAGGGCGCAGGATTATTCCGAGATCGAGGACTGGCCGGGTTACTTCGGGGCCGTCTTAGGAAAAGAGCCGCGCGAGACGCTGGTCCGGGCCCTGGACTTGTTTACGGCCGAGGGATTCGCCGGCGGCCTCGCGGTCGATATCGCCGCGGGCGAAGGGCGGGACACGCTTGAACTCCTCAAACGGGGCTGGAAGGTAGTGGCCACAGACAACCACCCCGCCGCGTTCTCGTACCTCTGGCCTCGGGTTTCAGAAGCATGGAAACCGCGGTTGACGACCGTCGAGGTGAACTTTGCGGAGATGGAAATCCTCCCATGCGATCTGGTGAACGCGAGCTTTGCATTGCCGTTTTGCGAGCCGAAGCATTTTCAGGGGCTCTGGGACAGGATCGTCACGGCGATTCGTCCAGGCGGCCGGTTCGCTGGGCAGTTTTTTGGGAAACGAGATTCCTGGGCGTCGATCCCAAATCGGACGCACCACTCCCGCGAGGAGATGTTGGAGCTGCTGAAGGGCTTTTCCATCGAGATGATGAGGGAAGAAGAAAAGGATGATGCGCCGGACGTGCGGAATCCTAAGCATTGGCAGTTGTTTCACGTAGTGGCGAGAAAGATCTAAATCGTGGATGACTTTTAGACGCTGACGCCTCGCGACCGCTCTCAAGTTCCGAATGGCCCGTAATCCAGGGCTGCCTGGAAAACATCCTCAGAAGCGCGACGGCGGACGTTAGGCGACGCGTCCGGGCCGTAGGACCGGTCCTATTACCGACATGACTGAGGTAAGCGACCAGAATCAGCAGTACTCTGGATCCGTGCGGTCGAATCTCTGGCGGCAAATTCCGCAAGAATTTCGGCGGTTCGCTGCCCCAAAGTTTACCCTCCGCGCGTCCTTGGTGTGTGAACGCAACGAGCATGGCCGTACCAACTCACATACCGGCTAACGATACAGAAACGCTGGACGCACTCTTTCGGGTGCATTACGCGCGCGTCACCCGTGTTATCGGCCGAGTCATCCATGATCAGGCACGGGCGGAAGAATTGGCGGTCGAGGTCTTTCTGAAGTGGTGGCGCAGCCCTCCCGGACAGATCGCCTACCCGGAAGGCTGGCTCTATCGAACCGCAATTCGCCAAGCGATAGACGAATGGAGAAGCCAAGGGCGGCGAAAGCGATTTGAGCGTCTCTTCGGCTTCCTCGGCAGGCCGTCTCCCACGCCGGAGCAGATACACTCCACCAACGTAAGGCAGCAGCAAACACGAACTGTCCTCGCGTCGTTGAGCCGGCGTCATGCCGAGGCGCTCCTGCTGCGGAGTGAAGACTTCAGTTACCAGGAGATCGCCACGTCTCTCGCGTTGAATCCGGCTTCCGTTGGAAGCTTCATCAGCCGCGCTCAGGACGCGTTCCGAAAGGAGTACATAAAACGATATGGAAACGAATCATAAGGATCGCTGGGTCGACGATCAGTTCGCTGCTCTTGAGCCGGAATGGCGCCCCGATTTCGCGCACGGGCGAAAGCGCTTGGACGCCGGGCTGGCCCGGGGTGCGCACTTGTGGCCGCGCACGATCAGAATAGCCGCTACTGCGGCGGCTGTTCTGTGCATTACGGCGGTTGCGATACCTAAGACCAGGGCGCTTGCGCAAGAACTCTGGTATCGCCTGCTTCTGAAGCGCGTGGATATCGTGAGGATCGACTTCTCGGACCTACCGCTGCGCTCCCAGGTAACCGTTGGCCATCCGCCAGAGGTTGCCCGCGACCTCGAAGATATCGCACGGAAGGCAGGTTTCCGGCCAGACTTGCCCTCATCCAGAGTGCTGCCGGCGACACCAACCCTATCGGCCTTCGGACCGGTTTTCGCCGATCTGACGATTCACACCCGCGATCTCCAAACGGCCCTCAACAAAGTGGGTGCAAGTGACGTGGAGGTTCCGTCCGAGTGGGAGGGTGTCCATTTGCGCGCGGAAATTGGTCCGATCGTGAATTTGGGCTACCCGAAGGATTTGGGAATCCTGCAGGCAAGGAGACCCGAGCTCTCCGTTCCCGCCGGCTTCCCTTTGCAGCGTTTCGCGGAGACGGTATTTCGAAGCATGGCTGTTTCGGCGTCGGAGGCACGATTTCTGGCGCAAAGGTTCGCCATAAATCCTGCGTTGCTGTTCGGCATTCCCGCTGACGAGATCGCCAACGTTCAGGAAGTCTCGCTGCAAAATGGATCGGCCTTGCTGATTGAAGAGTTCGGTGACGGCGGCAAGCTCGAACGAGTGACCGTCCTCCGCAGTACAAACGAGCGAATGTACTGCGTTCTCGCTAACGATCGGGATCTGGCATTGCGCATTGCCGGCGCTCTTCCATAGGAGATCGGTATGAAGAATCTTCAACCATGTGCCGCAGGAATCGCACTGCTGAGCCTGATTGCGATGAGCGGTCAAGGGCAATCGCAGCCGGCCGCATCGCCGGCATTCGAAGTGGCCGTGATCAAACCGAGCGCCCCGGATGAGGCCCGAATGGGCTTGAGCCTGCTTGGTAGTCAGTTTTCTACCATCAATACCAGTGTTGGCGACCTTGTGAGATTTGCCTATGGCGTCCATTCGCGCCAGATCATCGGTGGACCCGTTTGGTTGGACTCCGCTAAGTTCGACATCGTCGCCAAACCTGAGGGGCGGGACCGTCCGAACCTCGCACAGCTGAAGGTTATGATCCAGGGCCTCCTTTCAGATCGCTTTAAGCTCACGTTTCACTCTGGAGAGAAAGAGCTACCGGTGTACGGGATAACCATAGACAAGCACGGAGCGAAGATGAAGAGGAGCGACCGTACGGCCAGCGGCCTTCCCAGCCTTTTCTTCAAGGGACCTGGAGTGTTGCCCGCAAAGAATGCCTCGGTATCCGACTTGGCAAGCGTTTTACAAGCGGAGGTCCTAGACCTGCCAGTGGTGGACCAGACCGGCCTCCGCGATAGGTTTGATTTCGACCTTAACTGGAGGCCGGAGGAGAATCAACCCGGCGGACGACGGAACGCTGAAGGAGCGGGTGATCTCATGGCCCCGCCGACTCTCCACGACGCATTGCGCCAGCAACTCGGACTAAGTCTTCGAATTACAAAGGCGGCTGTGAAAGTCTTGATCATTGATTACTTGGAGAAGCCCTCAGAGAATTGAGCATGTTGTTTTTCATACTCCGCCTAGCGTCCGCGTCTATGAACGCTTACGAATGCGTCGATGCTCGCTCGTCTCACGCCCCCTTGACGGGTGGAGGACTGGCGGACAACTCCCGGATCGTCGGCCATCCGGAAGTCATTCGCATCAGCAAGATTCAACCGCTCGAGTAGCGCGGTAGCGTTCGCCTCGCTAACCTAAACTTAGGCCATAATAGCCGCATGCTCTTCACCATCACTGAGGCCAAGACCAATCTGTCGAAGCTCATTGAGAAGGCCGTTGCTGGCGATGAGGTCATCATCACCAAGGCGGGCAAGCCTGTAGTCAAGCTGGTACCGATCTCGATCCCAGAGTATGTCGGCAAGCGAGTCCTGGGAAGCGCCAGGGGAACAATCAAGCTCAAGAAAGGCTGGGACGCGCCGCTGACGGACAAAGAGATGGCCGAATGGTTCGGTCTCTAGCTCGTAGCTTTTCCTGGAGTCCGGAAGAACATCACAAAGACAAGCAGCGACACCAGCACTCCCGCGGCGGGAACGGACCAGAAGGCGCTCCAGTTCGTGACCTTCGTCGCCGGGTCGGTGTAGAAGTCGGCGACGTAGCCGGAAAGGACACTGCCGAGGTACATCCCCACGCCGTAGGTCAGGAAGCTGAAGAGCGCCTGGCCGCTGGCGCGAATGTCGCGCGGCGCGGTGTTGTCCACGTGGATGAAGCCCGCGGCGAAGAAGAAATCGAAGCAGAAACCGTGCAGCGCCACGCCGATCAGCACCAGCGCCCAGGGCGATCCCACGGCGAAGAGGGCGTAACGCAGTCCCCAGCAGAACATCCCCAGCGCCAGCACTGACTTCATTCCGAAGCGCCGCAGGAAGAACGGCAGGAAGGGCAGGATCAGCATCTCCATCCACTGCCCGATGGTCATCGTCGAAGCCACGTCCTTCACCTTCATCCCTTCCTCGAGGAACTGCCCGGTGAAGCTGTAATAAAACGCGAGCACGATCGTGATCACGAGCGACACGCCAAAGAAAACGGCGAACGAGGGATCCTTCATCAATCCGAAGGCGCGCAGGAAGGGCATGGAGTCGCCCGCCTTCCCCGTAGGCGGCGTGTGCGGAAGCATGAAGCTGAACAGACCAAGCGCGAGCGAGATCCCCGCGCCGAAGAGCAAGGGCGAATTGTCCGTATAGGAAAGAAAGCGGCCAACGACCAGATTCACCGCGATCCACCCGATGGTGCCGAGGACGCGCAGGCCCGGGAAGTCGCGTTCGCCGCTCGGAATGTGGGCGAAAGCGATAGAGTTCGCCAGCGCCAGCGTAGGATTGTAGAAGAGCGAGTAGACCAGCGTCACCACCGCCAGCATCGTGAACCGGTTGACGTCCTGGATTTGCGCCATCCAGAAGAGAAGCCCCGCGCCTCCCAGATGCAGAAAAGCCATCAGCCGTTCGCTCGAGAAGTTGCGATCGGCGATCTGGCCGACGAACATGGTTGAGAGAATCGCGCCGAGCGGGATCAGGCTGTACATGATGCCCACCTGGGTCTTGGTGAAATTCAGATGCCCCAGGTAATTGCCGAGCACCACGAACCAGGCGCCCCACACGGCAAACTCGAGAAACATCATCACGGAGAGCTTCACCCGCAGATCCATGCTCATCGGCGGGGCGGAAGTAGTGGACGTGGCCATAGACGCACAGCCTACCACGGGGAGGGCTTCCCAGACTGGTTTTGATCTATACTCAACTGACGAAGCATGGACACACGCCAACGGCTGAGGAACGCGCTGATCGCTTTGGGCTGCGTGGTGGTGATCGCAACGTGCGGTTACAAGTATCTGGGGAACAACGTTACATGGCTCGACGCCCTGTACATGACGGTCATCTCGCTCACCAGCGTGGGCTACGGCGAGATTGTGGACACCGCCCACATTCCGGCGTTGCGCATCTTCAACATCTTCGTCCTCATCTTCGGATTGGGCATTATGCTGTATGTGTTCTCCATCGCCACCGCTTTCATCGTGGAAGGCGATCTGAAGAACTTGTTCTGGAGAAGAAAAATGCTCAAGCGCATTAAAGCCTTGCGCAATCACGTGATCGTCTGCGGCGCGGGAAACACCGGCTTGCGCGTGATCGAGGAGATGCACAAAACGCACCGGGAGCTGGTGGTCATCGACAACAATCCTCAGCGCCTGGAGCGGGTCACGCTCATGATCGGCGACTGTCCGGTGATTGCCGGCGACGCCAGCGACGAAGAAGTGCTGGAGATGGCCGGCTTGGAGCGCGCCGGAGGCGTCGTCTCCGCCCTGCCCGCCGACAAGGACAATCTGGTGGTCGTGATCACCGTCCGGCAAAAGCATCCGAACGTGCGCATCGTGGCCCGCTGCGTGGACAGCAAGATGGCCGACAAGATGCTGCGCGCCGGAGCGAGCTCCACCGTTTCGCCCAACTCCATCGGCGGAATGCGCCTGGCTTCCGAAATGATCCGGCCGCACGTGGTCAACTTCCTCGATACGATGCTGCGCGACCGCGCGCAGACGTATCGCATCGAAGAAATTCAGGTGCCCTTTCACTCCATGTGGGTCGGACACTCGCTCGGCGAATTGGGGATCCGCGAGCAGCACAACCTGGGATGTCTGGCGGTGCGCGACGCGGGCGTCGATGAGTTTCTCTATAACCCGCACGACTCGTTCGTCATCAAAGGCAAGTGCGTGATCGTGGTGATGGGCGATGTGGACCAGATTCACGCCGCGCGGCAGGCCGCGGAAGCGGAAGTGGTCCGGCGAGCCTAGGCGGCCAGAGCCTGCTGCAGGTCTTCCAGAATATCGTCTGAGTCTTCGATTCCCACAGACACTCGAACCAGGTTATCCGGAATGCCCAGGCGGCGGCGCATCGCGGGCGCGACGTCGCGATGCGACGAGATCGCCGGGTAAAGCACCATCGAATGGACGTCGCCGAGGCTGGTGGCCTTCACGCAAAGGCGCAGCGCGTTCATGAAGCGGAAGACCTCTTCCCTTCCCGCGTCCTTGATTTCGAAAGAAACGTTGCCGCCATAAAGCCCCTGGAAAAGCTTCCCAGCGAGAGCGTGATCGGGGTGCGACGCGAGTCCCGGATAATTGACGCGGGCCACGCGCGGATGTTTCTCCAGCCAGGCGGCGACGACGGCGGCGTTCGTGCAATGGCGTTCCATCCGCAAAGGCAGCGTCTTCAAACCGCGCCGGGCCAGCCAAGCCTCGAACGGTCCGAGCACGGGGCCCATGAGCCGCGAGTAATACTTGATCGTCTTGCGGAACTCCTCGCGAGTCGCCACGATGCCGCCGGTCAGGTCGCCGTGGCCGCCGAAGTACTTTGTGGCGCTGTGCGCCACAAAGTCCGCGCCACAGGAGAGCGGCCGCACCAGCACGGGCGTGGCAAAGGTGCTGTCGACGATGACGCGGCAATTGCGGGCGCGCGCCGCGGCGCAAATCCCTTCGAGGTCGGCGATGCGCAGCAACGGATTCGAAATCGATTCCACCAGCAGAACGGCGGGCTTGAATTCATCGAGCTCCTTCGTCAGCACGCCGAGGTCCTGCGCGTCCACGAAGCGAATGTCGGCCTTGTTCGTTCCCAAGACATCGACAAGCAGCTTGAAGGTGACGCCGTAGAGATCGCGCGCCGCCATCACTCTCGATCCCGCGACGGCGCCCGCGGCCATCAAGGCCATGTGGACGGCCATCATTCCTGACGCGAAGGCCACCGCCAAATCCGCTTCTTCGAGAGCCGCGACGGCTTCTTCCAGGCACGCCGTCGTCGGATTGTCATGACGCGAATAGGTGAAGCCGGTGCGCTCGCCGCCGGCGATCTGGTCGATAGTCTCGATCTTGTCGTAGACGAAGGCTGACGTGCTGTGAATCGGCGTCGTTACGGGAATGAAATCGGCGGGCGCCTGGCGTTCTCCGGCATGAACCGCCCGAGTCGCAGCACCGCGTTTCTTTGGAGTTTGTTGCGACATCGAAGATTTTTCATAATATCATGGGGTCGCATGGCGGCCTTGGTCAACAAACTGGAGTTCTCACTCCTTCACAAGCTGCTTCTGGATGTGGTTGAAACGCAGGTCGGCGGCCCGATTCCGATTCCCGAGGGCGTGAAGGCCGCGGTCCATGACGACAGCAAGATCCCGGAACCGCTTCCCGCGGAACTCACGAATTGGCTCGGCCTTCTCGATTTGTGCGCCACCGCGCCGGTTCTTCGCACTGGTATCCAAAAGAACAAGCCCGTGGAGATGGCCTTGCATGCACTGGTGCTGTTCATCTGCACCAAGCCCAACCGCGGCGAGGCCGATCAGGAGCGGCTCGATTGGGTGCTCACCTACATCTTCAAGAGCCGCCAGGCGCAGAGTGGTGAGCTGGGCAACGTCGATGAACAGATTCAAACGCTGCTGGCCGGGCTGCCCAGTCCGGAGCTAAGCGATACGGCTTGGAACCTGACCACCGAGCTTACCGAACTGCTCGACGATATTCTCGGCAAGAGCAATTTCGAGCAGCTCTCTTCCTCGGGACTCATCGCCCGTGGCCGCGAGATCAAGCAGGGATTCAAGGACGAGTTCTTTCATCCCAAGGTCCTCACCGCAGTCGTCACTTACAACCTGGTTTTCGGCAGAAAGTTCGACCGGCTCTTCAATGAAGCCGCGGCGCAGGCGCGGGACCTGGCGTCGGGACTGGCCGATAAGGACTATCGCTACACCGCCACGGACTTCAAGAAGCTGAAGGGACCGGCGCCCGGATCGGCCGCCAGCGCCGCCGCGGCCGCGGCGTCCGCACCGCGCCAAGAAGAAGCGCCGCCTCCGCCGCCTGACGAGACCGCTGATCCGATCGAGCGGATGAAGAAGCTGGGCATCTCCATCACGCACCAGGAACAGAAAGTCCGCGCCCTCATCACCAGCATGGCGGCGTTCGCGCGGGCCTCTGGCGGCAACACGGTCCGGCAGATTCCGCTGCCACATTCCGTGGTCAACGTGCAGGACTGGGAAGTACGCTCTCTGGCGATGGAGATCACGGAATCGGAACGCACTTTCCGCGCCGATTTCAACCGCCACATCCGCCACACGGTGGGGATTCTGGCTTGCATCACCGACGAGATGGCGCAGTACGAAAAGAAGAAGACCAACGAATACCTCTGGAAACCGCACTACGATTCGCTCATCTGGCTGCTGTACGAAGGGCGGCGGCAATTCGACGTGCTCACCGAATTCATCGCCGAGACGAAGAACCGGGGCCTCAAGGACAAAGCCGACCAGATCGAGAAAACCGCGACCCGGCTGCAGGACGCGTTGACCCATACGGCGGAAATTTTCTAATCGGAATCTGGTACAATACTTCATGGTTGACAAACATCTGCCGGAAGCCCTCACTTTCGACGACGTTTTGCTGGTTCCCGCACGATCTTCCATCCTGCCCGCCGAAGCGCAAACCAGCACGCGGTTGACGCGCGGCATCACGCTGAACATCCCCATCCTGAGCTCGGCCATGGACACGGTGACCGAGTCGCACTTGGCCATCGCCCTGGCGCAACAGGGAGGGCTAGGCGTCATCCATCGCAACTTGTCCATCGAACGGCAGGCCCGCGAAGTGGACCAGGTGAAACGCAGCGAGAGCGGCATGATCGTCGATCCAATCACACTGCCGCCCG
>CAZRND010000173.1:0-11309 GCA_964601345.1 uncultured Acidobacteriota bacterium | reverse complement strand
CGCAAGTGTCGCCCGCGGACACGGGCGACGGTCTGGAATTTGACGCGGACCGGTTCGGCGAGGCCCGTCGTTTACTCTGATTCCGTCGGTTCGGAGAGAAGCTTTTTGTCCAAAACGTAGAGGGCCAGCTCGAGACGGTCGGAGACGCCCAGCTTGTCGAAGATCTTGGAGAGATGGTTCTTCACCGTTTTCTCGCTGATGTTGAGTTCGGCGGCAATTTCCTTGTTGCGGAGTCCGCAAAGCACGGAAGAGACCACGTCTTTCTCGCGCCGCGAGAGGCGCAGGGGATGCGTCGATCCGCGCCGCCCGCCCTCGCGCAGCGACGTGAGGATCATCTCCATGTGCTGCGTCTCCATCCAGATCTGCCCGCCGGCCACGGCGCGGATGCAGGAGAGGACTTGAGCGGTGGGCGTGCTCTTGAGCAGGTACCCGCGGGCGCCCAGGCGGGCCGATTCCACGACATCGCGCTCGTTGTTCGAGTTCGAGAGAACGACGCAGCGAGTGGACTCGCTGATCTTCGGAACGCGCGGGAGAAAATGCAGGCCGTCCTCTCCCGGCAGGCGAAGCTCGAGAACCAGGACGTCCGGCTTCGACCCGGTCAAAATGGGAATGGCCTCGTCCACGCGGCTGGTTTCTCCGACCACGGTCAGATCCTTCTCGTTGTTGAGGATCTCCACCAGCCCCTGGCGGAAGATCACGTGATCCTCGATCACCAGAACGCGGACCTTCTTCGGAACCGGCTGCATGCGGCTTACATTATCATGAGTCGGACCTGCGGGAAGGAGCATTGCCCCCGCCCGCAGGCCGCGGCGGAGTCAGGCCGGGAGCCCCGCCGCACCTCATAGAGCACGGCGTCGGCCATAATCCCCAGGATTGCGATTGTTGAAGATGCCCGGACGGAAAGACCGGAAGTGGCGTAATATTTTCCTTTGCCTATGAATTTCTTTCCGGTGGCCGCATGAGAGTCGCATTCCAAGGCGAGCGCGGAGCGTTCAGCGAGGAAGCCTCCCGCCGATTGCTGGGCGCAAAGTTGGAGCTGGCCCCTTGTCCGAGCTTCGAAGAGGTCTTCCGCTCCCTGGATCACGGCGAAGTAGACCGGGCCGTCGTGCCGATGGAGAACAGCCTGGCCGGATCGGTGCACGAAAACTATGATCTGTTGCTGCGCTACCGGCTGCCGATCGTGGCGGAGACGAATGT
Source organism: uncultured Acidobacteriota bacterium (assembly GCA_964601345.1). Classification (GTDB taxonomy): domain Bacteria; phylum Acidobacteriota; class Terriglobia; order JAJPHL01; family JAJPHL01; genus CAZRND01. Next base: position 10,112 of record CAZRND010000173.1, on the reverse strand, counting down.
CCGCATCGTGCACAATCTGATCGTGGCGCCGGGAGTGCCCTTCTCGAGCGTGCGGCGAGTCTTCTCGCATCCGGTGGCGCTGAACCAGTGCCGGAACTTTTTCCGCCGGCACAGCCGCATCCAGGCGGTGCCCTTTTACGACACGGCCGGCAGCGTCAAGATGCTGATGGAAGAACGCCTGCCCGACGCGGCGGCCATCGCGCCGGCGGCTTCCGTTCCCATCTACGGCGCGCGGATCCTGAAGCGCGGTCTAGAAGACGACAAGAAGAACTTCACCCGCTTCTTCCTGCTGGCGCGGTCGCGCCGCGGTTTTCCCATGGAAGCGGCCAACAAGACCTCGATCGTGTTCACGACGCGCAACGTGCCCGGCGGATTGTTCAAGTGCCTGGCCGTTTTCGCGCTGCGCGATATCAGCCTGACGAAGATCGAATCCCGGCCGCTGCACGGCCGTCCGTGGGAATATTTGTTCTATCTCGATTTCCTGGGCCGGGCGGGCGAGCCGCGCTGCCGCAACGCCCTGCGCCATCTCGAGGAGCTTACCGACTTTCTGCGCGTCCTGGGTTCGTACAGCAGGGCCGAAGAAGGCCGAAAGAAATGACCCTCTTCCAGGCCGCCGCATTGCTGATGTCCTTGGCGAGTGTCAGCATCCTGTTCTCGATCGCCGTCAGCCAAATCCTCGTCGGAGTCTCCCTGGCGGCTTTCCTGCTTTCCCGCGAGAAGCTGGAGCCCAGCCCGCTCTGGAAGCCGCTGGCGTTCTACGTCGTCTGGACCTTGCTGTCGCTGATGCGCGCGGGCAACACGGCGCGCGGCTTGCCGCAAATCAAAAAATTCTACGTCTTCGTCATCATCCTGGTGGGCTACACGCTGATCCGCAAGATCCGGCAAAGCGAATGGGCGGTGAAGGCCATGTTCGCCGCCGCGGGCGTGGCCGCGGTGGTGAGTATGTTCGAGTTCGCCGCCACCTATGTCCGGCTGCGCAACGAAGGACAGGAGTTCTATCTCGCTTATACGCTCAGTCGCGTGACCGGCTTCATGGGCCACTGGATGACATATAGCGGCGAGCAGATGCTGGTGTTGATGATCCTGCTCGCCTGGCTGTTTTCCTTGAAACAGCCTCCGCGGTGGGTGCTCGCCGCCGGTTGGGGAGCGGTGTTGCTGATCGTGATTGGTCTGCTGCTCGCTTTCACGCGCGGAGTCTGGCTCGGATGCCTGGCGGGACTGGTCTATCTGTTGTGGGAAAAGCGGCGCTGGTGGATTCTGGCGATTCCGGTGTGCGCCCTGCTGCTGTACCTGGTCGCTCCAGAGTGGCTGCAGCGGCGGGCCCGGTCCTTTGTTCCGCACGCCGACGACAATTCCGTTCAAGCCCGCTTGCTGATGTACAAAACCGGCTGGGCCATGATCAAGGACCGGCCGTTCACCGGCGTCGGACCGGACGGCGCGCAATACGAGTTCAACCGCTACCGGCCGGACCAGTATTTGCCGCCCGCCTGGTACGGGCATCTCCACAACAATTACCTGCAGATCGCCGCGGAGCGCGGCTTGCCTGCGCTGGCCGCGTTTCTGTGGCTCATGGCCGCGGCTTTGCGCGACCAGATCCGGCTGGCGCGGCGGGCCGCATCCGAAGCCTGGGTCTACCTGTCGCGCGGCGCCGCGGCGGCCACGATCGCCTTTCTCGCGGCAGGATTTTTCGAGTACAGCTTTGGAGACTCGGAAGTGGTGATGCTCTGGTTCTTCCTCTTGATGCACGGCTACGTGGCGCGTCATTCGCCGGCGTAATTGTGTTAGCATTTCGCCCATGGCAGAGGACCGCTTCCGGCGGCTGGGACAGAAAATCGAAGACCTGCGCCGTAAGGATGAAGCCGCCGCGCAGCGCCGCCAGGAAATTTTCCATCAGCGCGACCTGGCCGCGCGCAGCTTGCACGAGATTTGCCGCCGTTTTGTGGAGCGCCTCAACGTCTACATCCAGGACGATCCGCTGCAGCTCGTGCCGCCCGAAATGCCCGACGACCCGGACGAAGAATCCCGCCAGCAATTCATGCTGAACGTGCGCGGACGCATGCTTCTCATCTCGCTCGAAGCTCCGCCGACGCTGGTTTCGAACGAGAATTTCCGGAAGCCGTACATCCTGCAAGGAGAGGTCCGGTTTTTCAACCAGGAACTCCTCGACGACGCCCGCGTGGAAGAGCACGGCTTGTACTTTTGTCCGGCAGAAGGTCCCAAGGACGGCGGCGGCCGGCGCATCGGCCTCTGGATGTTCTGGAACGGGCGCAACTACAAGTCGGGTCCCGTGGACGAGGAATACCTGGCCAGCCTGCTCGAACAATTGATGTAAGGATTATTCGATCGACAGTGCTACGGAATTGCTGGAACGTCCTCCGGCAAGCATCACAACTTCTACGTCACCGCGGAGACCTTCCGGCGCCCGCACGACGAACCGGAAGAGACCGGGGGATCCGGCCACGGGGGCGAAGGAGACGACTTCAGCGGCGCGGCCCGCCATTCTTACTTCCGGCATCTTGCTCGTGGTTCCGAGACCGGTGGCGTACATTTCGAACGAATCGTCGGAGACTCGCTGTACCACCGCCATCCCTTTTCCATCTTGCGTTTGGGTGAAGATTCCGGGCGCAGCCTCGGCGACGAGGACGCTCATTTCCCGACCTGCGCGGCCCAGATTCTCCACGACCACCGTCGCCAGCCCCAACTCGATCGTGGGAGGGATCAGGAAGTTCAGTTGTCCCGGCGAAGAATATAAGAGCGGCGCGGGAACTCCGTTGACGCGCACCACCGTGCCCGCGAGTTGCGTGCGCAGCTCGGATCCCGTCGATGCAGCCTCGGCGCCCGACAATTGCGTGCCCAGTAGAGAGGCGATCGTTCCCGGAGCGACCGCGCCACCCTCGACGAAGCTCGCTCCGTTCACCACGCCGCTGCGGTAGGGCCTCGGCTCGAGAGGACGCAGCACGTACAGCCCGTAGTTCATGTCGCTCGCCAGCACCAGCCTCCGCTCCGGCTGCACCACCACTCCCCAGACCTCCGCCTTCGCGGGATACACGCCGAACGGATCGCGCGTGTCCGGCGGCACGAAATACGCCACCTCTTGTGGAGCGCGCGGATCGGCCAAGTCAACGATCCGGATGCCGTCGCTGTACCACGAGAGATAGCCCAGGTTGTCCGTAAGGACCGGATTGCGGATGGTGTAGGAGCCGCTGTCGGCGGGCCCCGTCACGGCGTCCGTATGGGCATTCGCGGTCATGAAGGCGCTGAGCTGCTTCGGCGCGGCGGGATCGGAAATATCGTAGACGCGCAGATAGCCCCAGTCCTTGAAGCCCTCGGACTTGTCGCCGGGATTCAGATCTTCGTCGGCGGTGAGCATCAGGTTCGAGCCGGGCGAGAGCGCCACCGAGTTTGCGTTGCGCTGCTCACCGGGCGCATGCTGCGTGCGGCCGAGAAACCGGGGCGTCGAAGGATCGGCGATGTCCAGGAGCACAACGCCGGCATCCCAGTAGGAGAGGATCGCCATGTTGCCGTCGGTGGAAGCCAGAGCGCTATGACAGAATTTCGACGACGAGGGCGTCTCGTTCAGCCGCTCGCTCAAATTCCAGTCGGAGAGCTGCGTGGGACGCGACGGATTGGTTGCTTCGATCAGGCGGAAGCGGGTGATGGTCGCGAGCAGCACCAGCACGCGGCCGTCGGGACGCGCCACCATGTCGAGCTCGTGCACGCCGCGGCTTTCGCTGCCGGTATCGTAAGAGGCCAGCGACTTCGGGTTGCGCGGATCGGTGACGTCAAAAATCTCGAGGCCCCTCTGCGCCGCCTGCGACAGAACGCAGGATTGCAAGCCGACCGCCAGCAGGTCGCCGCGGAAGAAAGCATTCTCCACGTGGCGAACCACTACGTCTTCCGCCGTGGTGTTGGGATGTGCAGCGATCCGAGCCGACAGCTTCGGCGACGCCGGGTCGGAGAGATCGACCACCTTCACGCCCGTCGCCGGACAGAGCGATCCGCTTCCCCAACTTCCGACATAGGCGAAGTTGCCGTGGACCCAGACGTCGGCGTTAAATCCTCCGAGGGGCAGCTTGCCCACCAGCTCGAGATTATGGATTCCCGTACCGGCGGAGAGCGCCGCGGAGGCGAGCGTCAGGACCAGCAGGAGCCGTAGACGCATAAATCGCAGTCCTAGGGGGGAAACTAGAGACCTAACACCCTATTGTACACCGCAATCGTCTCTCTGGCGGCGCGCTCCCAGGTGAATTTGGCGGCCTGTGTGCGTCCTCGTGCACTCAGGTCCGCGGCGAGCGCGGGGTCGTCCAAAACGCGCTTGCAGGACGCGGCGAGCGCGGCAACGTCGCGGGGGTCTTCGAGCAAGGCGGTATCGCCCGAGATTTCGGGAATCGCGCCCGCCCACGCGGCGACCACCGGAAGCCCGCGCGCCATCGCCTCGATGACGGGAAATCCGAAGCCTTCATCGAGCGAGGGGAAGATCAGGAGCGACGCCTCCTGGTAGAGGCGGTCGAGCGTTTCTTCGTCGGCGTGTCCCAGAAAGTCGATCCGGTCGGCGAGGTTGTTCTTTCGTACGTAGTCCATTACTTCGTTTGCTCCAAACCCGGACCCGCCTGCAATTTTCAGGCGCACCGGTTTCGGCAGGCGCTCGATGACCTGCACGGCGGCGAGGGTGTTCTTGCGTACCTGCACGGCGCCGACCGAGAGAAGAAAGGGCGGGTCGGCCCGGACCCGAGTTCGCGATGGCACTGGATCAATCCCGTGATGCACGACCGTGATTCGCGCCGGATCGACGTTCAGCCGCCGCACCAGATCGTCGCGAGTCGCGGCAGAGACGGTGATAAACGCGTCCGCGCGGCGCACCGCGTCGATAAGGAACTCGGAGAATCGTTTTTGAAAGTCATTGGTCGAATAGGGCTCGCCCGACAGAACGAACAGATCGTGAATGGTGACCACCTGTTTCCGGAATTTGTAGCGCGGCAGGCGCTGGTTCAGGCCGTGAAACAGGTCCACGTTGCGCGGCAGTAGCAGGTTGAGCGGCTCCTGGATCAAACGACGACGAAATCGTGACGCCGGATACGCGCGCCGCAGGGCGGGGAATCGATGGGAGCGGGCCGTCAGCGTGATGTCGAAAGATCCCGCCTTTTCGAGCGCCGCGATCAGGCGCTGGGAATAACGGGCTACGCCGGTGGGCTCCGGGTCGAGCGCGTAGGTCGCGTCCAGGGCGATGCGCAAGCATCCAGCTTACCAAACCACGCGTCAATTCTCCCCGACGACTTCGAGCAAGCGCGGCTTGTGATCGGGGAATGCTTCGAGTTGCGACAGCACATCGCGAATCTGCTCGGCCATGCGGGCCACGTTGCGGAATCGGTGGTCCAATGCGGCGGGAAGGCTCGGAGTGGCGAGTCCCATTTCGGCGTTGCCGAGGATTCCCGTCAAGGGATTATTCAATTCATGGCGCAGGGCAGTTGCCAGAGCGCGCAGCTCGGTGCGATGCTGCAAGTCGCGGCCGCGCCGCTCGAGCTCTCGGCTGCGCTCGGCGCTGACGGCGCGATCGAGAACCGAGGACAGCAACACCGGCAGGCTGTTTCCCTCCACGACGTAGCCCGCTGCGCCGCGGTCGAGCGCCGCGGCCACTTCTTTTTCGCCGCCCGGCCGAGTCAGAAAGATGACCGGGAGTCTGCGGCGGAGGCCGAGCACCTGCTGCAGCAACTCCGGGCCGGTGGAGTCGGGAAGATCGTTCTGCGTCAGGATGGCGTCGAAGCGCCGGACTTCGAGCAGCGAGATCGCCTCCGCCGAGGCGACCGCCCATTCGCTCCGCCAAGAAGACCCGGCGAGCGCTTTCTCGGCCGTGGATCGCGAGTGATGGTCCAGGACCAGAAGGACGCGCCGCGCTTTTGGAACGGCGGTCATTTCGTCACCGCCACCTCGTTCGCATTCAGCAGGTCCTCGACCGCGCTTTTCAATTCGGCGACGTGGAAGGGCTTCGACAGAACCGGCCGGCCGGTTCGTTCGAGAAACGCCACCGTGGATTTGCTGACCGTATCGCCGGTGATGAAGAGAACGCGCCGGCTGAGGGAGGGATTTGCTTTGCGAAGATGGTCAAAGAGCCACTGGCCGCCCAGGCCGGGGAGTTTCAGGTCGGAGAGCAGGCCGTCGAACTGATGGCCGCGGAGCACCGCGGCGGCCTCCTCGGCCGTTCCGCAACAGGTCAGCAGGCATCCTTCACCTCGGAAGACGTCCTGAATGAGCTGCGAGATCGGCGCTTCATCCTCCACCACGAGCAGGCGGCGTCCGGCGAGCAGGCTCTTGCCGCCTGTTTCACTCGAGGATGACGCCGCGGTCTCCTCGAGCAAAGGGACGACCGGCAGCCGGATGCGGAACAGCACGCCGGGATGGCAATTCTCGGCGTGAATGTCGCCGCCGGCCGCTTCCACGGCCGCTCGCGCAATCGCCAGGCCCAGTCCGGTGCCGACGCCCGGCGGCTTGCTGGTATAGAAGGAATCGAAAATCTTTTCGAGCAGGCGCGACGGAATGGCGGGCCCGTTGTTGGAGATGCAGATTTCGACGGAATCGCTCCCGACGGGCGTGCTCCACAGGCGCAGCAACCCGCTTCCTTTTCGCGAAGAGCCCTCGAGGGCCTGCTCGGCGTTGATGATGATGTTCAGGAAGGCCTGCTGCATCTTTCCCGGTACGCCTTCGACCGGAGAGAGGCCGGGATGCAGGTCCGTTTCGACCTTGATTCCCGCCACTTCGAGCGCGTATTGCCTCAGCGCGAGGGCGCGCAGCAGAATCGCGTTCAGGTGACAGGGCTGCTTCTCTTCCCGATCGTGGGTCAGGCCGAGGACGTTGCGAGCGATTCCCAGGGCGCGCTCGGCCTCGTCTTTGAGGCGGGAGATCATCGGCTTGACAGCCGATGAGGCGGTCCGGTCGGCGAGCAACTCGGCATAGCCGACCACCGTAGTGAGCGGATTATTGATCTCGTGCGCGACGTGATACACCAGCTCTCCGAGCGCGGCCACGCGCGAGAGCCGCGCCAGCCGGTCGTGCAGGCGCGCGGCTTCGACCTCGAGCGTCAATGTTCGCGCCAGCGATTGGCCCGCGCCGTTGAGGGCTCCTTTGCGCGCCTCGACAAAGAGATGGCCGAACGTCTCCCCGTCGAGGTGCAACGGATGCGCCGCGAGTTGCCCGGCGCTCCAGCTTGCGCCCGTCATTTGCTTGGAGGAGAGCAGCGCCGGAGTGGCGTGTTCCTCGCACCACGCCTCGGCCCATTTGAGGACGGCGGGCGAGTCGATTCTCAGCCCGTGCCGTTTCGAAACTTCAAGCGCGCCGGTCGAGCTTCGCACCAGCAGCATGCCCTGAGAGAATCCGAGGTCCTTGCAGAGAGTGGAGAAGCGATCTTCCGAGTTCCGTTTTGTCTGTCCCGATTCCGTCATGGGGGAGCTCCGGGAATCTCATTGCGGACTCTGGTACTCCTTCAACTTCCGGTAAAGCGTCGTCTTCCCGATGCCGAGCATGCGGGCCGCCAGCAGCTTGTCGCCGCCGGCTTCAGCCACGGCGCGGAGAATGGCCGTTTTTTCGAGATCGCGTAGGGGCACAACGCCGCCGTCCGACGAGCCGGACACCGGAAGCTCGGTCAACACCGGACCCGGCTGCGCGGGGAACGATGCCCAAACCGGGCGATGGTGCTGCAGGTTGCTGGCGAGGTCCGCGCTCTGCAGCACGGGTCCCGATCCGAGCGCCACCGCGCGCTCGATGCAGTTCTCGAGCTCGCGCACGTTGCCGGGCCACTCGTAGCCCATCAGGCGATGCATGGCCTCTTCAGAGAGCGTCGGACGCGGCCGTCCCTTCGGCGCAAACTTGTCCAGAAAATGGCTCACCAGCAGGGGAATGTCGCTCTTGCGCTCGCGCAAGGGCGGCAGGCGGACGCTGACAACGTTCAAGCGGAAATAGAGGTCCTTGCGAAAAGACCCTTGCTGGATCGCGAGATCGAGGTCCCGGTTGGTCGCGGCGATGATGCGGAGATCGATTTTGACCCGCCGGTTGCTGCCCACCGGCCGGATTTCCTTTTCCTGCAGCGCCCGCAGGAGCTTGGCTTGCAGGTCGACCGGCAGCTCGCCGATCTCATCGAGGAAGACGGTTCCGCCCCGCGCCGATTCGAAAAGGCCTTCCTTGGTGCGCACCGCGCCGGTAAATGCTCCGCGCACGTAGCCGAAGAGCTCGCTCTCGATCAGCGTGGGCACGAGCGTTCCGCAGTCCACCGGCAGAAACGGACGGCTGGCCAGCGGCCCGCTCTCGTGAATCGAGCGCGCCACGAGTTCCTTGCCCGTGCCGCTCTCGCCCTGGATCAGCACCGGGTAGTGACTCTGGCTGACTTTGACGATCAGCTTGAAGAGCTTCTGCATCGCCGAAGAGGCGCCGAGAAGCTGCCCATACCCGCCGTGTTTGACCTGCTCTCGTAAGACCCGGTTCTCGCTCACCAGCTCCAGCCTCTTGACGATTCGCTCGAGCAGCAACTTGACCTCTTCGGTGTGAAAAGGCTTGGTCAGGTAATCGAAGGCGCCCAGCTTCATGGCCTGCACCGCCGACGGGATGCTCCCGAAGGCCGTCATGATCACGACTTCCGTCTGGGGGGAGGCTTGCTTGACGCGATCCAGCAACTCCATCCCGCCCATGCCGGGCATCTTCAGATCGGCCATCAGGACGTCGACGTGGCCCCGCTCGAGTGCCGCCAGGGCTTCCTCGCCATCCGCTGCCATCGAGACCCGATATCCGAGCGAGTCGGCTATGTCCGTGCACAATTCCCGGATGATCTCCTGATCATCCACAATCAGGACATGCACCGGCTCCTCGGCTGCAAGTTCCTCCTCAAGCTCGAGCGGCTCCGCTAATGCATTCATGGACAACCAGAAGTGCAAATGCGGGGCCAATAACGTGAATTGCTTGAAAACACAGTCACTGTAGCACAATTCAAGGATTCCCGGTTTGGGAATTAGCCCATTAAGGGATGGTATTTAGGGTTTTTGTTTCCGGATTTGTTCGGCTATTTGCCGGGCCGCCGCTTTGATTTTCTCTTCATCGAGCGTCAGAATGCGGCGCGCGCGCATGATCACGCGCCCTTCCACAACGACGTCCTCGACGTCGGAGGCTTTCAAAGCGTACACCAATTGCGAGTAAGGATTGTACATGGGCACGGCGTGGGGCGCGTCGAGCCGCACCGTGATCAGGTCGGCGCGCTTGCCGGTTTCGAGCGATCCGATCTCCTGCTCCATCCCGAGAGCTCTGGCTCCGAGGATGGTCGCCATTTCCAAAGTTTTTTGCGCGGGCAGGGCGCGCGGATCCTTGCGGATGAGCTTGGCGAGCTTGGCCGCCAGGTCCATCTCTTCGAACATGTTCACGTCGTTGTTCGATCCCGCCACGCCGTCGGTTCCAAGTCCGACGGCGATGCCGGCTTCGAGCATCTCGACGACCGGGGCCGCGCCGCTCGAAAGTTTCATGTTGCTCGAAGGATTGTGGGCCACGCCGGTGTTGTTCTTTTTCAGCAGGGCAATGTCGGCCGGCGATACCCAAACGCAATGCGCCGCCAGCGTGCGGGGCTTCAGCAATCCCAGGGAGTCGAGATAGGCGGTGGGAGATGCATTGGTCTTCTTCTCGACCGTCTGGATCTCCGTCTCCGTCTCGGCGACATGAATGACCAGCGGCGCGTCGTATTTCCGAGCGAGGGCGTGCGATTGCCGCAGCGTCTGCTCCGAACAGGTGTAGGCGGAGTGCGGAGCGACGGCCGCCGTCACCAGCGGATCGCTCTTGAAGCGCGCCAAAAACTTTTCCGTGCGCGCCAGGCCGTCCGCGGGCGTCTTGGCGTCGGGCGCCGGGAAGTCGAGGATGGTCTGGCCGAGCACGCAGCGCAGCCCCGCCTCCTTCAGCATCCAACGCACCAGCCGCCCAATAATTCCTGCCAGAATCATGACCGCAAGCAGAATGAGGATGAACCCAATGATGTCGGCGACCCACTCTGACTTCACGTAAGGCGCGAACCAATTGGCCACGACATGGTACTCCCACGCCGCCAGCAAGTAACCCACAACCAAACCGCCTAAAGAGATCGCCTCAAAAAA
>CAZRND010000172.1:0-11322 GCA_964601345.1 uncultured Acidobacteriota bacterium | reverse complement strand
AAAGGGGGAATTGACGCCGCGGCGGTTTTGCAGGTGACTTTGACCGACCCGCGGAGTAAACTGAGGTCATGAGCTTGAGCGTAGATCTTCCGCCGCAGGTCGAAGAGGCGTACCGCGCCGAGGCCCATGCGAAAGGCATGCAGCCTTCGGATCTGATTCGGGAAGTCTTGATCGCGCGCCAGCCGTCCGGAACCCCACCCAAGGGACTGTTCGAAGAAGGACTCGGAATGTTTGGCAGCCTGGAAGATTCTGCCTTGCTTGATGAAGTGGTCGCCATGGCTTACGAGGAGAGAAAGCGGCCGACCCGGCTTTCCTCCGTGCTATGAGCGATGGTTAAGTCCCTCCTAGATACCGACACTTTGTCGGAGTATCTCAAGGGACACAATCGAGCTGTTTGCGAATACGCCGCCCGCTACGCCCAGGAATTCGGGAGATTTACCTTCACCAGCATCACCATTCATGAAATCGTGTACGGCTTGCAGCTAAAGTCAGCATCGAGCCAATTGAAAAAGGTCACGGTGTGGCTGGACCAGAATGAACAGATTACGCCGCTTGCTGACGACTATGTCTCAGCGGCGATAACGCGAGCAACGGCAAGGAAGCAGGGATCGGTCCTCCAATTGCCCGACTGCCTGATTGCTGCCGTGGCGGTTCGGCTTCAGATGCCCCTCGTGACAGGCAACATCGCGGATTTCGAAGCGATTCAGAGAACCGGTGCAGGTCTTGTGCTCACAAACTGGCGAACCTAGTTGACGACGAACCGTCGAAACGGTACCATCAGCCCAACTGGGGTGGGATCAACGATGCTGATCGTCAAGAGGAGGCGTTATGCAACGTCGTTGTTTGGGGCTGATTCTCGCTTTTTGTCTTAGTCATTTTCTTGCCGCGCAGGAATTTCGCGCCACGCTGAGCGGCCGCGTCTCGGACACTTCCGCCGCGGTTATTCCGGGCGTGAAAATTTCCGTGGTCAATCAGGATACCCAGGCCAGGGCAGAAACGGTTTCCAGCGCGGATGGCCAGTATGCGCTTCCCTATTTGACTCCTGGAACGTACCGGCTGACCGCGGAGATCACCGGCTTCAAGCGCTACCAGCGGGACGGTGTGAAGCTCAGCACCGGCGAACGCCTGGGGCTGGACATTACTCTGGAGGTCGGGTCTGCGAGTGAAAGCATCACCGTGACCGCCGAAACTCCGCTCCTGGAGACGGCCACGGCGGCCACCGGGCAGGTCATCAATTCGCGACAGATCGAGAACATGCCCATGAACGGGCGAACGCCTCTGTCCCTGGCGCAACTCGCATTCGGCGTGACCGCGACCAGCGATCCCAAGTTCCAACGTCCCTTTGACAACGCCGGCCCATCGGGCTTCTCCATGGGAGGCGCGCCCAACTCCACAAATGAGCTGCTTGTAAACGGCGTCCCTGACAACACCCGGAACGGACGCGTAGCCTACAACCCTCCCGTGGACACTGTCACCGAAGTGAAGGTAGAAGTGTTCCAGTCCGACGCCGCGTATGGGCACACGGGCGGAGGCACGGTCAACGTAGTGATGAAAGGCGGGAGCAACACCTTCCACGGCAGCGCCTATGAGTTCAACCAGGTCTCGGCGTTGGCCGGCACTCCTTTCTTCACCAACCGGGCGGGCTTGAAGAAGACCGTGAGCCGTTATAACCAGTGGGGGACAACCGCCGGCGGACCCCTCTTCGTGCCCAAGCTCTACGACGGGCGCAACAAGATCTTCGTCTTCGTGGCCTACGAAGGGATCAAAGACGCGCAGCCGGAGTCCCTCACCAGCACCGTGCCGACGGCAGCCGAGCGAAAAGGGGATTTCTCGCAGCTCTTGACCGTCAACAGCAACTACCAGATCTTCAATCCGCTGACCGGAGTCCGGGAAGGCTCGCGCGTGCGCCGCCAGCCCTTTGCCAACAACATCATTCCAACGCCGTTGCTGAACTCGATCGCCTTGAAGTATCTGGACTACTATCCCGCGCCGAACCAGCCGGGAAGGGCCGACGGGCAGGACAACTATCTGGCCGCGACCACGCGCTCCGACACTTTCAACAGCCAGCTCGGTCGTTTGGATTTCAATTTCAGCGATCGCCACAAGCTGTTCTATGACTTCCGGCACAATTACCGCGTGGAAGACCGCGGCAACCGCTTCAAGAACATCGCCTCGGGAAACTTTCTGGGCCGGGTCAACTGGGGAACCACCGCGGATGACGTTTACACTCTCACTCCCACCCTCGTCCTGAACACGCGTCTGAACTGGACTCGTTTCACGGAGAGCAACCAGAAGCCCAGCGACGGCTTCGATTACACGACACTGGGATTTCCCGCCGCGCTGAAAACCTACTCCGCCAAGCTGGTTTTGCCGATCGTCGATCTCAATCAATTCACCGATCTGGGAGATAACGGCGGTGACGTTACGCCTTACGACACGTTTCAGGTCTTCACCACGCTCACCAAAGTGAGGAACAAGCACACTCTCAAGTTCGGAGGCGACATTCGCGAAGCGCGCGAAGCCTCCTACAGCTTCGGCAATTCCAGCGGCCAGTACGTTTTCCGCGAGAACTGGACCCGCGGGCCGCTGGATAATGCCAGCGCCGCTCCTCTCGGCCAGGACCTGGCTTCGTTTCTGCTGGGTTTGCCCACCAGCGGGACGTTTGCCATTAACGCTTCGCGCCTGATGCAGTCGAAATATTTCGCCGTCTTTGCCCAGGATGACTGGCGCGTCACGCCGCAACTAACGCTCAACTTGGGCGTGCGCTACGAGCGGGACTTCCCCACCACGGAGCGTTTCAACCGCACCGTGCGGGGATTCGACTTCACCACCGCGAGCAGCATCAGCGCGGCGGCCAAGGCCGCCTACTCCGCGGCTCCCATCCCCGAGCTTCCGGCCAGTCAGTTCCAGGTGAATGGCGGATTGCTCTTTGCGGGCGCCGGGAACGAAGCGGTCTATGACACGCACGGCTATTTCAGCCCGCGTTTCGGCTTTGCCTGGAAGCCCAACCTGCTAGGAGGCAAGAACGTGGTTCGCGGCGGGATCGGCGTCTTCTTCGCCAGCAGCGGCGCCAGCGCCGTCAACAACCAGCAATCGGGTTTCAGCCAGACCAGCAACTTCGTGAATACGCTGGACGGTTTGCTGACTCCTTACGACACACTCAGCAACCCCTTCCGCGACGGGATCAAGGCTCCCACCGGCTCCCAGTTGGGCAGGGATACGTTTCTGGGCCAGGGCATCCGCTTCCGGGACCGGGACCAGCGCAATCCCTATTCCATCCGCTGGAGCTTCAGTATCCAGCGCGAGCTCACCCGCAACACAGTGATGGAGATCGGCTACATCGGCAACCACGCCGTGCACATCCCGGTGGACTTTGGGGGATTCAATTTCATCCCGCGACAGTTCTTGAGCACGCTGACCACACGCGACCAGGCGGTGATTGACCGCAACACCGCCAATGTGACCAATCCTTTTGCCAACCTGCTCCCTGGAACCACGCGAAACGGCAGCACTATCCAGCGGCAGGAATTGCTGCGTCCTTATCCGCAATACAGCAGCATCTCCGTTGACCAGCGCAATGAAGGCAGCTCTTACTTTCACATGCTTGCCTTCCGCGTGGAAAAGCGCTTTTCGGAGAGCTTTCAGGCAGTCGGAAGCTACCAATGGTCCAAATTGATTTCGCGCACGAACCGGCTGAACGATACCGATCCCTTCCTGGAGAAGCGGATCGCCGATGACGACCGCACGCATCGCTTCGTGTTGAGCGGCAACTGGAACCTTCCGTTCGGCCGCGGACACGCCTGGGGCGGGAACGCCAATCCCGTACTGAACAAGGTCATCGCGGGCTGGAGTCTAAACGGGATCGTCAACCTGCAGTCCGGCGGGCCGCTGGGAGGCTGGGGCAACGTCATTTACCTGGGCGGCGATTTGAAGCTGAACGGCCACAACATCGACAACGCTTTTGACACGACGCGGTTCAACACCAATTCGGCTCAGCAACTGGGCTCGAACATCCGCACCTTCCCCACACGCTTCGGCAATTTGCGATCGGATATGTTCTCGAACGTCAACACGTCCATCATCAAGGACATCGCCATGACCGAGCGTATGAAGCTCCAATTCCGGTGCGAATTCTTTAACGTGATGAACCATCCCATCTTCAATTCGCCGGAGTTGAGTCCCACCAGCTCGAACTTCGGGAAGATCACCGGCCAGGCGAACGAAGGGACAGGAACGCGGATCACACAGATGGCGCTTCGCCTGACTTGGTAGCTGTCAAAATCGCGCGTTGTTGAAGTGCGTTATACTCTGCCTATGAAGAAGACCAGCTTGCTGGCCATCGTCGTGATGTGTCTTTCCGCCCTTCCCGGTTCTGCCGAGAATTGGCCTGCGTGGCGCGGGCCGGAGCGTAACGGAGTCAGCGGGGAGAAGAACATCCCCGTCAAGTGGTCCAAGGACGAAAACATTGCCTGGAAGCTGGCGATGCCGGCATGGAGCGGCTCGACGCCGATTATCTGGGGCGAGCGCATCTTCTTGAACATGGCGGAGTCGGACGGCGACAACCTTTCCTTGTGGTGCATCGACCGCAAAAATGGAAACGTCATCTGGAAACGCCCGATCGGCGGCGGCAACACCAAGATGCGCAAGCAGAACATGTCCTCGCCGTCGCCGGTGACCGAAGGCAAGACCGTCTACGTCCTTACCGGCACCGGAATTCTGAAAGCTTTCGACTACGACGGCAAGGAACTCTGGATGCGCGACATCCAGAAGGATTACGGCCGCTTCGGACTGAACTGGGGCTACGCTTCCTCGCCGCTTCTCTACGAGGACGCGCTCTTCGTTCAGGTTCTTCACGGGATGCGCACCACCGATCCGTCGTACATGCTGCGCATCGATCGCAAGACCGGCAAGACGACCTGGCGCGTGGAGCGCCCCACGCCGGCGATCCACGAGTCGCCCGATTCCTACGCCACGCCGCAGATTCTGAAGAACGGCGCGGAGGTGCAGATCATTCTCACCGGCGGCGACGTGGTTACCGGGCACGATCCGGCCACGGGCAAGGAACTTTGGCGCGGAACCGGCTTCAATCCCACCAACAATCCCGCGCACCGCATCATCGCATCGGCGATCACGCTCGACGACATTGTCATCGCGCCCACGCGCGAACGTCCGCTGCTGGCGTTTCGCGCGCCGCACGGCGCGGGAAAACCGGAATTGCTCTGGTCCTTCAACAACGGTCCGGACGTGCCTTCGCCCGTCACTGACGGGAAGTATTTCTACAGCGTGAATGACCGCGGCATCATGTGGTGCCTGGACGCCAAGACCGGCGCGGAAGTTTGGGGAGGCCAGCGGCTCAAGTCCGCGACCTATAGCTCTTCGCCCGTGCTCGCCGGTGGGATGCTGTATATCGGAAATGAAGAAGGGCTCACCTCCGTGGTTCGCGCCGGGCCGAAATTCGAAATCGTCTCCGAGAATCCACTCGGCGGATACATGCTGAGCTCGCCGGCCATCTCCGATGGGCAGATTTTCATCCGCACCGACGAGTTTTTGTACGCCATTGGAAAGCGGAATGGCAACTAAGGCCCGCTGGCCGCTGCTCCTGCTGCTGGTGCTGCCGCTTGCCGCGCAAGAGGCGCCTCGCCGCGTCCGCACGCTCAACATCAAGATCCTTTCGACGATGCTCGCCGATGCCGGCATCGGCGAGTGGGGCTTTGCGGCAATTGTTGAAGCGGACGGCCACCGCATCCTCTTCGACACCGGCGCCCGCCCCGAGACGGTGCTGAAGAACGCCGCCGAGATGAAGGTCGACCTCTCGAATATCACCGAAGTGATCCTCAGCCACAATCACCCTGACCACACCGGCGGATTGCTGACTCTGCGCCGCGAGATGTCCAAGAAGAATCGCAACGCCCTGTCGCGCGTCCACGTCGGGAAAGGGATTTTCTGGAGCCGTCCTCTTCCGGACCGCGAAGGCAACCCGATGATCGCGATTCGCGGGGAATATGAAGCGCTGGGAGGATCGTTCGTGGAGCACGACAAAGCGGTGGAGCTTTTTCCCGGCGCCTGGCTCACCGGTCCGGTGCCGCGTCCTCACGCCGAGCGTAACTGGCCGGCTTCGATCCAGGTGAAGACTCCGAATGGACTCGTGGAAGACAACCTCCCTGAAGACCAGTCGCTGGTCTTCAACACCGAGAAGGGACTGGTGCTGCTCTCCGGGTGCGGTCACGCCGGCATTATCAACACAGTGGCGTACGCGCGCCGCCAAGTGCGGGAAGCGCCGCTGCACGCGGCGATTGGAGGGTTTCACCTCTACGCTGCGACCGACGAGACGCTCAATTGGACCGCCGGCATGCTGCGCGATTTCGGTTTGCAGAACCTGATGGGCGCGCATTGCACGGGAATCGAGCCGGTGTTCCGCATCCGCGAGCGATTGGGACTCGGGCGCCGCTCCGCCGTGGTCGGGGCCGTCAATGCCGGCTTCGATCTGGCCGAGGGGCTGGACCCGGCTCGCGTCGCGCGTTGATCTCCGATGACGACTGCCGTATCGCCCGCCGAGTTGGTGAGCCGCTTCGGAAGTCCGCTCTACGTTTATGATGCGGCTGCGGTCCGCCGGAACTTTCGCGATTTCGAGTCCGCTTTTCCTTATCCACGGCTAGACCTGCACTACGCCATCGTCTGCAACAAGAACCGGTCGCTCGTCATGCTGCTCTGCGGACTCGGAGCGGGCGTCCATGCCAACACGCCGGGGGATGTGCACGCGGCCTTGGCCGCGGGCGTGCCCCTCGATCGCATCGTCTACAGCGGCACGAATCTGACGCGGGCGGATTTCGAATACCTGCTCTCGCGCAACATCTCCGTGAATCTCGATTCGCTCGACCAGCTTCGCGACTTCGCGGCGCTGGCGCCGGAAAGGCCGGCGGGACTGCGCCTGCTCATCGATGACGAAGACCGCACCAACCGCATCGGCGTGACGCCCGCTGAGTTGCCCGACGCCCTTCGTATCGCGCGGATCGCCGGCTTGCATATGTATGCGGGCACGAATACTCTGCGCATGGAGCGCTTCCTCGAGTGTCTGGACCGCTTGATCACGGCATCTGAGACGCTGCCCGATCTCGAATACCTCGATGTGGGAGGCGGATTCGGCGTCGCGTATCAGGACGGACAGCCGCCACTCGACCTGAGCGCGCTGGGCGCGGCAGTCACAGGGCGGATGAACGCACTCTCCGCGAAGCGCGGGCGGCCGATCCGGCTCGTGCTCGAGCCGGGTCGCACGCTCGTGGCCAACGCAGGTACGCTGTTCGCGACGGTCGTATCGGTAAAAGAACGCGGCGGGCGGCGCTACGTCGGCGTGGACTCGACGGTGGGGAACATCGTGGTCGAGAGCGTCTATCATCCATACCATCGCGTCGAAGCCGTCGCGTCTTCCGGACCCGAGCTCGATATCCCCACCGACATCTGCGGGAACACCACGCACTCGCGCGATTATCTGGGTCGCGGATGCCGCCTCCCGGAATTGCGCCCCGGCGACTTGCTCGCGCTTCGTGACGTAGGCGCCTATGGATACGCGATGTCCAGCCATTTTCTGAATCGTCCGCGCCCGGCGGAAGTTGTTATCGACGGCGAGGATGCTGTCCTCACGACGCGCCGTGAGACGCTCGACGATTTGCTGGCAACGCAGGTGGCCGGATGAACGGACGCGTCATAGCGGTCATCCTCGGCCTGCTGCTGGTCGGCTCGATCTTCGCGACGTTTCGTCTCATTCGGCAGAAGGGCGAGACCATCGAGCGCATCACGGCTGCCGACGCGCGCCTGACTCCGGAGGACGACAAGAGCCGGAATCTCACCGAGATCCCGCGTCTCAACGAGTGGGTCTATTATCGCGTGATGCTGAAGGATGTGCCCCTCGGCGAGAAACTGACGATGGATTGCGAATGGACCGATCCGAGCGGGCAGCCCGTCAAGCAGAATCACTACGAAACGCAAGCTGTCACGCATGATCCATGGGAGACGCATTGCCGCGGCCGCTTTGGTCCGGACTCTGCCGCGGGCGCCTGGACCGTAGTGATGTACGTTCACCGTCGCGCCATTAGCAGGACTTCCTTCACTGTGAACAAATGAGCGGAATCTGCGGATGGGCGGGCGAGGCGGATTCGACGACGCTGGTGGCGATGCTGGCCGCGATCGACTATCGCGGCGACCGGACGGACATGGCCTTCGCTCCCGGCGCGGCGCTCGGTTATCGCTGGTGGAACGGGCGTCCCGGAAAATCGCCGGAGATTCACCGCGCAAGTCCGCACCTGGTAGCGTGCGCCGGAACTTTTGTGCCGGCCGCGCCGTCGCCGGCCGCCGCGCTGATGGATCGCTTAGCCGATCCCACAACGCTCGATGGGGCCTTCGCCGCTGCCTGGTGGGACGGCGACCGCCGTCGTCTGACGCTGCTCCGCGATCCATTCGGCGTGCGCTCGCTCTACTACCTCGAGCACGCCGGCGTCTTCTACTTCGCCAGCGAATTGAAACAATTGCTGGCCATCCCAGGGTTTCCCGTAAAACCAGATTTCGCTGCGCTGCACAAGTACCTGACGTTTTCTTTCGTACCGGGCGAAGACGTGCCGGTTGCCGGTGTGCGCCGCCTGCTTCCCGGCCGCATCGCAGTGTGGGAATCGGGCCGCCTGGAAGTGAGTCCCTACTTCTCGCTGGTCGAGAGGATCGATCCCGCGCTTGGTGACCGCCGCGAAGCCGTCCGGCTCATTCGCCGGAGTTGCCGGCGCGCCGTGGCGCGGCGCCTGAACGGCGAACACGACGTCGGGCTCTTTCTCTCGGGCGGGCTTGATTCTTCGTCCGTGGCTCTTTGGCTTAGGAAGGCTGGCGTCGCTGTGCACGCCTTCAGCCTCGATTTCGGCGAGAAGAGCGTCGAGAAGCAGCAAGCGAAGGCGGTCGCCGATCAACTCGACGTGCCGCTCGAATTCGTGAAGGTCGGCGGCGAGGATGTCGCCGGAGTCCTCATGGACCTGGTGTGGAAGCTCGACCTGCCCTTCGGCGATCCGGTGACGGGACCGCAATATCTGCTGGGTCGCGCCGCGCGGCAGGCCGGGCTCAACTTGATCTTCAACGGGGAAGGCGGCGATCAACTCTTCGGCGGCTGGACCAGCAAACCGATGATCGCGGCGTCGCTCTACGCCGGACTCTACGGCGAGGATACGCGCGAGGAACTTTACCTTCGCTCCTACCATCGGTTCTATGGACTCGAAAACCGTCTCTACACGCCGGAGTTTCGCCGACAGGTCGGGGGGCCGGGGCAGCGTCGCGCGCTCCTCGCGCCCTATATGCGGAGCGAGAACGCCACTACGTTTCTGAATCGCATCCGCCTGGCCGACATCTCTCTCAAGGGCAGCCAGAATATTTTGCCGCGCGCCGAGCGCATGTCGAACGCTTGGGCGCTTGACGTGCGAACGCCGCTCTTCGATCGCGCCCTGGCCGAGGCGTCCTTCCGGCTGCCGCCGGAGATGAAGCTGAATGGCGCGATTGAAAAATACGTCCTGAAGTTGGCGGTGCGGAAGAGCCTGCCGCACGAAGTCGTCTGGCGCAGAAAGTTCGGTATGAGCGTTCCGATTACGGATTGGGTGCTCGGGCCGTTGGCCTCGCAGATGGATGACCTGCTGGGCCGCAACTCGCTCGTCCGCCGCGAATACTTTTTGCCGGAGTACGTCGAGAGCCTGCGCCAGGGACAGAACGAGCCGAACGAGACCCGCCGGCGGCGCGTGGGAGAACGTCTCTGGACCCTGGCGATGCTCGAAGCCTGGATGCGCGTCTTCATCGACGGGCGGGGGAAGCGGCCGTGAAGTGCATCCATTGCCAGCACGACAGCAAGTTCAAAGAGCGCCCCGGAAAACGCTGTCCGAAGTGCAACCACGACTTTGCGTTCGAACCTCGCCAGGGTGATCCCTTCACGGACGGCGCTTTCCAGGCCGCCATCGAGGCCGTCTCCTCGCACGGGCACGTGCGTTGGGGCGTGGAGAATCTTTACTACGAAATCTGCCGGCGCTCCGGGCGCAGGCGCGCCCCACCGAAAGTCTTCCTCGGCTTTGCCGGAATTCTTATCTTGCTCGCGATTCTTGCGGCCGTCGTGAACGTCTATAGCGTTGCGTTTCTGGCCACGGTCGCGGCTTTCATTCTGGCAGTTGTTGCGGCGACGCGATCGGTCTCTTATGGCGTGAGCCTGTCCGTCGACAAGTTCAACACGCTGTGGACGCGGTGGGTGGAAGTCCATGGACGGCCCGACAGCTTGATCGTGCGGGCGGCGCCGCGAGGCGAGAAGCCTCCGCCGCGCAACGTCGAGCCCGACATCGCCGATTACTCTTTCGATCGCGCCGTGATCTGCGACCGGGCCCGGACGGTCGACGTGCTGCTGGCCAACAATTTCCATTTCGAGAACAACTGCGCCGTGCTGGCTCTCAATGGATATCCGGAAGGTCCGTTCGAGACGGTGCGGGCCATGCTCAAGCGGAATCCCAAGCTGCAAGTGTTTGTCCTGCACGACGCGACACTGCTCGGTTGCACGATGGCGCTCCGATTGTCGCAAGATCCGGAGTGGTTCGCGGGTCATGCGAAGGTCATCGACGTGGGGATTCGGCCGGGACAAACCGATCCCTTCCGTGGATTGTTCTTCCCCGGCGAGCCCGTGGTGACAGGCGAGGGCCTGACCCCGCAGGAGAGTGCCTGGCTTGGGAAATACTCGCTCGAAATCGCGGCCATTCGTCCCGAACAGGTATTGAAGAGATTGTTCCGGGCCATCAATCGCAAGCCGGAAGCGATTGAGCCCGAGGTGGAAGATGTCAATGTCGATCTATATTCCTTCAGCAGCAGCGCCACAGACTCCGACAGCGGCGTCGATAGCTTCGGATAACGACGGCGTCTGCCTCAAGCGCGATCCGATCGGCGAGCGCAGCCTGTTCTATGCACAGGCGGGCGAGCGGCTGCTCTTCTCGCCCACGTTGCGGGATCTCGCCGTCGGGCGTGGATTGAACCTGCATTCCGTAGCTGCCTACCTGACCTACGCGTATCTGCCCGAGCGCGAAACGATGTTCCAGGGCGTCTTCAAGGTTCTTCCGGGCGAGACGGTTCGTCTTCGCGATGGCCGCCTGGCGCGCGAGTTCCACTGGCAATTGCCGGCGGAAGGAACCGGCGACGAGGAGGAACTGCGTGTATCGCTGCGCGCCGCACTTGAGCGTGCCGTGATGCGGCGCCTCCCGCAAAGTGAGAAGGTCGGAGCATTCCTCCCGGGCGGCCTCGATTCAAGCCTCGTCGTCGCGCTTGCCCGGCCCC
>CAZRND010000171.1:0-11325 GCA_964601345.1 uncultured Acidobacteriota bacterium | reverse complement strand
GCTCATGGCCCAGGGATATACCCAGGTGGACGATCCGCGCGTCGCGGACCTGGTTCTCTACAACACATGCAGCATCCGCGACAAAGCGGAGCAAAAAGTCTTCTCGCGTCTCGGCGAGTTTCGCGAGGCGCATAATGCCGGACAGAAATTCGGCGTCATCGGCTGCGTCGCCCAGCAGGAAGGCTCGCACATCTTCGAACGCGCGCCGCACGTGACGCTGGTCGCCGGCTCGGCCAGCTATCACAAGCTGCCCGGCCTGCTCGTGCAGCTCGAAGGCGGCGAGCGGCGCGTCACCGGGCTCGATACCGACACAACCGAAACCTTCGAAACCGAATTCACGCGCCGCGACAATCCTTTCCGCGCTTACATCACGATCATCGAGGGATGCGACCAGCGCTGCTCGTTCTGCGTGGTGCCCGTAACGCGCGGGCCGGAGCGTAGCCGGTCGAGCGCCGTGGTGCTCGAAGAAGCGCGGCAACTTGCCGAGTCCGGTTACACCGAGATCCAGGTCCTCGGCCAGATCGTGAATCACTACATCGATCCGGCGCCCGCGCGACTGACGTTCGCCGAATTGCTCGCGCGCATCGCCGAGATTCCGGGGCTGCGCCGCGTGCGCTTCACCACGTCGCATCCGCGCTACTTCGGTCCGGACATCGTCGCCGCCATCGACAGCCATCCCGTGCTCTGCAACCAGGTTCATTTGCCGGTGCAGTCCGGCTCGACGCCGGTTCTCGCGCGCATGCTGCGGGGCTATACGCGCGAAGAGTATCTCGAACGCATCGCGTTCCTGCGCGCCTCGCCGCGCCGCATCGCGCTCTCGACCGACATCATCACCGGATTCCCGGGCGAGACCGAAGCCGATTTCGAAGCCACGCTCTCGCTTCTCGACACCGTGCAGTTTGAATCGATCTTTGCGTTCAAGTTTTCGCCGCGCCCGAACACCGCGGCGATCGGCTACGAAGATTCGGTCTCCGAGGAAGAGAAGAGCGCGCGCCTGGCGGCAGTCCTCGAAAGGCAGCGTCAAATTCAGTTACGGAAACATGAAAGTCTGATAGGCTCGGTAGCTGAGGTGCTGGTAGAGGGACGGAACATGAAACTGGGGCAGTGGGCGGGCCGGACCGCCGAAAATCGCATCTTGAATTTCACCGTCCCGTCCGGCGTGCCCGAGCGCGATCTGCTGGGAACGTACGCCCAAGTGAAGGTGACCAAGGGCGGGCCGAACAGCCTGGTGGGAGAGTTGCTCTCCGAGTAGTCCAAGGGGGAATCATGGAAGTGGAGATGAAAATCCGCGGATTGATGATGGACCCGGTGACGAACATGCCTATCGTGATTCTCCGAGACATGGGGGGGAGCGCCATTTTGCCCATTTGGGTGGGCATCTATGAAGCAAACGCCATCGCGCTGGAGATCGAAAAAGTCGCTACGCCGCGTCCGATGACCCACGACCTGATCAAGAACGTACTGATGGGGCTGAACGCCGCCGTACGAAAAGTGGTTGTAAACGACCTTCGCGAAGATACTTTCTATGCTCTTATCTGGCTCGAGCGGGAGGGACAGGTCATCTCCATCGATTCGCGGCCGAGTGACGCGCTGGCCCTGGCCCTGCGCCTCGATTGCCCCATCTTCGTCGAGGACGAAGTGCTGAAATCCTCCAAGCTTGCCAGCGCCGTCTCCGACAAGATCAACAACGAAGACCTGCGCAAATGGCTCGAGAATCTCGGCGATGAAGATCTCGGGCGCTACAAGATGTGATCGAACTGACCGGCGTCACCAAGCAATTCGACGGCAAACGAAAAGTCACGGCTCTTGAGAATGTCGACCTGAAGATCGCCGCGGGAGAAATGGTATCGCTTGTCGGACCTTCCGGTTCCGGCAAATCCACCTTGATGAACCTCATCGGCGGACTCGACCGCCAGACCTCCGGCGAGATCACCATCGACGGCCAGAGTCTCCGCGGCATTTCTGACGACGAGCTGACCCGCGTCCGCCGCGACAAGATCGGATTCATCTTCCAGTTCTACAATCTGCTGCCGACGCTCACCGCGGTCGAGAATGTCGCGCTGCCGCTGCATCTGCGCGGATGGACAAAACAAGAAGCCGAAGGCCGCGCCGTCGAGCTGCTCGGAGTGGTCGGCCTCGGCGCGCGCGTGCAACACCAGCCGGAGGAGATGTCGGGCGGCGAGCGCCAGCGCGTGGCGATCGCCCGCGCGCTCTCCGTTTATCCGCCGATTATTCTGGCCGACGAGCCGACCGGCAATCTCGACAGCCAGTCGGGCGGGGAAATCCTGAAGCTGATCCACGACCTGCACGATCGCTTGAAGACTACGATCCTGATGGTCACGCACGATCTCAACGTGGCCCGCAGTTGCCCGCGCACCATCACGCTCACCGACGGACACATCGTCAAAGACCAGCATCAATGATCTTGCTGCGCCTGATCAGTTGGCCGTACGTGCGCAAGCACCTGCTGCGGACGGCCCTGACGCTGGCGGGTATTGTGTTGGGCGTCGCCGTGCTCCTGGCCATGAACACCGCGAATCAGGCGGTACTGATGGCGTTCCAAAAGACCATCGACGACATCGCCGGCGAAGCGCAACTTCAGATCATGGCCTCGGAATCGGGATTTCCCGAGGAAGTTCTGGAGCGCGTGCAGGCAGTGCCGGGAGTCCGTGCCGCCGTTCCGGCCATTGAAGCCGTCGTGGATACGGGCGTGCCGCGGCTGGGCAACCTTCTGTTGCTCGCCGTCGACATGACCGGCGATCGCAACATGCGCAGCTACGATCTCGATAGCGGCGACGACGCGGTGATCGACGATCCGCTCGTGTTTCTCGCCCAGCCCGATTCCATCATCGTGACTCGCGAGTTTGCATCAAAGGCCGGACTCGCGGTCAACAGCCGCTTGCCGATGCAAACGATGGACGGAGAAAAGCAGTTCACGGTGCGCGGCATCATGCGGTCGGGTGGCATGACGCGGGCTTTCGGCGGCAATCTCGCCGTAATGGACATCTACGCGGCGCAGAAAGTGCTGGGGCGCGGGCGCACCTTCGATCGCATCGACCTTACGGTGAAGGACGGCGTCTCGATCGCACAATGCCGCGACGCGCTGCGCAATATGCTCGGCCCCGGCTTTGAAGTGAACCCGCCGTCGTCGCGCGGGCAGGCGCTGGAATCGGCGGCGCGCGGCTTCCTGCTCTCCACCGAATTCATCGGCGCCTTCACGATGTTTGTGGGGATGTTCATCATCTACAACTCGTTCTCCATCGCGGTAACGCAGCGGCGGTCGGAGATCGGCATCTTGCGGGCGCTCGGCGCGACGCGCAGGCAGATTCAATCCCTCTTCCTCATCGAAAGCGCGGTGGGCGGAATGATCGGATCGTCCATCGGACTTGCTCTTGGATCAGTGGCCGGCCAAAGCCTGGCGGCATTTTTGGGCCGGATGCTGGAAGACATGAGCGGCGTGGCGGCGCGCGCCGAGCAGACGGCGCTGAATCCGAGGCTCATGATCCTGGCGATGGCCGCCGGCGTCGTGAGCAGCATGGTCGCGGCGTTTATTCCCGCGCGGGCGGCGGCGGGAGTCGACCCGGTGCAGGCTCTGCAAAAAGGGAAGTACCAGGTGCTATCGGCCGGCGAAAGCCGGATGCGCCGCAGGCTCGCCGCGATCCTGGCGTGCGCGGCGGCGTTGTGCGTGATCGTCGGAAGCCGCGTGGCATGGATTTACTCGGCATACGTGTTGTCTGTCGCGGCGGCGCTGCTGCTGGCGCCCGCGCTCGCGCTCTGGCTTGCCAGAGCGCTGCGGCCCGCGCTGAAGCGCATTCGCCCGGTGGAGGGCGCGCTGGCCGCCGACAGCTTGATCCAAGCGCCGCGCCGGACATCCGGCGCGGTGGCGGCGCTGATGATGTCGCTGGCGCTCGTCCTCACGTTGGCCGGTCTGTTCCGCGGCACGTGGCCGGCGCTGATCGAGTGGCTCGACGCGGTCTTCCGCGCCGACCTGATTCTCTCAACCTCTGAAAACGTTATGGCTCCGGGCTTCCGCTTTCCCGCAAGCATGGGCGAGGGACTGAAGACGATTCCGGGCGTCGCCGACGTGATCACCGTGCGCAACACGAGAATCATGTTTCGCGGGACGCCGATCATGCTCGTCTCGGCGGAGACGCCGGTCATCGCCCGGCACTCGCAGGCCAAGATCATCGCCGGAGAGCGCGACGAAATGCACCGCCTCCTTACGGAGGGCAAAGGAATCGTCGTAGCCGACACGCTGGCGTCGCTGCATAACCTGCATTTCGGTGAGGTCCTCGACATTCCCACGCCGTCGGGAAATCTGTCCCTGCCCATCGTCGGAATTACAGTGGATTATTCCTACGGAACGGGAACGTTCTACATCGACCGCAGCGTCTTCCGGCGCTATTGGAAGGACGAGACGGCGAACCTCTTTGAAGTGTATTTGCAACCCGGCATCTCGGTCGCGGCGACCAGACAGACGATTCTCGAAAAGTTTGCCGGCGGGAACCGGCTGGTGGTGCTGACCAACGCCGACGTGCGCCAATATCTGATCACGCGCATGGACCAAGTGGTCTTCGTCGCCTACATACAGGTTCTGGTGGCCGTGCTGGTAGCGGTGCTCGGAATCGTGAACACGTTGATCGTCTCGATCACCGACCGCCGTCGCGAGCTCGGTGTGCTGCGGGCGGTCGGCGCGCTCAGCGCGCAGATCCGCCATACGGTGTGGATGGAAGCGCTCAGCATCGGCTTCATCGGTTTGATTCTCGGCGCGGCCTTCGGGTCCATTTCGCTCTATTACATCCTGCGGATAGAAACGCTGGACATCTCCGGCCTCCGCGTCGAGTACATGTATCCGTATCCGCTGGCGTTGATGCTCTTTCCCGGATTTCTCCTGGTGGCGTTCCTCTCGGCTCTTTGGCCGGCCCGCGCCGCCGTGAGCGGATCTCTCGTCGAGGCGCTGGAGTATGAATAAAGATATAATGCGCTTGGAAGTCCATCATGCCAACTGAAGACTTGGTGAAGGCCATCGAATCGCTCACACCCGGCGAGAAGGAAGTCGTAGGGCAATTCATCGACTTTCTGAAGCGGAAGGGAACATCTTCACCATTCCTCGCTGCGGTCGACGAATTCATCGCGGGGCATCCGGAGCTGCTTCGCCGTCTGGCCCAGTGACTTGCTATCCAACCCTTGATGAAGTCGTGTTCGTCCATTTCCGCCTCATTGAGAAATTTGGAGGTTCGCACGGAATTCGCGACCGCGGCGCCCTGGAATCCGCTCTCGCTAGGCCGCGAACCGGCTACTACAAAGATCTGATCGAACAGGCCGCGGCCCTCTGGGAGAGCCTTTCGCAAAACCATCCCTTCGTTGACGGCAACAAACGCGTCGCCTGGCTTCGGCGGCACAAAACTCGACGGGACGAAGCATGATCCTCCTGCGCCTGATTAGTTGGCCGTACTTTCGCAAGCATGTGTTGCGGTCGGCGCTCACGGTCGCGGGGATCGTGCTCGGCGTAGCCGTGCTTGTGGCGATGCATACGGCCAACCAGGCGGTCGTCTTTGCATTTCAGAAAACTGTCGACAACATCGCCGGCGCGACGCAGCTTCAAGTGACGACGGCCGAGACGGGATTCCCCGAAGAAGTTCTCGAGCGCGTGCAGGCCGTGCCCCAAGTTCGCGTCGCCGTTCCGGTGATCGAGGCGGTCGTCGACACGGGCGTCCAGAAGCTCGGCAATCTGCTGATCCTCGGGCTTGATCTCACGGGCGACCGCAGCTTGCGCACCTACGATCTCGATAGCGGCGACGACGCGGTGATCGACGATCCGCTGGTTTTTCTGGCTCAGCCCGATTCGATCCTGGTGACACGCGAGTTTGCCGCCAAGGCCGGCTTGCAGATCGGCAGCCGCTTTCCCATGCGCACCATGGACGGCGAAAAGCAATTCACCGTGCGCGGCGTCATGCGCTCGGGCGGGCTGACCAGCGCCTTCGGCGGCAACCTTGCGGTGATGGATATCTACGCGGCGCAGAAAGTCTTCGGCCGCGGGCGCATGTTCGATCGCATCGACCTGGCTGTGAAAGACGGCGCACGGATCGAGCAGGTGAAAGAATCGCTGAGCAAGATGCTCGGCCCCGGCTTCGAAGTCGCCGAGCCCTCCGCGCGCGGGCAGCAACTTGAGTCGCTGCTGCGCGTGTATTCCGCCACCGCCAACCTGTCGAGCGCCTTCGCGCTCTTCATGGGGATGTTCATCATCTACAACTCGTTTGCCATCGCCGTGACGCAACGCCGCTCGGAGATCGGAATTCTCCGCGCGCTCGGCGCATCGCAAGGACAGATCCGTACGCTCTTCCTCGGCGAGAGCGCCGCGGCCGGCGTGATCGGATCGGCGCTCGGCGTGGGACTCGGCATCCTGTGGGCGCGCGGGCTGGCCCTCTACATCGGCGCGCTGCTCGGCGAAGTCTACGGCGTGGCGGCGCGCGCGGAAGAAGCGTCCTCCGACCCGCGGCTCCTGACGGCCGCGTTTGTTCTCGGCGTCCTGTGCAGCATGGTGGCGGCGTTCATCCCGGCTCGCGCTGCGGCGCGCGTCGATCCCGTCCAGGCGCTCCAGAAGGGCAAATACCAGGTTCTCTCGGCAGGAGAGAATCGTGTCCGCCGTATCGTCTCAGGATTGCTCGCAGCGTTTGCCGTGGCGTGCGTGGCGGCGGGCAATCCAGGTAATTGGGTTCTCATCGGGTACGGATGCACCCTGTTCGCCGCTCTGCTGATGACTCCGACACTGGCGCTCTGGCTGGCGCGCTCGCTGCGCCCGGTGTTGAAACGCCTGCGCCCGGTCGAGGGCGCGCTCGCCGCCGACAGCCTGATCCAGGCGCCGCGCCGCACGTCCGCGACGGTCGCGGCTTTGATGCTCTCGCTGGCCCTTTGCATCTCCTTCGCCGGAATGGCGCGAGCCAGCTACAACTCCATCGTCGAGTGGATGGACGCAGTCCTCAATCCGGACTTCTACGTGGCCACATCGAAGAGCCTGACCTCGCGCACGTTCCGTTTTCCAGCGTCTCTCTCCGACCGGCTCATGGAAGTGCCCGGCGTCCGCGAAGTGCAGATTGTCCGCAGCCCGCGAATCATGTATCGCGGCTCGCCGGTGATGCTGGTCTCCTCCGAAGTCGAGAAAATTGCGAAGCACGTGCACCCCAGAATCGTCGATGGCGACCGGAACACGATGTACCGTCGAGTCGCGGCAGGAGAGGGCGTCATCATCTCCGACAACTTGGCACAGTTGAATCATCTGCATCTCAACGACGTGGTCGAGATCCCCTCGCCATCAGGCATCCTGAAACTCCCGGTCGTCGGCATCACGATCGATTACTCCGACCAGCAGGGAAGCTTCCTGATCGACCGGGCCGTATTCGTCCGCTACTGGAAGGACGATACGGTAAATGTTTTCCGCGTGTATGTTCAGCCGGGATCATCGTTCGCGGTCGTCCGCCAGGCGATTCTCGAAAAGCTCGCCGGGCAGAGCCGCCTCTTCGTGCTCACCAACGAAGAGCTGCGCAAGTACATCATGAGCCTCACCGAACAATGGTTCGGCCTGACCTACGTGCAGATCTTCGTGGCCGTGCTGGTGGCGGTGCTGGGCATCGTCAACACGCTTACCGTTTCCATTACCGACCGCCGCCGCGAGCTTGGCGTGCTGCGCGCCGTCGGCGGCGTCTCCCGGCAGATCCGACATACCGTGTGGATGGAGGCGCTCGCCATCGGAGTCATCGGCGTGACGCTCGGCATCGCGCTCGGCTCGATCTGCCTCTACTACATGCTCGAAATCTCGGGGCGCGACTTCGCCGGCATCCGCCTGGGATACGAGTTCCCGTATACTATTTCGCTGCTGCTCTTTCCGGCGATCCTTTCGGCGGCGTTCCTGGCGGCCCTCTGGCCGGCGCGGTCGGCGTCGAGCGGATCGCTGGTCGAGGCTTTGGAATATGAATAGAGTTTTCGTCATCTGTGTTTATCTGTGTTCATCAGTGGTTCCTCTTTTTTCGCAGGATGCCAAAACCATCGTGCTCGAAGCGCAGCGCCGGTCTCGCTCGCAGTCGCAACGCTACGAGGGCACGCTGCAGGTGATTGACGCGAAGAACAAGATCACCGACAAGCGCTGGCAATACGAGCGCATCGGGTCATTTGGAGACAGCAAGGCGATTCTGCTCTTCACCGCGCCGGCCGAGGTGAAGGGCGTGGCCTTGCTGGTGGTGAATCATCCCGACCGCGCTTCGGATCAGTGGATGTGGACCCCGGCCATCGCTCGCGAGCGGCGTATCGCGTTTCAAGACCGTTCCACGCGCTTCTTCGGAACCGACTTTAGCTTCGAGGATCTCGAGGAGCGCGACGCCAACCAGTTCGACTACAAACTCGACGGTGAAGACACCATCGACGGCGCGGCGTGCTGGCGGCTCCTCTCGCGGCCCAGGGAAAGCAAACAGTCGCAGTACACGCACTCGAAAGTGTGGGTGCGCAAGGATAACTGCAGCTTCGCGCAAATCGAGGGCTACATCAAAGACCAGGTCGCGCGCCGCATGAATTATCGCAACATCGAGCAGATTCAGGGCATATGGACCGCGCGCACCTTCGAGATTCTCGACCTGCGCCGCAACAGCCGCACCGTCATGAAGCTCGAAAAGCTGCAGTACAACGTTCCCCTAAAAGAAGACGACTTTACGCTGCAGGCGCTGCGCCGCACGCCATGAGGCTGCTGGTTCTCGTCCTTGCGCTTCCGGCGCTGCTGGCGGCGCAGTTCACTCAGCGCGGGTTCTTTGAAATCCGGCCGACGATTTATCCGCAGGCCGCGCCGGGCGATAGCGGCCGCGTCGTCGCCGAGGCGCTCTTCCGCTATGACGCGTCTTACCAGCTCGCTCCGTGGCTCAAGTTTTCCGGCGTCCTTGACGCGCGCACCGACACTCATCGTCAGGTGGAGCGCGTGTTCCACCTAGACGTGCAGGACCGCCGCTTGCCGCGTCCGGCATTCTCGCTGCGTCGCCTCAGCGCCACGCTGCACCGCGGGCATTGGACCGCCGAGCTGGGCCGGCAATTCGTGCGGTGGGGCAAGGCCGATCTCCTGAATCCAACGGACCGCTTTGCGCCGCGCGATTTTCTGAGTGTTGTGGACAACGATTTCCTCGGCGTCGCGGCCGCGCGCCTCACGTACGAGAACAAGAACGACACGATCGACCTTGTCTGGGAGCCGCGCTTCACACCGAGCCGCGGTCCGCTCCTGAACCAGCGCTGGGCCGTCCTGCCGGCGGGGATTTCCTTCTTCGACGCGGGATCGAGTTATCCCGGCGGTTCGCAGTACGGCGTTCGTTGGAACCATATTGCCGCAGGATACGAGTACTCCTTTTCGTTCTTCGACGGATTCAACCACCTTCCGCTTATCGGCGTCGTGTTTAAACCGCCCTTGAGCCCTTTGAGCCTCGGTCTGCAGCGCTATTACGCGCAGATGCGCATGTACGGCGGCGACGCCGCCATGCCCCTGCACTGGTTCACCATCAAGGGAGAGGCGGCCTACTTCACGTCCACTACGATCTCGGCGGACGAGTACGTGCAATACGTCATCCAACTCGAGCGGCAGGCAGGGGAGTGGTCATTCGTCGGCGGCTACGCCGGCGAGTACGTCACGGAGAAGCGAAACACGCTCGACTTCGCGCCCGACCGCGGCCTGACCAAGGCTATTCTTGGACACGCCGGATACACCATCGATACGAACCGCAGCCTGGGTTTCGACACCGTGATCCGGCAAGACGGCGCGGGACTCTGGGCGCGCCTCGAGTATTCGCAATTGATGGGACAACACTGGCGCGCCACCGCCGGCTTCACGCTGGTCCGCGGCAACGACTCCGACTTTCTCGGCCAGTATCACCGCAACTCGCACGTCGGCCTGGCGCTGCGCTACAGCTTCTAGCCCGAAATAGTCATTGACAAGAAAAGTTGTCAAGGATACCATCCCATACGTGTTCGACATCCAAGTCATCGATAATCCTGCAGCCGCGACCGTGGCGTTGGAGCCCGTGCGCAGCCGGCTTCTCTCCGAGTTGGCCGAGCCCGCCTCGGCAGCGACCTTAGCCGCGCGAGTTGGCCTGGCCCGGCAGAAAGTCAACTATCACCTGCACGCGCTGGAGTCGCACGGGCTGGTGCGGCTCGCCGAGAAACGCAAGTGGGGTGGGCTGACTGAACGGCTGCTCGTGGCGACGGCCGCGTCCTACGTCGTGTCGCCGAGCGCGCTGGGTCCGGTCGCCGCCGATCCGAATCGCGACATCGATAAGCTCTCCGCGAGCTATCTCATCGCCTTGGGCGCGCGGGTCGTCCGCGAAGTGGGCGATCTGGTTCGTCGCGCGACCGAGACGGGCAAACGCCTGGCGACGCTGGCGGTGGATACCGAGATTCGCTTCCGGTCGCCGGCGGACCGGGCGGCTTTCAGCAACGAACTCGCTGCGGCCGTCGCGAAGCTGGTCTCGAAATACCACGATGAATCCGCGCCCGACGGCCGCGCGCATCGTCTGGTGATCGTGGCGCACCCATTGCCGCAAAAACCTCATTCGAAGGAGCCATCATGAGCGTGAAGAAAGAAGCTTCCGGACGCCGTTCCGTCCAAGTTGAAGTCGAGGTTCCCGGCACGCCGGAGGAAGTCTGGCAGGCGATCGCCACAGGGCCGGGTATCTCGTCGTGGTTCGTGCCGGCCAAGTTCGAGGAGCGCGACGGCAAGCCCGTCGCCATCAGGTTGGACTTCGGCGTGGGCCTGGAGTCACGCTCCGCCGTGACGGCCTGGGATCCGCCGCGAAAGTGGGCCGCCCAGTCCGATGGCTGGGTCCCTGGCTCGCCACCCATCGCGAACGAGTGGAGCGTTGAAGCGCGCGCCGGAGGCACTTGCATCGTCCGCATTGTCCACAGCCACTTCGCCAGCACCGACGATTGGGACAACCAACTCGAAGGCACCGAATCCGGATGGACTGCTTTCTTCTACACTCTGCGGATTTATCTCCCGCACTTCCGCGGACAACGCTCGGTGGCGATGAAGTGGCTGGCCACCATTGCGGGTACGGAAGCACAGGCTTGGGATGCGCTGACTACGGCATTGGGAGTGAAGGGCTTGAGCGCGGGGCAGCGTTGGACTGCGCCCGCGGGTGTCCCGGCGTGCAGCGGAGTGGTGGAGTACGTCACAGAGCGTCCATACGACGCACTGCTGCGGCTCGACAAGCCGGGGCCTGGTGTAGCCGCACTTGGCGCCTTCAACTGCGGCCCGATCATGGTCGCGCTCGGCTTCTACCTTTACGGAGATCAGGCGGCCGG
>CAZRND010000170.1:2371-11410 GCA_964601345.1 uncultured Acidobacteriota bacterium | reverse complement strand
CAGGGTGTTCGGGGGAGTGGGGGATTTGGTGGCGGGGAAGACCATCGAGGGGAGTTCGGCCCTTCGCAACGAATCGGACCGGGACGGCATGCGCATCGTCGTCGAGCTGAAGCGCGGCGAGCTGCCGGAAGTCATCCTCAACAATCTCTACAAGCACACCGCGATGCAGACCAGTTTCGACATGATCCTGCTGGCCATCGTCAACGGGCAACCGCGCGAGATGGGCCTGATCGAGGCCCTCAAGATCTTCATTGATCACCGCGAGGACGTGGTCCGCAAGCGCACCGAGTACGAGCTGCGCAAGGCCCGCGAGCGCGAGCACATCTTAGAAGGCTTCCGGAAGGCCATCGACAATCTGGACGCGGTCATCAAGCTGATCCGCGCCGCGAAGTCTCCCGCCGAAGCGCGCACCGAGCTGATCACGCGCTTCGCCTTCACCGAAAAGCAGGCCGTCGCCATCCTCGAGCTGCAATTGCAGCGCTTGACCTCGATGGAGCGCGACAAGATCCTGCAGGAGTTGAAGGAAACCAAGGAGCGCATCGAGGATTACCTCGAGACGCTCGGCAGCGAGAAGAAGCTGCGCGGGATCATTGTCAAAGAGCTGAAGGAAATCAAAGAGAAGTTCAACGACGCGCGGCGCACGCAGTTTAAGGAAGAGAGCGCCGAGATCACCATCGAAGATCTGGTGGCCGACGAAGACATGGCGATCACCGTGACGCATCAGGGATACCTGAAGCGCACGCCGATCACCACCTATCGCAGCCAGACGCGCGGCGGCAAGGGACGCATCGGCATGACCACGCGCGAGCAGGACTACGTGAAGCACCTGTTCATCGGGTCGGCGCACAGCTACATCCTGGTCTTTACGACCATCGGTCGCTGCTACTGGCTGAAGGTCTACGACCTGCCCGATGTGGGCGCGAGCGGTCGCGGTAAGAACATCCAGAACCTTGTGAACCTGCAGCCGGGCGAGAAGGTCACCGCATTTGTCAGCGTCGGAAAGACCTTTGAAGAAGACAAATTTGTCTTGCTCGTCACCAAGCTCGGGATCATCAAGAAGTCGTCACTCACCGAGTTCTCGAATCCGCGGTCATCGGGCATCATCGCTATCTCGGTCGAGAAGGGCGACGAGCTGATCGGCGCCGTGCTCACCGACGGCAAGCAGCACATCTTCCTCGGGTCGCATGAAGGCATGTCGATCCTGTTCCCCGAGAGCGACGTGCGCGCCATGGGCCGCCAGGCTTACGGCGTCAACGCCATGGATCTCGACAAGGGCGACTACCTCATCGGCATGGAAGCGGTGCCCTTCGAGGAGGGCAAGGAATCGGAAGCGGGACTGATCCTCACCGTCACCGAGCACGGCTACGGCAAGCGCACGGCGGTCGGCGAATATCGCCGGCAGTCGCGCGCCGGCAAGGGCGTCATCAACCTGAAGGCCACCGAGCGCAACGGCAAGGTGGTGGCGGTGATGAACGTGAGCGATGCCACCGAGGTCATGGTCATCACGCAGCAGGGCAAGATCATCCGCTGCGAATCGAACACCGTCCGCGAGACCGGCCGCTCGACGCAAGGCGTCCGGTTGCTGAATCTCGAGGGAGGCGACAAGATCGCCGCCGCAACGATCATCCCGGCGGATGAGAGCGGCGAGCCGGGTCCGCCGCCGCTCGTGCAATAACCCGGCTAATGATGAGAATTGAGTAAGAAGGCACTGGACGCCTTACTCTGCTCGACCGAAGATCGGTGCTGTCCATTTCTTGGGAGTAGGCGACGCTGTAGCCTAATCAGCGCTCTTAGTGGATTGCCATCTCGGCTGATGCGGATCGCGGTATTTCCCAACACCAAGCTCGCCAAGTACCACCCTCGGGTGCTTTAGCACCGGAGCCTCGGGCTCGATTGGACCAACGTATTCTGATTTCAGGGGCTGTTTCGCGTCTGCAGGAATGTCGCTCTCAAGGAGGATCAGCTGACCAATTGGGAATCCCGGATAGAGCAACTGTGGAGCGTTCGATACGTTGGCGATTTCAAGGGTCAAGCAACCACGGTAGAGTGGATGTATCCAAGGTGCGGTCTCAATCAGTAGAAAGGTTCGCGCCACAGAGGATTTCGTTAGGATTTGCCCCGAGAAGTCGTGTGGCAACTTGATGAATTCGAGAGTTGCGCCCAAGACGGTCTGATGAGCTGGAACAACCAGAAAGCTCCCGAGGGGCTTGTGAACCTTGAGATGTGAACGTTGGGCAGAGGTTGGCTCACTGGGGTCGAGGAAAGGAGCCGCCGGCGTCTGCGGCAGAAGAAAAAAGGTTCCGAGTCTGAGATCTATCGAGTCGTGATCGAACACGTCGCACTCGCGCAACAGAGGCGTGATCACAAGACTTCGCGGATCATCGACGAGCAAGCTCAAGCGCTCGCGAATCGTCGCACTTGACATCACGGCCATGTTTAGCCACCTTGGTTGAGCAAACGTACGTCCTCAAGTGCCTTCATAGTCC
Organism: uncultured Acidobacteriota bacterium; assembly: GCA_964601345.1. Classification (GTDB taxonomy): domain Bacteria; phylum Acidobacteriota; class Terriglobia; order JAJPHL01; family JAJPHL01; genus CAZRND01. Next base: position 8,924 of record CAZRND010000170.1, on the reverse strand, counting down.
AGGACTGAACGCGATTGATCCACCAGACTCGGCGGTCCAACAGCGATACATCTTCGTCTTTTAGGCGCGCCATTAGTCGCTCAATCCGGTCGAGGTAGAAGCGAAAAGCTGCATTGAGCAAAGTAACTGCCGACGGATTAACTGCGTTGTTACCGTCAGTGTGTGTGTACATGTTGATGCTAGAGGGGACAACGCCATTTTCAAGATAAGTACAGACAGGCTCGCAGAGGATGCTGTACTCATGGACGCCGGGGTCCAGGCCATTCAGGAATGTCCCGAGTCGGGTCCGCACCTCCGGCAGGACTGCGAGCAATCCAGCAACCAGCGGTCCTTGTCCGCCGTTTCCTCCTACAAAAACATCTTCCTCCATAGCAGCAAGGCCCTCCAGAAGGCGGATGTAGCGAGAATCAATCGGCGCGAAATGAGGCCACCAATCTAACGCTTTCAACATCCTTACTTGACACATCAAACGAAACATGTGGCATGGATGGTCGTGGTGAAAGCGGAGATCCAGGGTGAAATCTTCAGGCCGGATCTTGCCGTCAACACCCAGGAATCGGACTATGTCGAAGAGTTCCAAGTACGCAAACGTATAGCAGGGTCCAATTAGTCCAACCGCGAAGAGATCGCAGAAAATTTCCTTGGCCCAACGGGAGACCGTGTCGATGAGCTGACTCTGGACACGATTATCCGTCTCGGTGAACTCTTGGTGGAGTTGCTTTTCTAGGGCGACGCGGACCTCCGGTCCAAGGGCTGTACTCAGGTTTCGAAGGTCGAAGATGTATTCGCCGATCTCGTGTGCCACAAGGCAGTTTAAAAACAATGCACTGCCGTGGGAATACGGAATGCCAATCAGTCCGAGATCCTTCGGGAATGCTTCGGCACCAACGATCGTTGCTAACGGGCCAGCGATTCGACCAATCGCGCTCGGCTTCACCTGTAGGTAGTTGAAATCGGCAGTATGGAAGATTGTGAAGTCTGTATGCTCAAAGCCTTGAATACGCCTCAGCCGGGCAACTAACCCATCGACTAGCGCAGTGGGTTGTTCTAGGGTATGAGCGTCAACGGCGGGGCGTATGAACTGGTGAAGTTCGCGCCACGCGGTCCGGATAGTCGAGAGCTCCCGCCGGGACTCGAGAAAGTCCTCGTCGTCCGCATCGGTCCTTACTGGGTTGGTGGCAAGATATCTCTTCGTCTGAGCCGCGAGCTTCTCAATGTAGCCTAGGAAGAGTTCTGATGGCTCCGTAAAGGCGACCGTGTTCGGTGGACGAGTACAGGAGAGGGAAACTGCGTCCACAAATGCATACAAGGCCGAAAGCTCACGCGCGAGCTGATCAGCGATCGCTGCCATCGCGTCAACGCAGGGCTTCTCCCTGCAGAGCATCGTTGTAGTAGTGAAGCGCCCGGTCCTCAATTGCGGAGAAGAGGCGTAGAACAGTTCGCACGTCTTCTGGCCGAATGCCTTCCCCCCCAATGATCGCTTCTAGACGCCTTACCAGTTCCTGGTCACCAAGGGCGAGTACGGCTTCCTCAAGGGTTTGAAGTTGTTCCAAGTGCCCATACTGGTTCTCAGCGTGTAACCCAGAGACGAGTGTCCCAGGTGTCTCGATTGCTTTCAAAGAATTCACCACCGTGCGAAGGGATGTCTCTAACTCAGGTCTTCGTTCGCTTCGCTGAGCGAAGGTCCTTAAAGCCTTGATAGCCACGCGAGCGTCCAGGGCCAGTGTCAAATACTCTATACGTCCTCCAGTGCGTGTATTCATAGCGATGGTCACAGAAGTCATTGTATGCCACTCCCTTCAGGCTGTGTAAAAAATACTTTACATCCATAGGGTTAGTGTGTCAAGAATATTTGACATGCCATCCTGGATGGAAGAACTCGGCGGACAAATCAGAGATGCGCGGGAGGCAGCTGGCGTGAGCCAGAAGGAATTGGCACGCCGAGTCGGCGTGAGCAGGGCCATGATAGGGAACTACGAAAAAGGAAAGAACCGCCCGGACGCGCAGAAGGCCGCACGGATCGCGATGGTTCTGGGCAAGGAGCTTGTGGTTGGTGATTGTAGGATCGGGCCTAGCAATGGAGCTCAGAAACCACCGGGCGATGAGCATAAGCAGTTGTGTTTCGAATTCGGGAAGGATCAGACGTTCAAGGCCACTATTACGATCAAGCCGACACGGACCGAGCTCCTAATTACTACGGTCGCTGACCTGAGGAAATACGCCTAAGAGACTCTTGAAACAGAAGTAGCAACAACACAAACCGAAACGCCAAAAGGGAAACGTGCGCCAGCCTTGAAGATCTGGTTTTCAACTGCCAGTGCTGCGCGGAAGACCTTGTCCAACATCGGACGAATTGGACGTACTTCCGATTCAAAGGGCACAATTCGCAACGGCTCGAGGACGCGCCGCTTCAGCAGCGCCAGCGGAAAGAGCAGGGAGTTGGCATACGTTGACCGCTCGATCCGGAAGCCGGCGGCGTCGAGCATCTTCGAGAATTCCGAGAGCGAATAGCGGTGCAGTTCCTGAATGAACTCGGAATGGAAGCCGCGCAGCAGCTCGAGCGCGGGCAACCGCACCAGCAAGAATCCCCCCGGCCGCAGGACACGATGAAACTCGGCGAGGGCCATCTGGCAACGCTCGCGCTGGAGCATCATGAGCACGTCAAAGCTCGTAATGCCGTCGAAGGATGAGGACGCATAGGGCAAACTGGACACGTCCGCGCGAACGAGCTTCTGAACGCCGCGTGACGCCGAGAATGCCAGCGCGTCGGGAGATTGATCGCAGGGAAAAACCTCCCAGCCGAAGCGCTTCGTGAAGTCGAGCGTGTTGTAACCGGTTCCGCATCCGGCATCGAGACACCGCAACCCGCCAGTGCGCGCACGATCGCCGAGCAGCGTCGTGACGATGCGACGCATCCCGACAAACCACCACATCTTTTCTTCCTGCTCGTAGAGAGCAGCATATTCCTGTGCGTTCATGACTCGAGGATCGCGCAGACCGCATGCGCTTCTTCGCCGGTCAGTTCCGGGTGGAGCGGGAGGGAAAGAATTTCGCGGCACGCCGCTTCGGCACTCGGCAGCGAGGGCACGGGCTGCTTGGCAAAAAGCGGCATCTGATGGAGCGGCACCGGATAATGAATCGCCGTGCCGATACCCGCTCCGGCGAAGCGCGCCTGCATCGCCGCGCGCTCGGCGCTGCGGATCACGTAAAGATGGAAGGCGTGCGCGCGCGCGTCCTCCGGAACGCCGCCGGCGGGCGGGCGAATCGCGACGTATTGGCGCGCCAGCTCGTGACGGCGCGCGTTGTGCGCCGGCAGGTGCGGCAGCAGGACGCGCAAAAGAGCCGCCTGCATCTCGTCGAGGCGGCTGTTGACGCCGGCGTCCGTCACGACGCCGTATTCGCGCTGGCCGCCGTTGCGGAGGCGGCGCAAGCGGGCGGCCAATTCCTCGTCGTCAGTCAGGACAGCGCCGCCGTCTCCGAGCGCTCCAAGATTCTTCGTGGGATAGAAGCTGAAAGCCGCAGGATGTCGATAGACGAGGCGCGCGCCGTGGGCGTGCGCCGCGTCCTGCACGATGTCGACGCCGAGGGCTTCGAGGTCCTGAAGAGATGCAACGCGGCCGTAGAGATGCACCGGGACGACGGCGCGTGTACGCGGCGTGATCGCGCGCTTGGCCGATGACGCGTCAAGAAGTAGTGTCTCGGGATCGACGTCGACGAAGACGGGCGCCGCGCCGGCGGCGAGCGCGGCGAGCGCGGTGAAGGGCGACGTCAGCGCGGGAACGAGCACCTCCGCGCCCGGTCCGATGCCGCGCGCGCGCAAGATCAGCTCGAGAGCCTGCGTCCCGTTGCCCACGCCGATCGCGAAGCGCGATCCGAGGGCCGCGGCCAGCTCGGTCTCGAAGGCTGCAAGTTCCGGGCCGAGAATGAACTGTCCCCGCTCCATCACTCGCGCGAGAGCGGCATCGAATTCCCGCCGGTGCCGGGCCGCGAGACGCGACAGATCGAGGAAGGGCACCTTCACCAGTATTCCTCTTTGTGCTGGCGGAAATACTCCACGGTGCGCCGCAAGCCTTCTTCGAGCGGAACCTGCGGCCGCCATCCCAGAACCTTCGCGGCGCGCGTGTAGTCGCCGTAGTAGCTGCCGATGTCAATGGACAAACGGTCTTCGGGAAAAGGTACGATGCGCAGCGTCACGCGTCCTTCACCCTGCGTGACCTTCAGGACCGTCTCGGCGAAGTGACGGAGCGAAATCGGCTCGGCGCCCAAATTCAGAACGCGCCCGTCGGCTTCCGACGTGAGACCGGCGAACAGAAACGCTTCGACCACGTCGTCGACATACACCGGATCGCGCAACTGGCTGCCGTCGCCGAAGAGCTGGATCTCCTGGCCGTCCATGGCGCGGCGCAGGAACCAGCCGAGCACGCCTTGGCGGTCGCTGCGGAGGAACTGGCGCGGCCCGTAAACATTGGTCAGCCGGAGCGCGCAGGCCCGCAGCCCGTAGACGCCGTAGATGAAGTGATAGCGCTCGGCGGCGCGCTTGTGAATGCCGTTGATATCCACCGGCTCGACGCCGTGATCTTCGTTGACCGGCAGCGTCTGCGGACGCCCGTAGAGCTGGCGCGAGCTGGCGAAGACGATCTTCACTTTCGGGTTCACGCGGCGGCAGGCCTCGAGCAGCGAGAGCTGCGCGCGGCAATTGATCTCCAGATCGGCCAGCGGATCGTGCATGCTGCCGAGGTGGTCGGCTTGCCCGGCGAGATTGAAGATGACCTGACAGCCCGCCACCTGTTCCATCATGAATTCGGTTTCGCGCAGGTCGCGCACTTCGATGGGAATGACTTCGGCGGCGGTGCGGAGATTGAAGTAGTTCCCGCCGCAGTGGGGCACGAGCGAATCCACCACGCTCACGCGCGCGCCCAAGCTGTGCAGACGCAGAGCCAGATTGCTTCCGATAAAGCCCAGACCGCCGGTCACCAGGATTTTCCGGCCTCGATATTCCGCCGGCGAGAGAGGGGTCACGGGAGGCGGGTCCGCTGATGGCTTTCGATCGCGGATGCGGGGCTCGTCGTTTCGTCGGGCCGCGTGAGCATCATTTCCCGCCACAGCTTGATGAGATCAAAGAACGTCTTCAGCAGCCAGTACGGCCGGAAAAACTGCGAGCGCCCCGCGGAGCGATGGAAATGATGGACCGGAACTTCCACGAAGCGGCAGCCCGAGTCTTCGAGCTTTTTGACCATCTCGACGCAAATCGTTCCGCTGTCGCTCTTCAAATGCAGCGAGTCGAGTTTGGACTTGCGCATCAGACGGAAGTCGCAATCGACGTCGCGGATGCGAATCCGGAAAGCGAGATGCACGAAAGCGTTGTAGGCCGCGCCGATCAGTTTGCGGTAGAAAGGATCGGACCGCGCGATCTTGTAGCCGTTCACCACGTCCACGTCGTCGCCCGCTTTCGCCACGAGCAGGGGGAGCTCGGCGACGTCGTACTGGCCGTCGCTATCGGTGTAGAAAACCCATTCCTTGGCGGCGCTGGCCATCCCGGTCCGCAGCGCGGCGCCGTAGCCGCGGTTGCGCGCGTGGCGTTCCACGCGGATACGGCCCGGATAGAGCTGCGTGAGCTCGCCGAGAATCTCGACGGTGTTGTCGCGAGAGCCGTCGTCTACCACGATGACTTCGTAGTCGGAGGTGATCCGCTCGAGCGCGCGCACCGCGCCCATGACCACCGATGCGATTGTCGCCGCGTCGTTATAGGCGGGAAAGAACGCGCTGATGCCAATTCCCCTCACCGTAACACCAATTTATGCGAGATGGAATCGCTTTGCAAGCGTTCTGGCATGACGATGAATCCCTTTTTCATTTGCGGGCGGTCACCTGTGTTGTAGAATCCCCGTATGCTAAGTGACGCCCTAACCCAGGCATTCGCGAAGGACACGTCCGACTACCTGGTGCTGATGGATGACAACGGCCGCCTGCAGTACGCCAACCAGGCGTTCCTGCACGCGCTCCTTCCGGGAGGCGAGGCCAAGGGACGAACGCTCGCTTCTCTCCTCGATCAGGAATCCGCGACACGGGCGGAGATCGCGCTCTCCCAGGCCGGACAAGGTTGCCAGCATGTGGAGTTGAACCATTCGCTCGGCGACGGCAAGGCGCATCCGGTGCTGTACAATCTCTGCCGCGTGGCCGGCGGAGTCGTCGGTATCGGCCGCGACAAGACGGCCGATCTCGAGCTGCTCGGCAAAGTCGTCCAGCTCAACATGCAGCTCGAAGAGAAGCAGCTTCGCCTTTCGGAAGCGAACGTGCGCCTCGAGCAGCTTGCCATTACCGACCACGTCACGGGACTCTACAACCGGCACCATTTCTTCAGCGTCGCCGAGCATCTGTACGAGGAAGCGGTCCGTTACAATCTTCCGCTCTGCTTTTTCATGGTCGACGCCGATCACTTCAAGGATGTGAACGACGAGTTGGGCCACATCTTCGGCGATTACGTGCTGAAGGGGATCGCCGAGCGCTTCCGCCTGCCCTGCGACGCGCTCTCCTACCCGGCCTGGTCGCCGGT
>CAZRND010000170.1:0-2361 GCA_964601345.1 uncultured Acidobacteriota bacterium | reverse complement strand
TGGCCTCGATCATTGGTTCAGCGGAGGCAGCTGGCGCCGACTTTGCGACGGCGGTGGCGCCGATGACGGTGCCGGCGCCGGGTTTCAGCTCAATCAGGACGGGCTTGCCGAGGTGCTCTTCAAGTTTCTGGCCGACGATGCGCGACATGATTTCGGTGCTGCCACCCGCCGTATAGGGCACGACAATCGTCACCGGCTTGACGGGGTAGTCCTGCGCAGCGGCGGTGGACGCCGGGCCGTTCGTCCTGGGAGAAACCTCGCGTCACGTCACCGTGGGCATCGGCGTCTCGGGAACGGAGATCATTCCGAAGGGGCCGTTTGAAGAGTTGCTGCACTCGGCCGACCAGGCTCTCTACGTTGTGAAGCAGCGCGGACGCAACGGCTGCTGCGTGTTCACTCCGATCGAAGGCTAGAAACTCTCGCACCAGATGTTTCGCAAAGTCCTCATCGCGAACCGCGGGGAAATCGCGGTGCGCATCATCCGCGCCTGCCGCGAGATGAATCTGACGCCGGTCGCCGTCTACTCCGAAGTCGACCGGAACGCGTTGCACGTGCGCCTGGCGGACGAGGCGTATCCGATCGGGCCCGCGCCGGCCGCGGAAAGCTACCTGCGAGCGGACAAGATCGTGGAAGCGGCCCGGCGCGCGGGCGCCGAAGCGATCCATCCCGGCTACGGATTTCTCTCGGAGAATCCCGCGCTGCCTCGCGCCTGCGAAGCGGCGGGATTGATCTTCGTGGGACCGAGCGCCGCGTCCATGGAAATGATGGGATCGAAAACGCGCGCCCGCCAGACGGCCATCGCCGCGGTCGTGCTCGTCACGCCGGGCGTCGATCGTCCGGTGGAATCCGCGGAGCGCGCTGCGCAGTTGGGCGCGGAGTTTGGATTTCCGGTGATGATCAAGGCCGTGGGCGGCGGCGGCGGCAAAGGAATGCGCGTGGTCGCTTCGGCTGCGGAGATGGCGGGGGCGTTTCGCGATGCACAGTCAGAGGCCCAGAACGCCTTCGGCAATCCCGAAGTGTATGTGGAGAAATATCTCGAACGACCGAGGCACATCGAAATTCAGATCCTCGGCGATCGCCACGGAAACATGGTTCATCTCGGGGAGCGCGAATGCTCCATACAGCGGCGCCATCAGAAAGTGATCGAGGAGTGTCCTTCACCGTTTGTCGATGACGACATGCGCCGTCGCATGGGAGAAGCGGCGGTGAAGGCGGCTCGCGCGGCGGGATACTACAACGCCGGAACGGTGGAGTTTCTGGTCGATCGGCAGAAGAATTTCTACTTCCTGGAAGTGAACACCCGGTTGCAAGTGGAACATCCGGTGACGGAGATGGTCACTGGGCTCGATCTGGTGAACCTTCAGTTTCGCGTGGCTGCCGGCGAAAAGTTGCCCTTCACGCAGAGTGACGTGTCGTGGAAGGGTTCGGCGGTCGAGTGCCGCATCTACGCCGAAGATCCGGAGAACAACTTTTTTCCATCGCCAGGCAAGATCGCGTCGCTCATTTTCGCGGCGGGGCCCGGTGTGCGCGTCGATAGCGGCGTCTATGAAGGCTGGAGCGTGCCGCTCGAATACGATCCGTTGATCGCAAAGTTGATCTGCTGGGGCGCTTCGCGCAGCGAGGCGCTCGAGCGCTTGCGCCGCGCGCTTGGCGAGTGCCTCGTAACGGGAATCAAGACGAACATATCGCTCTTCCAACGGCTGCTCGCCGTCCCCGAATTTCTTGCCGGAGACATGGACACCGGTTTGCTCGAGCGGATCCGGTTTTCCGCAGAGCCGTCCCGCAACGGCGAAGAAGATCTGGCGGCGCTCGCCGCGGCGATCCACGAGAGCCGGCGCGCGGCGCCCGCGCTTGCGAGCCAGACACAAGAAAGTCCTTGGAAAAGGGCCGGGCGTCTCGCCCTTCTGAGAGAAGGTTGAGAGAAGGATGAAACTCCTCGTCACAGTCAATGGGCGGGAGCGCGCTGTCGAGCTCGGCGACGGCAGCTTTACGCTGGACGGGAAGCCGCTCGCCGCTGGCGTGAGTTCCATCGGCAACGGCTGCTATTCGATCCTGCTCGATGGCGCGAGCTACGAAGTCCATGTGCAGACGCTGCCGGACGGCGGCCACGAAGTGTACTTGAACGGGCGGCGCTACACGGCGCAAGTCCGCGATCCGAGAAAGCTGCGGCGTCAAGGCGGCGGCCTCGATCTCGAGGGCCGTCAGAACATCGTCGCGCCCATGCCGGGCAAGATCGTGCGGTTGCTGGTGGCGAATCATCAGGAGGGCGGCGCGGGCCAGGGTCTGCTGGTGATCGAAGCGATGAAGGTGCAAAAAGAAATCAAGTCCCAGAAAGCCGGGCCGCCCGTGGACAACCGCGTG
>CAZRND010000169.1:0-11585 GCA_964601345.1 uncultured Acidobacteriota bacterium | reverse complement strand
GCGGTGAGCGGCAGGTTGCCCTTCTGGTACGCGGCTTCGTATGCGGCGGCGCTCTTTCGCAGCGCCTCGAGGCCCGCCTCGAGGGCGCCAAAGTCCATCGGGGGCGCGGAGCTCGACGGCGCGGCCTGCGCGTCTTCCTGCAATTTCTCAATCTCGCTCACAAACCGCCCTACGGTGTCTGCCAGGTCCGTGAATTCGAGCGGCAGCACGTCGGCCTGCGCCAGCCGCAGCAGCGTCGTGCCGATGGTCTGCGCGAGCGCCCGGCCGTAGGTGAAATTCGTGTCCGAGAAATGCGTGTACCAATAGAAGGAATCGTAGATGGAGTGGTAGATTCCGCCCGAGCCGGCATCCTCGCCGCCGAATCCGAAGTTGCCGGAGGCGATCCCCAGGTGCTGGAGGAAGGGCGTATAGTCCGATCCCGAGCCGAGCGATCCAATGCGCAGATCGCGACGCGCCATGTCTTTCTTCGCTTCCTCGCTGCGAGCCTCCGCCAGCCGGTCGCGATTCATCTGCGACAGGCTCTTGCCGGTGCTCGGATCGGGAATGTCGCGCGCCACTTCATTGAAGAAGCGCTCGAGCGAGTGCGATCCCGACATGCCCAGGCGTCCTTTTGACGAGCTGTCGGAGTTGAGATAGACAGCCGCTTTCTGATCGAGTTCCTGGGCATGCTTCTCGGCCCACTCGGTCGATCCGAGCAAGCCCCACTCTTCGCCGTCCCACGCGGCCAGGATGATCGTGCGCCGCGGCCGCCAGCCGGTCTTCATCAGCTCGCCGAACGCCCGCGCTTCTTCCATCAGCGCCACCTGGCCGCTGGTCGGATCGTCCGCGCCGTTCACCCAGGCGTCATGATGATTGCCGTGGATGACCCACTCGTCGGGCAGATCGCGTCCCGGGATGCGGGCGATCACGTTGTAGAGCGGCCGGTTGGCCCAGTCGAACGACAGCTTCATGTGCACCGTCGCGGGACCCGGTCCGACGTGGTAAGTGATGGGCAGCGCTCCCTTCCACGCTTCCGGCGCCATCGGTCCGCGAATCTGTTTCAACAAGGGCAGGGCATCGCCGTAGGAGATCGGCAACACCGGAATCTTCATGATCACGTTGGTTTCCGAGACAGCGAGCTTGCGTCCGCCCTTCTCCGATCCCCATCCGGGCGTCAACGGATCGCCGGGATGAATCGGCATATCCATGACGCTGCCGCGCTGCACGCCTTGATCGGGACGGTAAGCGCCCTGCGGAAAAACGTCGCCGCGATAGTAACCGTCGTCGCGCGGATCGGAGTAGATGATGCAGCCGACCGCGCCGTGCTCGTAAGCCACCTTGGGCTTGATGCCGCGCCAGCTCGCGCCGTAGCGGGCGATGACGATCTTGCCCTTTACGTCGATCTTGAGCTTAGCCAGCTCGTCGTAATCCTCGGGACGCCCGTAGTTCACGTAGACGATCTGCGCGGTCACGTCGCCGTCGGCGGAGTAGGCGTTGAAGGTCGGCAACTGGCCGGCGTCGGAGGAATCTTTGTCCTCGGCGACGATCGGTTCCTTGAGCTGCAGGCGGTAGGGAACCGGCTCGGTCATCTCGACGAGGCGTTCCTTCGGAAACGGCATGTAGGCTTCGAATTCCTCGATGGCCGCGGGCAATCCCCACTCTTTGAATTTCGCCAGGATGTATTCGGCGACTTTGCGGCTGTTCGGCGAGCCGGCATGGTGCGGCTCTTCCGAGATCACCTGCATGTACTCGCGGAGCCGGTCGGCTTGCGGGACGGCGCGGAATTTCTTTTCGAGCTCGCGCTCCTCAGCGGCGCGTTTCTCCGAGAAGCCGCGCAGGGAGTTGTCTTGCGCGAGGGCGGCGACAGCCGCGAAGGTGAGCGAGGTCAGGATGAGTGTGCGAGTCAGCCGGGACATAGCCCGTTATCGTATCAAGAAACCTCATCATGGCTTCGGCGATTTGCTCGTCGGAGACGGCCTTCCTCTTCTCCACAAAAGAATGATCGACAGGAGGCGACGAAACCTTTAAGGATGTTCCTTGCCGCGCTGTTGCAGCATCAGTGCGGTGAACGCCACGATGAGGATGCAGGGGAGTATCACCATGGAGCCCAACACCCCGGATCCACCCGCCGCCTGGGCCGCCTCGCGCGATGCGCCCTGTGAAATAGCGGCTGAGTAGCTCTTGTCGTAGAGTTTTCCAATCGCGGGCAGTGCAAACGAGGCCGAGAGCATGCCTGCGCCTCCCATCACGGAGAGTCCTACGGCGCCACTTTTGGGCAGACGTTCGGAGACGAATCCCAGCATCGTCGGCCAGAAGTAACAGACTCCCATTGCATAGATCACCGCCGCGGCGAAGGCCATCGGGCCGCGCGCCAAGCTCAGGGAGTACAGGCCTAGCGCCGCGAATGCGGACGACCCGACGAGCATCCCCGTAGGATTAATCTTGTGCACCACGGGACCCGCGAACAACCGACCTACCGTCATCAGAGACGCGACCCAGGAGAAGACCAGAATACCGGGTGCATCGGGACTCTGCAGCAGGTAAGGAATCCATTGGTTAGTTCCGTTCTCGGTAATGGCCGTCATGGCCATGCAGCAGATCATAAACAGGTAAAGCGGTCGGCCGCACTCTGCGAACATGCTCGCAGTCGAGACGCCGGAGGTTACGCGTTCGGTGGCTGGAAATTCTTGGCCGAGGAAGGCGGCCCCGTAGATGAAAGTCGGCACAAGCATTGTTGCGATTTGAATCTGCCAGCCTACGTGCCATTTATCGAGGGCGTACGCCACGATGCCGCCGATGACGAGTCCGCCGGGCCACCAGGCGTGAAAGTGATTCAGCTTGGTGGTTTTGTTATCGGGATAAAGCGTCGCCACCATGGGATTCGCCGCGGCTTCGACGCATCCGTTGGCGAGTCCGACGAAGAGCGTGGAGACGAAGAGCGACCAGAATCCTTGGGCGAAGATCGTCAGCAGGATTCCGGCCAGATGGCCTACGAAGGCCAGGGCCAGGATGCGTCCCATGCCGACGACGTCGCAGAGCGATCCGCCGATGAGCATGGAGAGCGTGAAGCCCCAGAACGCCGTGCCGACGACCCAGCCAAGCTCGGTGGCGCTGAGATGAAACTGCTGCCCGAGCTGGTCCATGATGTTGCCGCGGATGGCAAAGGTCATGGCCGTAACGATGAGCGCGACGCAACTCGCGCTGAAGAGACGCCCCGCATTCTTGTGCATGGTGGGTTGCATGGGGGAGCATTATAGTCCACTCCACGAGCGCTTCACTTTCGTGCTCGCCTAACAGAGCTTCTCCGCAAGCGACCGGGCGAAGTTCCGGGCCCAGACGATTTGACGATTCTGGGAGATGAACTCGACTCGGGTGGGGACTCGGAGACGCGGTTGCTCGACCGGCGCGCAGGCGCGATCGTGCAACACCGGACACTCGTCGATCAGATTCACCAGCACCGCCCAGGCGGGGGTATCGAGGATCGCGATCACGTCGAGGTTCTCGCGTTCGAGCCAGGGCGTCCCGGCCGCGACCTGCTTTCGCATGCTGAGGATGAGGCTGGTGATCTGGTTCTGAATCTCGCGGTCGCTCGATCTCAGTTCGCCCAAGGCATCGATCAGCCGCCGGGCCGCAAACATGCAAACGCTCTCGTAAAGCTCGCACCAGCCGACCTCGAACACGGGCGTCAGGCTCTGGCGTACGAGATAATCCGGCGCATGGGATTTCTCGAGCGCCAGGTTGCAAACGGCTAATACGGCGCTCGCCGCCTCCGAGGGTTGGAACCGGCGCGATTGAAACGAGCAACCCGCCATGAGCACATTCGCGAGATAACTCAGCTCTTCGTTGCGCCGCGCGTATGCGGCCGGGTCGTGATCCCGAACGAAGAGCAACAGGGCGCGGACGCGCGAAAACCGGTCTTCGCCGCCGGGCGGCACGGCCGGCGAGAGCAACGTGCTGGGTTCTGCGGAGCCGCCGGCGTTCACATCCCATGGCGCATCGCGCCGCTGCCGCGCCTGTTTCAAGAACGCCGCTGCGTCGGATGGTGAGACATATCCTTGTTGCCGGCGGCGCTCCTCGCGGGCGCCGGCAATGTCGTCCATCACCTGCTGGTCCGACGTGAGAACTTCGATCAAGCCGCCGTTGTCGACGATCCACTCGGTCGAAATCTGGCAGCACCGCTGCATGATCCTCCCGAAGAATACAGGATGCCCGTGGTTGAGAGACGTGAGGATCGATAAGATGGCATCCCACGAATCCCGCCGTTTGGCGATGATCGTATATCCACCGAGTTCCAGGCTCTCGCGGTCCGTAACCCCTCGGCGCTCCAGGGCCCCTTCCACCGGATCGTATCCGCCGAATTCAAATTCGGAATCGGCGCGTTCCAGGAGCAGGATTTCCTGGTCCAGGACAAGAAATTGGAGGCTCAGGGCCGCCGTGACGAAATCGAAATCCATGGCGGCGAGTTTCCGCGCCGCGACGCCGTCTCCGGCCTCGGCCAAAACCTCCAGCCACAAAGCGAAACGATCGATGTCGAATTGGTCCGCCGCGCCGGGCGCGCCGTCCCAAAGATCTTCGTCGAAGATCTGCGTCAACTGCTCGGAGGTGGCCAGCGCCAGGACCTCGCCGCACTCTTCGAGGCCGCAGGAGCGCACCAGATGATGGAGCACTTTCGGATCGAGGCTCGGAACCACTTGGGCAAGGTCGCTCCTGCCCAAAAGGCGAGCGAGAGAATGGCGAGGCTCTCCCCGGTCAAAGGCGAGTGTGGTCATTCCGGAACGATCCCCCTGGAAGGAGAGAATAGCATAAAGGTATCCTGCTAAGATGTTAAAAATTAAGGCTTTAGGATCATTTTTCGCTTGACTTATCGCTCCGACTGCGATAAGGTGTTACTTAGATAGCAGGAACGATCCCCACACTGCGGATATTCGAACCGACCCCGACTTTCGCTATTGCATTGAAAGGCGATTGACATGTCCGTGAGGGCCATTGCGGCATTGATCCTGCTGGCGCCGGTGACGGCTCCGGTGATGGCACACCACAACTTTGCGGCGGAGTTCGATCACAACCGTCCGGTATGTCTGAAGGGGACGATCTCGCGGCTGGATTGGGTGAATCCGCACATTTATATCTATCTGGACGTGCCGGACGCAGCGGGCAAAACCGTTACTTGGGCTTTGGAAAGCGGAGGCCCGGCGGCATTGAACCGGACGGGCTGGACGCGGGACACGTTCAAAGTCGGCGATCACGTTGCCATCGGCGGCTTTGTCGCCAAGAACGGCACAAACAGAGGCTCGGCGCAACACGTCCGGCCCCTCGTTCAGGCGCCGGAGCCGGCGCAATCCATGCCGCCCGATCCGGCTGACTCCGCCAAGAAGAAGGAAGCGGAGAAAATGTTGACCAATTCTCCGTGGGCGCGCACCGCCGTAGTTCCGTTCCTCAGTGATTCCCAGCCCAGACGCGGCGGCCGCGCGGGGGCCGGCCTCTACTCCGGTGAAACCAAAGACGATGACCCGGCTCAAGCGCTCTTGAACGCACCGACGATCCGGGTGACGGTCCGCTGGCAGTCCGCTCTGCCCGTACAGGAGATGCTGGCTCGCAGCCTCGCGGGAGAGGACGCGAGCCTGCTGCCCCTTTCGAGGAAGCCGCTGCCATCCGCTGCAAGCGAGAAATATTACTGGATCGCGGTGACGGGCGTCCCCGTCATGGCAGACACGTTCGGCCCTGGGCGATATGAAAAAGCGTTGCTGGCGGCGACCAGCCTCGCGGCGAAGGGCCGCGATCCGATTCGTCCGGACGGCGTGAATGTCGATCCCGTGGGAACCAGCCTGGATATTGTCTTCCTGTTTTCCCGGAGCGCCGATTTCAGCGCCGATGACGGCGACATCGAATTCTCCATGCCTTTCGGCAAAGACCGCCTGAAACAGAAGTTCCATTTGAAAGACATGAAGGTCGAAGGCCGGAACGCTCTGTAAACATAGCGAACTCTCAAAATCCTTCCGAAGGTACGACCGAGAAATCCGTCACCACAACGGAGATCTCACCGCCGGCATCGAAGCCGGCGTAGGTTGCGTAGAAACCGTCTCCATAGCCCGAGGAGAAAGCGACTAGATTACCGTTTCCGAAAGGCATGTCCATCCACTTCCAGGTGTGGACGTAGTGGCGGTCCATTGCGGCAAAGAGAACGTCGATCATCGACTCGTCTGCATTCAGTTTGGCTTCGTACACTCGGGCGGCAGCAAAGTCAACAAAGCAGCCGGTACCCGTGTCTACGCCATATCCGAACATTTGACCTTCTTTGAGGGTGCTGAGATCTTGTCCCAGGACCGTGAGCATTTCCCAACGAACCGGCAACGAGTCTCGAAAGCGGATGCTGGCAAAGGCCACGCGCTGGTCCGTCTTGATCTTCGCTACAGTAAGAACGACGGGAAAGGCGCCGCAAGGAACCGGAGTCTGAAACGGTTGCGGCTCTAGAAATACGAACGGATCACCGGCGATGAGCTTTCCGGTCTCTAACCGAAGTTCCGCGATCCGATGGGACCGGAGCGTGATGTCCTTCAGCGTTCTCTCCTCGGAGAGCGCCAGGGCCAGATACTCCGGCGACTCGGGTAGGTTCATTTGTGCGTTATTGTACTCGACGCCGGAACCCTCCCGAATCAAGTTCTTGATAGACTGTTCCTTTGGTACGCTTCAAGACTTACGCAATGACCTTCGCTAAGCCGGTAATGCTCGTGGCGGTGTTGCTCGCCTTCCTCGACCACCACGTCGAGACGCACCTCCCTGACGCCACATGGATGCCAGTCCCGCTGGCAGCCTTCACCGCGACGGACCGGTATCCGGCGTCGTTGCCGAATCCCGCCGTGCCGCCCGGCTTCAACTGGTCGCTGCCGTATCCCGACTCCGCCGTGGGCGCGTGGCCCGACAACACGGGATGCAATTACAACGATCCTTACGTCAGCGGCATTCCCCGCCGAAACAACCGCCTGCCGATGCAAATTTACGATACGAGCGGCAAGCTTGAGACGGGAGCCATTGAGCGCACCAATCCTGCGTACATCTATCGCACCGGGATGATCAGCGAAGTGCGCGGA
Source organism: uncultured Acidobacteriota bacterium (assembly GCA_964601345.1). GTDB lineage: Bacteria > Acidobacteriota > Terriglobia > JAJPHL01 > JAJPHL01 > CAZRND01. The sequence continues at coordinate 4,518 of CAZRND010000169.1, read as the reverse complement.
TTCGCCGTGCAGGCGCGATTCACCGGAGAAGACGCGGTGTCGGGCGGCTCCGATCTCTGGCAGGCCGCCTTCTACCACAGCCAACGCTGCTACGGCGCGGCGACCGAAGTCGGGTTCTTCCGCCAGATCGGCGCGGCGGGCGGCGCCGGCCTCGTCTTCTACTACAACATCAATGCGAATTGTTCTCCCGCGGGGAAATGCCGCGTGCAGAAACCGGGCGCGGATTGGGAGAATCTGCAGGAGCAGACCGACGGCGTCGCGATCCCCATCCCGCCCGGCGGCGGAGAGTGGATGTACGCGGCTTGGCTCAGCGTGGATGAATCGGAGTGGAACATCACCCGGCGCGATCCAGTCTACCCTTTCGCGATCCGCGCATCCGTGACACGCCCGGTGCTGCCGTGGTTCGCCAAGTACGCGCACGAGATGGCCAACGGACGTGGACTTCAGGGATACGTGACACTCACCTCGCAAATCAGCGGGGCGTTTCCGACTCCCCTGGACTCCACCATGGACGTCGTCGCGGCCTACACGCCTTTTTGGGGACGGAGCGCCCGGCGGCATGAGTAAGGAAGATCTGATCGCGCGGATGCGCCGCGATTGGGATTCGCGAGCCGCCGAGGATCCCAAGTACTTCATCGCCTGCCAGCGGCGCAATCAGGATGACACTGATTTTGCGGGCGGCGCGGAGGACGTGCTCACACGCATCCGCCGGGACTATCCCCACATCCTGACGGGGGCAAGCCCGACGCAACGGCGCTTCCTCGAGATCGGATGCGGCATCGGCCGCCTGATGCGCCATCTGTCGCCAGAATGCCGCGAGGTTCACGGCGTCGACATCTCCGACGAGATGGTCGCCCGCGGGCGAAAGCAACTGGCGCATCTTGCGAACGTGCATTTTCACGTCGCGCAGAACGACCTCTCGGCATTTCCGGATTCCGCGTTCGACCTGGTTTATTCCTACGCCGTCTTCCAGCACATCCCCGACCAGGACCTGGTCTTGCGCTACGTCGACGAGGCTTTCCGCGTGCTCAAGCCCGGCGGCCTGCTCATCGGGCACTTCAGCGGCGCGCCACCGTTCGAGAGAGATCGCAACGATACGTGGGTCGGCGCGTCGTTTGGAGAGGCCGAGCTGCTGCGCTATGCCGGTGAAAAAGGCTGGCAAGCGCTTTCGAGCGAAGGTGCCGATACTCAGTACCTCTGGCTGACGCTGCGCCGGCCGGCGCAGTCCGCGGCCCCGCCAGCGGACTGGACCATCAAGATCACGGCGGTGCTGAATCCGAGCGATCAGCCGGAGCTGATCGCCGGAGGTCCGCGAGGATTCGCCACCATATATATGGAGCGCCTTCGCGACGACTGCGCCGACATCAACGGGCTCGCGGTACGCATCGGCAAAGCAATGGCCCCGATCAAATACATTGGGCCGAGCCTGCCGGGCGACTGGCGGCAGATCAACGCGCGCATTCCTGAAACGACAGAGCCGGGCGGCCATGAGCTGATTCTTTATTCGAACGGCCGCGCCGTCTCGCAAGCGTTTCCGGTTACGGTGCGCGCCATGGACCCGCTGCCGTTGCGCCTCATCAGCATCACCGACGGCGAGGAAATCCATCTCGCCAATCTCAGCCGATGCGGCAAGCTCCAGATCAATTTCGACGGCTGCCGCGACATCCAGACTCTGCGCATCACGATCGGCGGACGCGCGCCGGACAAGATCGAAGCGTACATGAACGAGCCGCTGACGCGGCGCTTCCAAATCAACGTTCCCGTGCCTGCGGGACTGCGCGGCCGCCAGACCGTCCGCATATGGGTCGACAACCAGGAACTTCCCGCGCAGGACGTCGACGTTGATGTTAAGATCAGCGCATGAAAACCAAGCTGACCCGCCGTTCCGCGATTGGCGGACTCGCCGCCGGCGCCGCCGCCTCGCGACTCCTGGGAGACGACAAATTGAAGGGACGCATCAAGCAATCGGTTTGCAAGTGGTGCTACCGCAATCTCTCCGTCGAGGAACTGGCCCAGGCCTCCGCGGGGATGGGCATCGTGGGCATGGACCTGCTTCAAGTCGCCGAGTGGGACATGGCCTTCAAGCACGGCATCCGTCCGGTGATGGGATACGCGGGAAGCACCATCCCCGACGGCCTGAATGCGAAGGCCAATCACATCAAGCTCGAGGCCGAGTTCCACACCAACATCGATCTCGCCGCCAAGGCCGGCGTGCCGAACCTGATCTGTTTTTCCGGCAGCCGTCGCGGGATGTCGGACGAAGAGGGGATCGAGAACTGCCGCGTCTTTCTGGACAAAGTGAAAGCTCACGCCGAGGATAAAGGCGTGCTGATTGTGATGGAACTCCTCAACAGCAAGGTCGATCACAAGGATTATCAGTGCGACCACACGACGTGGGGCGTCGAGCTGGCGAAGCGCGTGAATTCGCCGCGCTTCAGGCTGCTCTACGACATCTACCACATGCAGATCATGGAAGGCGACGTGATCCGCACCATCCGCAACAACATCCAATATATTGGACATTTCCACACGGGCGGCGTGCCTGGCCGCAACGAGATCGACCAGTCGCAGGAACTGAATTACGCCACCGTGACGAAGGCCATCATCGATACGGGCTTCACCGGATACTTCGCCCACGAGTTCATCCCTAAGCGACAGCCGCTCGCTTCGCTGCGCGAAGCCGTGCAGCTCTGTGACGTCTGATGCGCTGGGCGCTTCCGCTGCTGCTTCTGCACTGGATGACTCCGCAGGACATTTTGACAAGGCCGTCGCCGCCCGCCGACCATCGCATTGCCTTTGGCAGCGATCCGCTGCAATTCGGCGAGCTGCGCCTGCCTCCCGGCAAGGGCCCGTTCCCGGTGGTGGTGGTGATCCACGGAGGATGCTGGCGCGCGCAGTACGATCTCGTGCATATCGGCAATCTTGCCGCCGCGCTCACTAGCGCGGGCGCGGCGACCTGGACGCTCGAATACCGGCGCCTCGGGAATCCAGGCGGCGGCTGGCCCGGTACGTTCGACGACATCGTTCACGGCGCGGGTTACGTTAAGACGCTCGCGCAAAAATATCCGCTCGATCTCGAGCGTGCGGTCGCGATCGGGCACTCCGCAGGCGGGCATCTCGTCCTGTGGCTGGCAAAGCAGAAGGCGTTGAAGCTCGCGGGCGTCGTCTCGCTGGCGGGCGTGGCCGACCTGCGCCGCGCGGCGCAGGAACACGTCTGCGGCGATGCGGTCAGCCAGTTGGTAGGGGGCGTCGAGGAGCGCTACGCGCAGGCGTCGCCGATGGAGCTACTGCCGCTCGGCGTCCCAACGCGCCTCATTCACGGTGTAGGGGACCGGATCGTCCCGCCGGAGTACAGTCGCGATTACGCCGCGGCGGCGCGCAAGAAAGGCGACGACGTCAGCGCCAAGATGGTCACTAACGCCGGACACTTTGAGGTGATCGATCCAGCGTCTTCCGCGTGGAAGACCGTGGAATCCACGGTCCTGGAACTACTCGCCCTTGTGAAAGGTAAGTGACGCCGAGTTCATGCAGTATCGCTGGTGCGTGGGCTTGGGGCCGTCGTCGAAGACATGACCGAGATGCGCGTCGCACTTCTTGCAGGTAACCTCGTCGCGGACCATACCGTAAGACGAATCCGTTCCCGTCGCCACGTTCTCCGGCGCGATGGGCGCCCAGAAGCTCGGCCATCCGGTGCCGGATTCGAACTTCGTGTCGGAGCTGAAGAGCGCGTTCCCGCAGCAGACGCAGCGGTAAATGCCTTTTTCGTGGTTGTTGTAGAGCTTGCCGGTAAAGGCCCGTTCGGTGCCTTTGCGGCGAGTCACTTCATACTGCTCCGGAGTGAGCTGTTTCTTCCATTCCGCGTCGGTCTTCACGACTTTGTCCACGGTCACGATCCCCTTTCTGACTCCTGCGTTGGTGAAGTCGACGACCTTCACCGTGGTCTCTTTGGCCTTACTCACGCCGAAAGCCGCCAGACCCAACACGCCCATGGAGGTGGTGAGAAAAGTTCTGCGTTGCATCGCCTGGATCCCTCCCTTGGCTTATTGTATCAGGCTTCGCGATGAGCAAGAGTATGCGCGTTGTTCTCATCAACCTGGCGCTCACCGCGATTCTCTTTGTGCTCGCGGACGGCGCCTACAGCGCCTTCTTGGCCTCTCGGACTCGAGATCGGGGGCCGGAAATCCCGCACCCGATCCTGCACCATCACTTCCAACCTTCCTACTCCGGCTTCCGGGTCTATGGCACGCGCCGATACCGATTCGCCTCGAATTCCTTGGGATTTAAGGACAGCTCTCCGAAGCCCGTCCCTTTGCGTACGCAGAAGTATCGGATTCTCTTCTTGGGAGACTCGTTTACAGAAGGGATCGGCTATGCCTGGGACAAAACTTGGGTGGGAGAATTTGCTGCTACTCTGGACCCGGATCGCTATGAGGTCTTAAATGCCGGCATCGCTGGCTCATCGCCGTCCTTGTACGTGAAGAGGCTTCAGTACTTCCTGGATATGGGGCTCCAGGTGGA
>CAZRND010000168.1:0-11597 GCA_964601345.1 uncultured Acidobacteriota bacterium | reverse complement strand
GCATGCTGCACCTGCCGCTGCCCAAGCTTTGGGACATGAAGACGGGCGGCATCCTCTCGCGGATCACCGGCGACGTCGATACCACGACGGGCCTGCTGCAGATGGCCATATTCTCGCCGGCGCTCTCGGTCATCCGGCTGATCATCGCCATCGGCGTGCTCGTGACGCTCAACTGGCGGCTCGCGCTGATGGCCATGGCCATCATCCCCGGCGCGATGCTGATGAGTTTTATTTCTGCGCGGCGCATCCGCCCGATCTATCGCGCGCTGCGAAAAGATACGGAGGAAATCGACGGCCGCGTCGGCGAGACGTTCTCGGGAATCCGCATCGTGCGCGCCTTCGGCCGCGAGATGCGCGAACTGCTCGACTACATGGGCGGGCGACATACGGTTCTGCGCAAGGAACTCTTCGCCCACCGCCGGGAATTGGTGTTGTGGACCTCCTGGGGCTTGCTCGTGGCGGGCGTCAACGTGGTCATCGTCTGGTACGGCGGCTATCTGAACATCCGCGGCCGCGCTTCCATTGGCGACATCATGGCGTTTCAGTGGTACTCGTTTCTGCTGCTGAATCCCGTATGGAACATCGTGAATTCCTTCTCCGAGCTGCAGCGATCGCTGGCGGCGATGGAGCGCGTCTTCGAGATTCTGGAGATGGAGAACGACAAGCCCGACCGCCCAGACGCGCAGGACGCCCCGAGAAAAGTCGAGGAGATCCACTTCGAAGGCGTAGAGTTCGAATACCGCGAAGGCCGCCCCGTGGTACGCGATTTCAACCTCACGGCGCCGGGCGGTTCGGTGGTCGCGCTGGTCGGACGCAGCGGAGCAGGGAAGACGACGGTCACCGATCTCGTGGCGCGATTTCACGATCCCACGCGCGGGACGATCCGAGTGAACGGCGGCGACATCCGCAATTTCCGCCTGCGGACATATAGGGATCTATTGGCAATCGTGCAGCAGGATGTCTTCCTTTTCGACGGCTCGGCGCGCGACAACATCGCCTACGGACGGCACGACGCCACCGACGCCGAGATTGAAGACGCCGCCCGGCGTGCCAACGCGCATGAGTTCATCGAGCGGCTGCCGCAGGGATACGAGACGTTCGTCGGCGAGCGCGGCGTCAAGCTCTCCGGCGGCCAGCAGCAGCGGCTGGCGATCGCGCGGGCCATCCTGGCCTCGCCGCAAATCCTCATCCTCGACGAAGCTACCAGCAATCTCGATACCGAGAGCGAGCAGCTCATCCAGGCCTCCATGTCCACGCTGCTGGCCGGACGGACCACGTTCGTCATCGCGCACCGGCTCTCGACGATCCGGCGCGCCGATATGATCCTGCTGATGGAGGACGGCAAGGTGATCGAACGCGGGAAGCACGAGGACCTGATGAGCGCCCGCGGCGTTTACTACGGCATGGTGATGCGGCAAATGGCCTCGCACGCCGAAGAGGGAGCGGAGCTATGGCAATAGCGCTAAGATCGCGGCCACTTTTTGCTTCTTGCAATTGAGCGCCCGCTGCAGCGGCGTGACTCGTTGCGAGTCGCGGATTTTAGGATCCGCGCCGCAATCGAGCAGGGCGCGAGCCACCTCAACGTTGCCGCGACGCGCCGCCATGTGGAGCGGCGTGCAACGCTTCGATCCACAGCGCGCGTTCGCGTCCGCGCCAGCGCGGACGAGCACGGAAACCACCTCCGCGCCAGCCCCACTTCCGTTCGCCAGCAGGTAGAGTGGCGTATGCCCGCCGGCGTCACGATCATCGGGAGCGGCGCCCAGGCGCAGGAGGAGTTTGACGACCGCGAGATTTCCCAGACTGGCCGCCCCGTGAAGCAGCGTCCGTCCATAAGCCCATCGTTCGTGAGCAAGCGAAGGATCGCGCTGAAGTTCCTGCTCCACGTAGGGATGGCCGATGAGAAGCCGCAGAAGGCCTGTAAAGACGGTGCGGTTTTGCTTGAGGCCTTCCGCGAGCTCGATGGCCCGTTCGAAGTTGCCATGGTGAATCGCCGCGACGGCGTCGTCCAGGGCCCGCTGAACGGACCAGCGCCGGCCGATCTCTCCGCCGAGGCGCTCCTCTTTCTCGTTGATCAGATATGCCGACGCGGTGGTGAAGAGCGCATGGAGATCGCGGCGCGCGTCCGCCTTCATCGGGACTTCTTTTAGAGCCGCGGTCATCTGCTTCATCCATGCGTCCCTGGCCTGACGGCCGATCGGGAAGCGGGCATGCGATTCACGCAAGCTCAGCGACCAGCGTTTCTGCGCGTCTTCCTGCGGGCCGCCGAGGAACTGCGCCAGAAAAGCGCTGAACGCCTCGATCACGCAGCGATGAGATTTTCCGGGGAAGAAAGGTCTGAGGACGGGGTCGGAATCTACTTTGCCGTAAAACATCTCAGCGAGCCGGCGGCAGGTCTCCCTGCCGCCGATCACTTCATAAAGGCTGGATGCAGGCAACGACTACTGCTTGGTCATGCTCAAGCCGGTGACCAGGCCTTCGGTGTTATGCGCGAAGCGAAGTCCAAAGAGCCCGTCGGTGGACTTGAGCTTGCCTTCGGTTACCACAGCGGACTTGTCATAAGAGCCGACGACCGCTCCGTTGATGGAGCATTCCACCTTGTCGCCCTTCACCGACATCGCGATTTCCTGCGTGACGGGCTCGCCCTTCGCCGCGGCCTTGTTGACCGACGGGGCCGGGCCGCCGCGCGGTCCGTTCATCTGGAAAGGAGCGGGGCCGAATCCGCGCACAATGAAGTTGCCGCTTCCGTACGCCGCGCAGTAGAGGTAGCTCTGGTTATCGCTCCCGAGATCGTTCCCGGCGATGACGATTCCGTACGGGTGCGGATGCGAGTTCAGGGCCATGTAGGCCGGCTCTTTGAACGTGGCCTTCACGGTGTAGTTGCCGCTGGCCTTGTTCGCGGGATTCCAATAGGTCACCGCCGGGCCGGTGACGAAGTGCATCGCGTCGCCTTCCTTGGCGAACTTCGCGTCGTTGAGCGTCTTTCCTTGCTTCTCTTCATTCGCGTCGATCTTGCCGCTCCATCCGGCGACGGAGATGCCTCCGCCGGCGACCGATCGGGATGCGTCCTGGGCGACGGCGAAAGCGGAAACGATCATCGCGGCGGTCGCCAGCACGGAAATTTGGGACTTACGCATAAGGTGGCCTCTTCCTGAAAGGGGTTTAGCTAACAGGCAAAGTATACATCAAATCGGGGCCGGTGCTCGCCCTCCGTACGCGGTTGCGCCCGGAGTGTTTGGCGGCATACATTGCATCGTCGGCCTGCTTCAGCCACGAATCGATCGTGTGTTCCGGATGCAGTCCCGCCACGCCGATGCTCACGGTTACGGGGGCGTCGGAGAGCAGGCGTGCGGATTCGACCGCGCCGCGCAACGCTTCCGCCACTTTGCAGGCCAGCTCTTCCTGCGTGTCGGGCAGAAGCAGGACAAATTCCTCGCCTCCGATGCGAAACAGAAGATCAAGTTTCCGGGCGCGGGTGCGGACGACGCCCGCGAAACCGCGCAGGACCGAGTCTCCCGCCTCGTGGCCCAGACGGTCGTTGATGGACTTGAAATGGTCGATGTCCATCATCAATAAGGATGCGGCAGCGGAGCGGCGGCGTCCCTCTTCGAGCGTCTCGCTCAGCCGCGTTTCCATGTGACGGCGATTGAAGGCGCCGGTCAGGACGTCGGTAATGGTCTGCTGCATGAGCTTGGCTTGCAGGTCGAGGATGATGAATTGCGAAACATTCACGATCACGATCGTCAAGACCATCGACATCCCAAAACGCAGGGCGATGTCGAACCCAAGGTAGTAATGGACCGCGAACGAAGCTTCCGCGAGAAGCGCCACGCTGCAAATGTTTGCGATCCGCTTCGGCAGGATGAAGGACATGAACAGAACGGCAGGGAAGCACCAATAGGACGCCAGCGCCCCTTGTTGTGCCAGAGAAATCGTGATCGCCAGAGCGGCCGGCGGCAGGAACCACCAGTACGGCAGCGGCGGCCGTTTCTTGCGACCAAGCGCGAGCACATTCACGCCCGTGACGATGAAGAGACAGACATCGGCCGATCCAAGCGCGTAGCGACCCAGGAAGAAATTATGGATGATCAGCGGAAAGAAGAAACACATGCCGATCAGTCCGACGACGAACATGACGCGGTCGCGCGGGAGGGCCAGGAGATCTTTCGAGAGCGTGATTTGCGGTGGTTCTATCCTTTTACTCTGCCACGAAAGATTCCTCTTGACAACCGGGCGCAACTGTCATACAGTCCTATGACAGGGAGACACATGGACTCATATGATGATGCAGCTCAATTTTAAGTCCGGCAAGCCGGTATACCTACAGATGGTCGATCAGATCAAGGCGGCCGCCGCTTCGGGCGCCCTGCAACCGGGCGAGGCGCTGCCCTCCATCCGTCCGCTGGCGGAGGAGCTTCGGGTCAACCGCAACACCGTTGCCAAGGCGTACACGGAGCTCGAGGCCGAGGGCGTCATCGAGACACTGCCCGGCAAGGGTTGTTTCTTGAAGGAGAATCACTCGCCCCTGCGCAAGGAGATCCGCCGCAAGATGCTTATCGAGGAGATCGACCAGGCCATCGTGATGGCCCACCATCTGCAAGTTCCGGGTCCCGAGTTTATGAAGCTGATCGAAGAACGGCTGGAAGCGCTCGACGATAAGAGACGCGCCAACGAAGACCACAAGGAGGAAGCATGAGCTCTCCCACCCCGGTGATCCAGATCGAGAATCTCGGTTACGCCTACGGCAAGGCGGAAGCGGTCCATAACCTGAGCCTCAAAGTTTTGCCCGGACGATGCTACGGGCTCTTCGGAAGGAACGGCGCAGGCAAGACGACCACGATGAAGTGCCTGCTGAACCTGCTGCGGCCGCAGCAAGGGACGGTGCGCGTCTTCGGCCTCGATCCGGCCAAGGCGGAGGTGTCGGTGAAACGGCGCCTGGCTTACGTGCCCGACCAGGTGGCGTTCTATCCCTGGATGACCATTCGAGAGACGCTCGATTATCTGGCGTCGTTCCGGGAGCACTGGAATAAGAAGACGGAGCAGGACCTGCTGGGCCGCTTCCGCCTTGATGCATCGAAGAAGACCGGCAGCCTCTCGAAGGGACAGCGCACGCAGGTGGCGTTGATCGGCGCCATCTGCCCGGAGACCGACATGCTCGTGCTCGACGAGCCGACGTCGGGCCTGGACCCGATCGTGCGGCGCGAGTTCATCGAGACGGTGATCGGCGCGTACCAGGAAGGCAATCCCGGCAACCGCACCATTTTTGTTTCGACGCACCTCATCACGGAGTTCGAGGGCTTGATCGATGAATTCACGATCATCGACGACGGGCACGCCGTCCTGGCTCTCGAGGCCGACGAAGCGCGGGAGCGCTACCAGCGGATCCGCGCGCGCTTCGCGCAGACGCCGCCGGAGTTCGATTTCCAGGCCGCGATGCGCGTGCGACGCGAGGGGCGGGAACTGGAGATCGTAGCCGACGGCGCGGGTCCGGCGATCCTGGACCGGCTGCGCCAGCACAATCCCGAGGCAATGTGGACGGAAGCTCTGACGCTCGAAGAAGTCTTTGTCGCGGTGCTGCAATCCTAGGAGGAGCCATGAACGCAACGATGGTGCGTCTGCGGAAAGAGGCGAGAGGCCTGCTGGCGCCGTGGTCGGCGCTGATCCTTCTGGGTGCTCTGCCGACGTTGAAACCCGGAGTAGAGTCCTTCGGGCCGTTCTTTGTCATGCGCTCCCTTCTGATCGTTATTCCCCGCACGGGATTCTTGCTTGGCATACCGCTGCTCGCAGCGCTTGCCTTGGGGAATGAATTCCAAAACCGTACCATCGCTCTCTGGTTGAGCCAACCCGTCAGCCGCTTGCGCCTGTGGGGCGAGAAGCTAGCCGTTACGTTCGCAGCCGTGGTTTCTATCGTCGCGGTGTACGCCATCGGCGAGCTCCGTCAGCCGCTGGACTTTCCCTTTTTCCTGGCCGCTGCGTTTGTAATCGTCACGGCTTCTTCAGCTCCGTATTGGACCCTCGTGGCCAGGTCCACCATCGGAGGCGTGGTCCTGAACATCTTCATGCAATTCTGGCTTTCGATACCTGCCATGGGGACAAAATGGTGGAAAACGGACGGCCCGAACGCCAGCCTCAAGCTGATGACCGTAGCCGCGGTCTATTCGGGTCTGATGCTCTGGCTGGGGGCGCGAAAACTTGCGCGGTTTCAACTCACGGGAGACAGCGCCAGCGAAGATTTGGTGACCGCCGGTCCGTCACTGATGCCGGAGGCAGTCGCTCGATGGTTCCGCCCGCGGCCGACGGGCGCTTATCTCAACCTCGTCCGAAGGGAAGTCCATCTCCTTCGCCCGCTCTTGCCCCTCACCGCCCTCGGTTCTGGGGGTGTTGGGTTTCAAGCGGGGTTCGATCTCGTTCTCAAACCGTCGCAGCCGCCGTCCAACACGCTTCGAGGCGCTCTGACGGTGGTCAGCACCAGTTTGGTTGGGACGCTCGGTTTCCTGTTGGGTATTCTGGCGGGCAGCCTGTCCCTCGGAGAAGAAAGAACATCCGGGACTCACTCCTGGCACATGACGCTGCCCATCTCCGTTCAGCGTCAATGGTTCGTCAAGCTCTCGGTCGGCCTCCTGTCCTCGGTCGTTTGCACCGTCGTGTTGCCCTTGCTTGCCCTGTTGGCCGCCGGATCGCTTCACGGAGCGCCATTGACGTATGTCGATCTGAACGCGCTGCCCACTTGGCTGACAGTGGTGTCGTTGGTGAGTCTGACAGCTTTCTGGTGTTCTTGCGCGGTGCCGGGCACCGTGCGCGCCTCGATCTGGGTGTTTCCGATCGTGAACATCGTGTATCTGTCGGGCGTCGCAGGAATGTTACTTGGAGACGAAATGGCGAGCCGCACTGGAACACTTGTGGACATGGTCATCTCGAGATTTCAAATGAATCCCGACGCCGGCCGAGTGCACTACGACATTCCATTGGAGATTTTAGTGCTCGCAGTGCTCGCGTTCGGCCTGATCCAGAGTTCCCGGCTTTTCCGGATTCAGGCCCAGGAGAGTCTCCTGTGGATGCTGCGATGCGTTCTGCCACTAGGTCTGGTTACGTTCCTATGCACCCTTGGCGTTTCGGTCGGGTACGCCTCGTCGAGATGGTATCCCTTTGGGGAGACACGGCGAGCGATCGAGCGCCTGGGCCTGCCCGACCGCAGGGTCGAGTTCACGGTGAACGACCTGAACGGGACCGGTGGGATCGGCGGTCTCACGCGCCGCTGGCTGGCGGGTTCAACCATCACTGTGGCGCCCGGCGTTGCGAACCCACCCGTACAGAAAGCCCACAACATCACGATCCACCTCGCCACCGGCCGCAGTTGCTTCATGACGGCTTCGCGCTGGCGCAGCGGCGGGATCATTATCGTTACCGTGCCAACCTGTACTCCCTAGGGCCGCCTTGTTGTGACAGAATGCTCCGGAATGTTGCTGCGGATCGATTTCCGCTCCGGCAAGCCGGTCTATCTCCAGGTCGTGGAGCAGATCAAGACGGCGGCTTCCTCGGGGACGCTTCGCCCTGGCGAAGCGCTTCCATCCATCGGTGGACTTTCCGGGGAACTGCGAATCAACCGCAATGCCGTGACCAAGGCATACGCGGAACTCGAAGGCCTCGGGCTCATCGAGCTGCAGCCGGGCGGCGAATACACTCTTAAAGAGAGCAAGCGCGAGACGCGCAAAGAGGCGCGGCGCGCCGCGCCCGTCGCGCACATCGCCGAGGACTTCGGGCGCGGGCCCGCCGCGATCAAGACGGCAGTCCATTACGGGCTGCTGGTCATCGCCGTCGCTGGCCTGCTGCCGTTTTCGTTCGCCGCGGCGGCCATCGCCCTTGTGCCGCTATGGTTCGGAGCGAAAGCCGCCGCGCATAGGATCGTCTTCGCCAAACGTTTCGAGATGCCGCGCGCGCTGCGGATTCTGCGGGCCGAGGCGCCGGCCCAGCCCGATCTCGACTCCTTCATCTCGCGTATGGCCGAACGGAGCGCGGCGGTGCTCGGCGCGCGGGTCGATCTGGTCCAGGACCGCGGCGATGTCCTGCGGCTGGTGCATTCCTTTCCCACACTGCGCTCGGCGCGGGCGCCGGTCCAGGCCGGCGCGGATTTCGTCATGCCGGTCGTTTCCGATGACGAAGTGAGCGCCGTGTTGCGTCTCGCGCCGAAGGCGGGGGGCGGGGAATACGATGCCGCGGACCTCCGCTTCCTCGCGGCGCTCGGTGAGCAGGTGGCGGTGACGGCGAATCAGTTTCGGATGCGGCGCGACCGGCAGGAGTCCGAATACGCGCTCGACATCCAGCAAGGTTTGCTGCCGCGCGAGATTCCGCAGGCGCCGGGCTTCAGCATCGCCGGAGCCTGGCAGCCGGCGCGAGCCGTCGGCGGGGACTACTACGATGTCTTCCCGCTCGGCGAAAACGCCCTGGCCCTGGTCGTGGCCGACGTCTCGGGCAAGGGCATTCCCGCGGCGCTGCTCATGTCGAATCTGCAGGCCACGGTGAAAGCGCACGCATCCATCGAGGCCAATCCGAAGGACCTCTGTGTCAAGGTGAATCGCGCGATTTGCAAGAGCATCACATCGGGAAAGTTCATCACTTTTTTTTACGCCGTCCTCGACCCGGTCGCGCGGCGCTTGACCTACACGAACGCCGGCCACAATCCCCCGGTGCTGGTGCGCCGCGACGGCACTTGTGTGAAGCTCGAAGGCAGCGGCGCGGTGCTCGGTTTCTTCCCCGACGGATGTCATGAGCAGACCACCCTGGACTTGCTGCCGGGAGACCGCCTGGTGATGTTCACCGACGGAATCACGGAAGCCTCCGACGCCAAGGGCGAGGAGTTCGGCGAGGACCGGCTGATCGCTCACGTGCGCGAAAGCCCGGCCCTGACCGCGTCCGACCTGCGAAACGAAGTCATGCAGCGCGTCACGCAATTCTGCCAGGACGACTTCTCCGACGACGCCACCGTTCTCGCCGTCGTGGCGGAGGATTGAAGTTACCTTAGGTTTCGTTTGTTCCAAACAGCAAGGCAATCCCATTGAGAACCTCGCGCATCTTCGAGGCTCCCAGCCGGCCGGCGCGGTGGACGAGTCGCATGCGGTCGATGGTGCGAACTTGCGAGACGTTCACGACGCTGGCTCGGGGTAACCCGCCGTCCCCCCGGCTGAGGCGGACATTGCCCGGCATGGCGGCCAACCGCAGATTGGATGTGATGGCGGCAACGACCGTTGTGGAGATAGTGCTTCGATTGAAGGGGTCGTGCTGGATGACCAGAGCCGGACGGCGACCGGCCGGCGCCGAACCGGTCGCGGGCCCGAAGTCGAGCCAGTAGACATCTCCTTGCTGTATCACCAGCGTTCGTCCGACCAGGACGTTCCGAATTCGTCGAGCTCGGACGCCGCCTGGGTCTGTTCCTCGGCGAATCCGGGGTGGGCGAACAGGCCATTGAGGCGCCGCGTGATCTCCGCGTCGCGGCGCGCGCGGACCGCGTACCGAAGCACGCGCGTCACGAACCGGTTGCGAGACTCGCGCCGTTGGCGGGCAGCCGAATCGACGGCGACGAGCAGTTCTTCGGGAACGGCGATGGCGGTTTTGCGTAGGGGCATACTTGTAACTCCGATTGGTAGCAACAATGAGCATACCACATTCGCGCCCGGACGACGGCGGAACACTTTTTACGCCAAACCAGCCAAATTGGCTGTTGACATCCCCGCACTTAGCGGTAGATTGGATGGGTGCAGACAGCCAATCCATTTTCGCTCGATCCCGCCAGCCACGTCCCGCTGTACGTGCAACTGCGGGACCGGCTGCGCGAGCGGATCGCCGAGGGCGTCCTGCGCGCCGGCGAGCGCCTGGCGCCGACGCGCGACCTGGCCCGCGATCTGAAGGTGAATCGCACCACGGTCTCCGCCGCGTACGCCGAGCTCGAGGCGGAAGGGCTCTTGAAAGGACACGTGGGGCGGGGAACATTTGTGGCCGGGAAGCCGGCCTCTGCGCCCACGGCCGCGTCCAGAATCGCATTCGTAACGCACCGGCCCTTCGACTTCCCCTTCGCCTTCCCTGACCAGCAACCGGAAGATGGCCTCGATGCCTTGATGCAACAGGTGGCCGAGCCGGGCGTGGTTTCTTTCGCATCCGCACATCCTCCCGCCTACGTCCTGCCGATGGCGGAATTCCGGCGCTGCTGCGACCGCGTTTTGCGCCGCCAAGGGAGCCGCATTCTGCAGCCCGGACCCTCAGACGGCTACGCTCCCCTGAAAGAGTGGCTGTCGAATTGGCTGGGCCGGCAAGGTCTCGCTGCGTCGCCGCAGGACATCACGATTACGAACGGCTGCCAGCAGAGTCTCGACTTGCTGGCCAGGACTCTGGCGGCGCACGGCCACGCCGTGGCGCTCGAGAATCCGACCTATCCCGGCGCGGTCCTGTCGCTCCGCCAGGTGGGCGCGCGCTTGTTCGCGCTGCCCGTCGGCGAGAACGGCATCGATCCGGCATCTCTCGAAGCGTTGCTCGAACATCAAACTCCGCGGCTGATCCTGCTGACCACGAGTTTCCAGAATCCCACCGGGACATGCCTTTCGCCCGCCGCGCGCCGCGGGGTGTTGGAGTTGGCGCAGAAACATCGTGTTCCGGTTGCCGAGAACCACAGCTACGGGCTGCTCGGATATTCGGGATCGGCGTTTCCGTCGTTCTCGGGATCGGACGGCATTCATCTGGGGAGCTTCTCGAAGCTCGGATTTCCCGGCCTGCGCCTCGGATGGTGCGTTGCGCCGCCGCGAATCAGCGAGCGTTTGCGCAAGGTGAAGCAAGCCACCGACCTGCACACCGATAACTTCGTGCAGGCCGTGATGCTCGAATTCGCTGAGCGCGGGTATCTCGACCGCACCGTCGCGGCCGTGCGCCGCGCCGCTCGCCGCAACGCCGAGGTGCTGGCGCGCGGCGTCGAGCGCCACTTCCCGGAAGAGGTATCCTGGCGTCGGCCCGCGGGCGGATTCTCCTCGTGGTTCCGGCTGCCGGAGGGAATCGACGCGGAGGCCGTGCTGCAGCGCGCCCGCGACCGGAAAGTGCTGTTCACGCCGGGCCGGTTTTTCTATTTCCACGACCCGCAGCCGAACACGTTCCGGCTGAGTTTCGCGAACCTGCGGCCGGCGGCGATTTCCAAGGGATTGGCCATTCTGGGCGATGCGATTCGCGCCGAGTTGCGCCACAGCAAGCGTTCCCGTCCCGCGCGTAGCGCGGCCGGAGGTTGGGCTTTAGTCTAAATACAGGAGAGAAACATGAGCGAGACATTTCAATTTTCCGAGTCCTACCGCCTGAAAGTCGGCTTGGCCGAGATGCTCAAGGGCGGCGTCATCATGGACGTGACCAATGTCGAGCAGGCCGTCATCGCCGAAAAGGCCGGCGCCTGCGCGGTGATGGCGCTCGAGCGCGTGCCGAGCGACATCCGGCGCGATGGCGGCGTGGCCCGCATGGCCAACATCTCGATCATCCGCGCCATCCAGGAGACCGTGTCGATCCCGGTGATGGCTAAGGCGCGCATCGGTCACTTCGTCGAAGCGCAGATCCTCGAGGCGCTAGGCGTCGACTAC
>CAZRND010000167.1:0-11675 GCA_964601345.1 uncultured Acidobacteriota bacterium | reverse complement strand
AGATTTCCCAAACGTCCTTGATGGACTCGAAGTGGTCGCGCCGGTCGCCCAGCAGGTGCACGACCTTGACGACGCCCCAACCCTGCAGCTCGCGCAGGCTGGTCGAGACGTTCGACCGCGCCACGGCCAGCGTCTTGGCGATCTGCTCTGCGTTTAACGGCTGCGGCGATAGATAGAGCAGGGCATGCACCTGCGCCACCGTCCGGTTGATACCCCAACGCGTGCCCATCTCCCCCCAGTGGAGGATGAACTTCTGCATCACCGGACTCAGGCGCTGGACTGAGTGTTCCATAATTTCTGTCAAGACAGATATTACAGAATTAAAGCGCGGTTGTCAAGAGGGGGTATCTTACGGAGCGGGGCGGTAGCGCCAGATGGAGCTGTTGATGGGCTTGCCGAGCGAGGCGACCCGACCGTCGGCCGTCCAGCCGGGCGAGAGGACGTCGCCGTCAAGGCGGAGGGGGATCTTTTGTACCTTGCCGGTCTCGACATCCACGATGGCCGCTTGGTAGAACCAGATATCGGGTGTGGCAACCCCGACGACGAGTTGCCCATTCGGAGAGACGGCGTTCGCGGTCAGGGGGACGGTCACGATTCTCATGCCGGAAGGAAGTTGCAGCGGAATCGGCTTGGCTTCGCCGCCGCTCACCGGCAGGCGAACGATGCGCGCTCCTTCCGCTTCATTGATTTGGATGAAGAGCTCCCGGCCATTCGGATGGCCTGTGACGGAATCGCCCGACAAGATCTTGCTCGGCTGGCCGCCAGTCGAGGGAACGGACCAGATGGTGTTGGCGCTCGAGTAGTAGAGAGTCCGGCCGTCCGGCGAAGCCGCCAGGCTGTTTCCATAATACGACAAGCCGTTTCCTTGAGTGGAGGTCAGCCGCCGCACAATCCGGCCATCCGCCATCGAAGCGATAGCGATGGTACGCTGCGCCCCGCTTCCCAGCACGAAGGCCAGTTGGCCGCCGGGCAGCAAGGCGCCAGGCATGGCGGTCTCTTCGTTGGTCTGGACCAGCGTTTGCGGATCCTTGCCTGCGGCAGCTACCATCAACCGGTAGCGGCCGGCAAAAGGCGCCTCCAGAAGCGATTTTCCCCCGGGGAGCGGCAAGAAGTGATTTACAACCTGGAAGTGATTCAGGCCGCTGCCGGGAAGGTGCTCGGGAACTCCACCTGAAGCTGGATAGCGCAATACCTCCGTGGTGCGCCCGACTTGGTCTAAATACACGCTGCCGTCGGGGCCGACGTCCACGTACCACGGCACGGTGTGGAGCGAAAGGACGATCTGCGCTGCTGCGCTGCCGGAGCGCGGCAACGCCACGACCTGCTGAAGGTCGCCGGCTTTGACAACGGCCAGGACCTTGCTGCGGGCCGAGTCCACCGAAATGCCGCGCGGATCAACTGCGAGGTCGCCGTCTATTCGACGCAATCGGTGAGAAGCCAGGTCCATGACCACCAAGTGGTCTTCATTCTGTCCCAGGGACCTGCCTAGAAAAGCCGCTTCGAGGCCGTCGGAAAAAACTCGAATGGACGTGAATTCGTCGTCGAAGAGCAGCGCCGGCAATGCTTCGAGACGCCCGTTCTGCGGCCAAAAACGGTAAATCTGCGGCTGGCGTTGGGCATTGATCTTGGTCACCAGCAGGCTGCCGTCGGGCAACACTTCGGGGCGTCCTGCCTCTTCCAGCACCAACCGCTCTTCGCCTCCCAGCATCGGCACGCTGTAGATGCCCCGGGGAACGTCCAGAATACGATGGTAGTAGATCGTGCTGCCATCCTTGCTCCAACTGAGATGCTCCACGTATCCGCGCGAGCGGTCTTTGGTCAGGACCGACCAGTCGCCGGACTCCGGGTTGATCACCGCGACTTGCGTCAGGTTGTCCACCATGGCCTCGAAGGCCACGGTGCGTCCATCGGGCGAGACGCGCGGCTCGAAGGACGTAGCCGGACCGGGAAGAAGCGTAGCCGTCCAGTTCGTTTCGGCGCGCGGCGCATGCAGCATGTAGCCGAGCGCCGCGGCCGCGACGATCGCCGCGGCCACGGCAACCGCGGCCCACAGCTTGCGACGCGGCTGGGGCAGCGCGGCGACCTTCGAAGCGCTCGTGCCCGAGATCGCTTCGAGCGCGAAGCCGATGTCGCGCGCGGATTGAAATCGCCGCGCCGGCGATTTCTCGAGGCAGTGTCGCACGATACGTTCGAGCGCGGCGTGCTCCAGCAGCGGCGGATCCTCGGTCAGGATGGCGTGCATCGTCGAGACGGACGAGTCGGCTCGAAAAGCCCGCCTCTGCGAAATCATCTCGTAAAGGATCGCGCCGAAGCTGAAGATGTCGGCGCGATGGTCGGCCGCTTCGCCGCGCACCTGCTCGGGCGACATGTATCCGACCGTGCCGAGCACCGCGCCCGGCTGCGTCTGCCCGCTCTGCGTCGCATCGACGTGGACTTCGGCAGGCCCGGAAACTTTGGGCAGGCCGAAGTCGAGAATCTTTACGCGGTCGTCGGTGGTGACAAACAGGTTCTCCGGCTTCAGGTCGCGATGCGTGATGCCCTTGTCGTGCGCCGCGGCGAGGCCTTGCGCGATCTGCTGCGCGAATTCCATCGCCCGCCGTTGCGAGACCGCGCCGGTCTCGCGCAGAGTCGCGCCTTCGAGCAGCTCGTAGACCACGTAAGGGACGCCCTCATGCGAGCCGATGTCGAAGATCGTGAGAATGTTCGGATGGTTGAGCGCCGACGCCGCGCGCGCTTCCTGTTCGAAGCGCCGCAAGCGTTCGGCGTCGCGCGTGAATTCCGCCGGCAGGACTTTGATCGCCACCTCGCGTGAAAGGCGCGTATCGCGGGCGCGGTAGACTTCGCCCATCCCGCCCGCGCCGATCGGCGCGACGATTTCGTAAGGTCCTAGCTTGGTTCCCGAAGCGATCATGAAAGAGGCTTCGCTATCATATCGTTTGAGAGTATGCTGTACCCATGAAAAAGCGAATCCTGCTCTCTTGCCTGGTGGCGCTCTTCGCGGTCCTGATTCTGGAATCGGCCGAATCGTGGGACAAGAAACCGTTCCAGCAGTGGTCGGACAAGGACGTTGACCACGTCCTCCACAATTCGCCGTGGTCGAAACAGGTCACCGTCTCGCTCGGAATGCAAAGCAGCAGCGGAGATATGGGCGGCGGCCGCGGACGCCGGTCGGGTGGCGGCGGTGGTGGTGGTGGCGAGATGGGCGGCGGCGGAGCGGGTGGCGGGACCGGAATGAGCGGCGGAGGCGGCGGAGGTGGCGACATGGCCGGTGGCGGCGGCGGTGGAATGGGTCGTTCCGGTGGCGGAGGCGGAATGGACACCATGGACTCAGGCGCCCGATCGCAGGCGATCAATGCCGTTATTCGCTGGCAGAGCGCACTGCCCGTGAAGCAGGCGACGGCGAAAGTCAAGTACGGAAACGAAGCCGACAGCATGCCGGAGGTCAAACAGCTTTTGGCGCGCGAAGAGCCGAACTACATTATCGGATTGACGGGCTTGCCGCCGATGGGCCTGCGCGGCGGCGGTGATCCGGCGCGCATGCAGAAAGCGCTCGAAAGCGCCACCACGCTGGCGGTGAAGGGCAAGGAACCGCTGCACCCGAGCGCGATTCAAGCGCAACCGGAGAACAAGCTGATGTCCGTTTACTTTGTCTTCCCCAAGACCACGCCGATCGTGCTGGAAGACAAGGAAGTGGAATTCTCGACCAAGGTCGGGACGTTGGAATTCAAGAAAAAATTCAAGCTGCAAGACATGGTCTACGCCGGGAAGCTCGAGCTATAGAGATTCCTTCGCCATGAAAGCGCTGCTTCTCACCGGCGCCAAGCGCCTGGAGGTCACCGACCTGCCGCAGCCCGCGCTCGGGCCGCGCGATGTTCTGGTGCGCGTCCACTCCTGCGGGATCTGCGGCAGCGACGTGCACGGATTCGATCTCTCGACGGGCCGGCGCATCCCGCCGCTGGTGATGGGCCACGAAGCCGCGGGCTTCGTAGCCGAAGTCGGCAGCCAGGTGACGAAGTGGCGTGAGGGCGACCGCGTCACATTCGACTCTACTGTCTCGTGCGGCGATTGCGCTTTCTGCCGCAGCGGACGCGTGAACCTTTGCGACAACCGGCAGGTACTGGGCGTGTCATGTGGAGATTACCGGCGGCATGGTGCGTTCGCCGAGTATGTGGCTGTTCCGGAGAACATCGTGTACCGGCTGCCGGATTCGCTTCCGTTCGAGCATGCTGCCCTGATCGAAGCCGTCTCCGTCGCGGTGCACGCGGTGAAGCGTGCGCCGGTCACCCCGGCGACGACGACCGTCGTTGTCGGGAGCGGCATGATTGGACTGCTCGTGATCCAGGCGCTGCGGGCCGCGGGATGCGGCCCGATCCTGGCGGTCGACATCGACCCGGCCAAGCTGCGCATGGCCGAACGCCTTGGCGCGGACGAGACCGCCGCGCCCGCGGACGCTGCGGCGCGCGCCGCCGGAATGTCCGGCGGACGCGGCGCCGACCTGGCCATCGAGGCGGTGGGCGCCTCAGCGCCCATCCAGACGGCGATCGCGTGCTTGCGCAAGGGCGGTGCGCTGACTTTTGTCGGGAACATCTCGCCGTCCATTGACCTGCCCCTGCAGGCCGTGGTCTCGCGCGAGTTGACGCTCTACGGCTCCTGCGCGTCGTCGGGGGAGTATCCCGTATGCATCGAGATGATGGCCGCCGGAAAGATTCGCGTCGATGAGATGATCAGCGCCCGCGCGCCGCTTGCGAGCGGCCCCGAGTGGTTCGAGCGCCTCTACAATCGCGAGCCCAACCTGATGAAGGTGATCCTGCAGCCTTAGGGTTGCTTCCGCTGTTCGCCCATACGGTAAAGATAGAGCGTGTGCAGGCGGCCGATGTCGTCGCTCTCCATGTCAAAAGTTTCCGAAGGCTTCCAGTCGCCGACCTGGAAGTCGTGACAGACCACGCGCGCGCCCTTCTTCAAATACTTTTCCAGGTTCGGACGCACCTTGTCGTTTGAGGTGGGCAGCAGGTACAACGTCACGACCGTCGCTTCAGAAAGATCCACCTTCAGCAGGTCGCCGTGGATGAACCGAACTTTGTTTTCGAGCTTCAGTTCCTTCACGGTCTGTGTGGCCTTGGCGAAGAGCTCGTCATCCATCTCGACGCCGACGCCTTTTGCCCCGAACTTTTGCGCCGCCGTGATCGGGATGCGCCCGTCGCCGCTCCCCAGGTCGTAAACAACATCGCCGGCTTTGACACCGGCCAGCTTCAGCATCCGCTCGACGACTTCCGGAGGAGAAGGCACATACGGAGCCAGCTTTTCGATCTTCTCTTTTTCCTGTGCCGCGACGGTGATGGCCAGAAAAAGCGCCAGGGTGACGGCGAGCATTTTGGGAAATTGCATCAGAGGGTTGTAGCACGAGCAGGGCAGGGAAGAGGGGCAGCGGCAAGCGGCACCCACCAGGTGGTACCATATGGCTCACTCCCCGCTATTAGTTGTTGTAAGCATTCTACTTTTGTGCTTACAATGAGTTCATGAACTCCGAAGAGGTCGTGCTGAAGTTGCCGTTGCTGGCGGATTTCGAACTGCCCGCCGTCGACGCGCTCGACCATCTTTTCGCGCGGCATCAAGTGGAAAAGCATGCGGCGGCGCAAGCTCGCTTCGCTTTGGTGGAAGCGTGCTTGAACGCCATCGAACATAGCCGGCCGGCGGCCGGAGGGATGGAAGTGCGCCTGTCGTTCGACGCCGGGGAAGTGTGCATGAGTGTGAGCAATCCCGGGCTTCCGTTCGCGGGGAAGTCGCGCTCGGGAGTGCATCGCGGCCACGGAATGAAGATCATCCGCTCGATGATGGACAGCGTGGTCTACGATCACGACGACCACGGAACTCGAGTGGTAATGAAGAAGCGGGTCTTTGTGCATGAACAGCCTGGACATGGACAAGCTTCAGCTAACGGCTGAGCAATCCGGACACGGAACGATTCTTCACCTGGAGGGCTACCTCAACCAGACAGGCGGAGAAGTGCTGGAGCGCGCCGCAAAGGACGCGCTGGCAGCCTCGCCCTCGGCCCTCTTCCTCGATTTTGCGGCCACCTCGCTCGTCAACAGCATCGGGATTTCCTCGCTGCTCGTGGTCATCGCCACGGCGCGGAAGAAGCAGGTCCCGATCGAGCTGATCCATGTACCCACCGATATCGCCGACCTCTTTACGTTGCTAGGTATTTCCGCAAAGGCGCCGGTGAGGTCGTAGGTGCATCGGCGGACGTTTCTCTTGTCCGCCGCGGCCGTTGCTCTCCTGCCGAAAAACATCTTTGGTGCGGATACGCCCTGGTATCGCGCGATGCGCCGCTGCGGGCAGACCAATTTCAACGAGCGCGATCCCGAAGTTCTGAAGATCGACGAATGGGTCGACTACTGGTCGCGCCTGAAGCTCGACGCGCTTCTCCTCAACGCCGGCGGCATCATGGCCTTCTATCCCACCGAGATTCCTTATCATCACAAGTCCGCTTACCTGGGATCGCACGATCTGTTCGGCGACTTCGCGGCGGCCGCCAAGAAACGCGGTATCCGCGTAGTGGCGCGCCTCGACTGCAACTACACATACGAAGAGGCATTCCAGGCGCATCCGGAGTGGTTTGAGCGCCGTGCCGACGGGCAGGTCGTGAAGCACAATGAGTCCACATGGCTCTACAAGACCTGCATGTTCTCCTCTTACTTCACGACGCAGATGCCGGCCATTATTCGCGAGATCAATCGGCGCTACGACGTGGACGGATTTTTCACCAACGGCTGGCCGGGCACGGGACGTCCGCCCGCCTGCTTCTGCGCGAACTGCAAGGACCTGGGCGATCCGCGCAGCGTCGAGCGCCGCGATGCTCACCTCGCGCGTGTGCTCGAAATCTGGAAACTTTGGGACAACGCCGCGAAAGAGAAGAAGCCCGACAGCGTCTATGTTGGAAATCTTGGAGGCGGCATCCGCGCCTCGCTGGACCTCGGGAAAGTCGCGGCCGTCGCCGGCTGGTTCAACGCCGACCATCAGGGGCGCAGCGGCGCGACGCCGATCTGGGATTGCGCCCAGCAAGGCCGCGTCGCGCAAGCCGTGATGAAGGGACGCACCATCACGAACGTCACCGGTTCCTATTCCAACAGCAGCCCGCTCTGGCGCCACACGGCCAAGTCTCCCCAAGAAGCCACGATGTGGATGGCGCAGACCACCGCCAGCGGCATGGTCCCGTGGTATCACTGGCTCGGCGGCGCGCCCGAAGATCAGCGCTGGCGCGTGGCCGGCGAAAAATTCTTTCCCTGGCTGGCAGCAAATGAGAAGCACTTCGTCAACCGCGAGTCCGTAGCGAATCTGGCGGTCGTCTTCTCGCAGCGCACGAACGCCTTCTACAATCCGCCGGGCGGAACCGATCCCACCGAGTTCCTGCAAGGCCTCTATTACGCGTTGCTCGAAGGGCGCTTCTTCTTCGACTTTGTCCACGAGGACGACCTGTCTGCCGTCACACTGAAGAAATATCGCGCCCTGCTGCTCCCGAACACCGCCGTGTTGAGCGACGCGCAATGCCGGCAGCTTGCCGATTACGCGGCATCCGGAGGCTCCCTGCTCGCAACGTTCGAGACGGGTCGCTACGATGAGCGCGGACGGAAACGCAGCCGGCTGGCGCTCGGCGACTTGTTCGGCATCGAGGCAGCCGGGGAAATCCAGGGGCCGCTCGGGAATTCCTACTACGCGCGGATCGAGCAGGCGCACCCGATCCTCGATGGATTCACGACTACGAACGTTTTGCCCGGCGCGGAGTATCGCTGGCCGGTGAAGACCGCCTCGAAGCAAGCACTCACCGTCGTGCCGCCGTATCCGGCCTTTCCGCCCGAGATGGTCTATACCAAGACGCCGCGCACCGACGAGCCCGCTGTCGTGCTCTCGGAGCGCGGATCGAGCCGTCTGGTCTGGTGGCCAGGGGACCTTGACCGCAGCTTCTGGCGGTCGAACAACGGCGACCTGAGCAAACTGCTTCAGAACAGCGTGGACTGGATGCTGCACGGGGACCGTCCCGTGTATGTAAGAGGACGGGGAATGACGGAGATGTTCGCATGGCGCACGCAGGCCGGGCATGCGCTGCACATTTTGAATTACACGAATCCGAACATGCTGCGCGGCTGGTTCCGCGAGACCTATCCGATCGGCGAGCTGCGCGTCACGTTTCCGATGCCAACGAAGGAGCCCATCGCCCAAGTGCGCGCATTGCGCTCGGGCGCGATTCTCCGCCACTCGCAGGCGGGAAGGATTGTGGACTTCACCATCCCGCGTGTGATGGATTACGAAGTCGCGGTAATCACTTAGCGCGCTCGATCACCATCAGGGCGAACGATCCCGGTACCAGCGGTCCGCGCCCTCTACCTGTTGGCGGCGGATCGAACTTGGCAGAGACCACGAAGACGCGATGATTCTTGGGATCGAGGCCCATGTTGCGCGAATACTGCGGCGTCTCGATCTTGCCCAGCACGCTGTACTGGTCTGGAGAATCCTGGTGGATCACCGTCAGGGTTCCATCGGCATTCGAGGCGAAGGCGTCGCCCGTCGCGGGATCGAACCCCGCGCCGTCGACGCCCGCTCCGATCGGCACAGTCGCTACGATCTTTCCGGCCTGATAGTCCGAGATCGCCATAACGCCGCTCCGGCATCCGCTAAAGAGCCGGTGATGCGCCGTGTCAATCGCCATGGCCACCGGCTGCTTGCAGGGAGCGGTCGGCCAGCGCCGCGCTACGGTTGCGGACTTGGCGTCGATCTCCACCACTTCGGCCGTGTCCACCAAGTTCGCATAGACCTTTCCATCGCCCGCCGAAACGCCGTACTCCGGTTTGCCGCCGAGCTGGATGTTCGTAATCAGCTTTCCCTCCTTCGGCTCGATCACCGTGGAGGAATGCGCGTCCCCGTTCAGCGTGAATACCCGCTTCGAGGCAGGATCATAGAGGATCGCATCGGCGTCGTCGGCCGCCGGGATACGGCTGAGCACTTTGTAGGTCTTCAGATCGAACATGGCTACCGATTTCCCGGCGCCCTCGGTGGCGAATCCATGTCCGGTGCCTTCGGCGATGGCGGCGCCGTGCGCGCCGTCAATGCCGGTGATCTCGCCGAGCAGCTTGCCATCGTCCTCTGAGATCACCATTACGCGGTTTTGACGTGCGACAAAGAGGCGATGATTCGCCGGATCGGGTACGACGTAGTCCCAAGAGCCGTCGCCGCCGAGCGTGTAAGTGTGAGTAACTTTGTAGGGTGCGCCCGACTGCGCGAGCAGCGCTGCCGCGGCGGCCACGGTGAGAGCGATCGTCATGTTTCGCATTGGCGAAGTATACCAACTTGTGAAGGCGGGCGCTTTTGTGGTGAAATGGGCTTCTACATGCTAGTCCGGGAAAGGGATCTGGATCGCTTTCACGATTGCTGCGCAATCTTCGGCGTCTACGGGCCCCCGGAAGCCGCCAAGCTCGCTTATCTCGGCCTCTACGCGCAGCAGCATCGCGGACAAGAGAGCGCCGGCATCGTCTCGTGCCAGGAAGGACGCTTCCATGCCCACAAGGGCATGGGACACGTCAACGAAATCTTCACGCCGCTGGTGATGGAGAAACTCGCCGGCTCGATCGCCGTCGGCCATACGCGATACGCCACGGCCGGCGACACCGCGCTCAAGAACGCGCAGCCGCTGACGGTGGACTGCAACAAGGGCATGCTGGCGCTGGCCCACAACGGAAATCTCACGAACGCGCACGAAGTTCGCTCGCGCCTCGAATCAAGCGGCTCCATCTTCCAGACCAACAGTGATACGGAAGTGATCCTGCACCTCATCGCCCAGTCGCGCCGCTCCGAGCTCGCCGAGGCCGTGACCGAGGCGCTTTTACAAGTGGAAGGCGCGTACTCGCTGATCCTGATGTCAGGCAACCGGCTCTTTGCCATCCGCGATCCGCGCGGCTTCCGGCCGCTCTGCCACGGCACGATGTCGGACGGTTCGCGTGTCTTCGCCTCGGAGACCTGCGCGTTCGACTTGATCGGCGCGCAATACGCAGGCGAAGTCGCGCCCGGCGAGATGATGATCGTCGGTCCGGATGGGACGAAGACGCAACGCTTCGCCCCCGCGCTTCCCCCTTCGTCGTGCGTTTTCGAGCACGTATATTTCGCGCGTCCCGACAGCATGGTCTTTGGACGCTCGGTGGCCCGTTCACGCGAATGCCTGGGACGTCTGCTGGCGCGCGAAGCGCCGGCCGACGCCGACATCGTGGTGCCGGTGCCCGACTCGGGCGTCTCGGCGGCGATCGGCTACGGCTCGGAATCGGGCCTTCCCTTCAAGTTCGGCCTGATTCGCAGCCACTATTCCGGACGCACCTTCATCGAGCCCGACCAATCGATCCGCGACTTCGGCGTCAAGTTGAAGTTGAATCCCGTGCGGCACGTCCTCGAAGGCAAGCGCATCGTGCTGGTGGACGACTCGATCGTGCGCGGCACCACCAGCCGCAAGATCGTGCGCATGGTGCGCGAGGCCGGAGCCCGCGAGGTGCATCTGCGCATCAGTTGTCCAGCGACCGTCTCGCCCTGCTACTACGGCGTGGATACGCCCACCAAAGCCGAGTTGATCGCCGCCAACAAATCGGTGGAGGAAATCCGCGACTACGTTGGCGCCGACTCGCTGCAGTATCTCTCCGTCGAAGGATTGCGCGCCGCCGTCGAAGATCCGAAGGGCGTGCAATTCTGCAATGCCTGCTACACCGGGAACTATCCGACCGAACTCGTCCTCGAAAGCCAGATCGGCCGAGCCAGATGACCAAGCGCGCTACGTATGCCGCCGCGGGCGTGAACATCGCCCGGGCCGATCAGGCGAAGCACCGCATTGCGGCGTTGGCGCGCGCCACCTTCAATAAGAGTGTGCTCGCCGAGATTGGCGGATTCGGCAGCCTCTTCGCCCTCAACAAGAAACGCTGGCGCGATCCGGTGCTCGTCGCCAGTTGCGACGGCGTCGGGACCAAGCTGAAAGTCGCCTTCCTCGCCAAACGGCACGATACGGTGGGCACGGACCTGGTGAACCACTGCGTCAACGACATCGCAGTGCAAGGCGCTACGCCCCTCTTTTTTCTCGATTATCTCGCCGTGGGCAAACTCGATCCGCGTATTGCCGCGGCGGTCGTTGCGGGCCTGGCTCGCGGCTGTCGCGAAAACGGCATGGCTCTGGTGGGCGGCGAAACGGCCGAGATGCCCGGCTTCTACGCCGCGGGGGAATACGATCTCGCTGGATTTATCGTCGGCATCGTGGAGCGATCACAAATCCTCACCGGTTCGCGTGTGCGCGCCGGCGACATTCTGTTGGGACTTCCATCGAGCGGCTTGCACACCAACGGATATTCTCTCGCCCGGCGCCTGCTCTTCGATCGCGGCGGCTACACCGTAAAGAGCCGCGTTCCCGAGCTCCGGGGCGCCGTCGGAGCAGCGCTGCTGAGCGTGCATCGCAGCTATCTGCGTCCGCTGCATGCCTTGCAGTCTCGCGGACTTCTTCACGCGGCGGCGCACATCACCGGCGGCGGATTCCCCGGCAACATACTTCGCGTGGTTCCGAAGAGTCTCGGCGTACGCGTTAAACTCGGAAGCTGGCCGGTGCCGCCGATTTTTCAGTTACTACAGCGGCTGGGGAACGTCGAAGGGGATGAGAT
>CAZRND010000166.1:0-11698 GCA_964601345.1 uncultured Acidobacteriota bacterium | reverse complement strand
CCTTAGCCAGACCGAAATCGAGCACCTTCACTTTGCCGTCAGGCGTGACCTTGATGTTGGCGGGCTTCAGATCGCGATGGACGATGCCTTTCTCATGCGCGGCTTCGAGGGCATCGCCGATCTGGCGGGCGATAGCCAGCGCCTCGGCGAGCGGCAGGGGTCCGCGCAGATCGTCGCCGGGGACGAACTCCATGACGAGCGCCGCCCCCTCCATGCCGTACACCTGCGCGATGTTCGGATGATTGAGGGCCGCGAGCACTTGCGCTTCGCGCTGGAAGCGCGCCATGCGTTCGGCGTCGTTGGCAAAGGCCGGCGGCAGGACTTTGATCGCCACGTCGCGATTCAGATTCGTATCGCGGGCGCGGAATACCTCGCCCATCCCGCCGGCGCCGAGCTTGGCAAGGATTTCATAAGGACCGAGGCGAGAGCCGGGCGACACGAGACAAGATTTAATCACAGATAGGCACGAAAGTTCCCAGGATTAGACGCGCGTCCGCTCGGATGGCTCGCCAACCCGTTGAAAACAGGCTAGAGTGCAAGAGGAACGTGGCGTGCAACGTTCTTACTGCTATGAGAACACTGGCGATTCTGTTGTTATCAACTGCGATGGCTGCGGCGGCCGGCGTCGACGAAGCCGCCGTTCTCTCCCATGTCCAAAGCCGCAATGTCCAAGGGCTGAAAGCGATGGGCAGCGACGTTCTGCCGGTGATGGCGCGCATTTACGAGAATTCCTCTTCGCCCGACGAGCGCGCGGGAATTGCCAACCTGTTCTACCAGCTCGGGTGGAAGTCGGCGGAAGCCAAGCGAGTCTTGATGAAAGACGTTCACACGCAGCACCAACAGTTGCGCCTCCAGGCGCAATGGGCTCTTGGACGCGTGAGCGGCGACGACGACGTGGTGGACATCCTGCTCGGGAACATGCAAAACGATCCGAGCCCGCTGTTTC
Source organism: uncultured Acidobacteriota bacterium (assembly GCA_964601345.1). Classification (GTDB taxonomy): domain Bacteria; phylum Acidobacteriota; class Terriglobia; order JAJPHL01; family JAJPHL01; genus CAZRND01. The sequence continues at coordinate 10,752 of CAZRND010000166.1, read as the reverse complement.
GCGACAAGGCCGCCTGCGCGCTGGCCTACGACCAGATCCACGTTTCACCGCAAGGCCGCCTGCGCCTGTACGAAGGCTTGATCTTCGCGCTGGACGATCCCAAGACGCAGGTCCGGCAGATCGCGCGCCTGGCGCTCCAAATCCTGACCGGACAAGACAAGGGCTTTAACCCGAACGGCTCGCCCGGGGAACGCCAGAGATCGGTCGATCTATGGAAAAAGTGGCTCAACGACTATCGCGCGCATCAATAGCGGCGGTCCTGCTGCTGGCGCTCGGCGCGATCGCCGCCGCCGCGAGCGAGACGAAGATTCTGGCCCGCTACGATTTTGAGGACGAGAACACGCCGTCCGGTCCGGATACGCACTTCATCGTCCGCTGGCCGCAAGGGAATGTCCAGATCACTCCCGCCGTGCGCGTCAGCGGCTCCTATTCGCTCGAAATCCGCGAAGTAGCCGACGACGGAAACGTCAGCGAGTTTCAAGGCTATATCCCGGTACAGAAGCGAGGGCACGTGTACATGCGCTTCGCTTTCCTGCTCGCTACTCCGCTCGAAGAATTCAACATCGCCCTGGCCGGGCCGGAGCATTTCACCCTCGGCAAGGACGGCATCGCCATCTGGCTGGCCGGTCGCGACGGCAACCTGCTCCACTACTCCGACAGCATCTGGCGCAAGCTGTTCGTTCTGGCCTCGTTCACCTGGTACTTCGTGGAAATCGATTACAACGTGGATGCCGGCGTGTACGACCTGGTGATCCGCCAGGAACGCCGGAACGAGCCGGTGATTTCGCTGCAGGCTCAGCCGAACGCGGCCAGCGCGCCGGGATCGGCGGTCTCGAAATACTCGTTTATCTCGACGCCTCCCGGCCGGGACACTTCGAATGTCACGTACTACATCGACGATCTGATCATCTGGACCGGCGAGAAGAACGAGATTCCGCCCTTCGTCGCGCCGGGCCGGCGGAAATTCTTCGTCGACCGCTTCGCGCCATACCGCGAAGCCGCCGGCGAGCAGGAGAGAGCGGGCGACGCGGAATTCGCCGCCAAGAATCCCGCCGGCGCCAAACAGAATTACGAGAAGGCCCTGGAAACGGCCGACGCAAACGCCGCCTGGTACCTTCGCCTGAAACTGGCGGACGTAGCTTTTCTGCTCGGCGATTTGGAGATGGAGCGCCGACTCCGCGAAGCGGTGTACGGAAGCTGGCGCAAATAGCCGATGCCCGCGGGGCGCTTAGGGAAGCAACTGGAAGCCCATGCCGATTTGCTTGAAGTGCAAATCGGCGGTGATGACCCGCCGCAGTCCAAGCTCCCGCATAACTACAAAGCTGGTGAAATCCGTAAAGGAAATGCGGGGCTTGTCGCGAAAGCGGCGTCGCAAGCGATAGGCTTCGTCAAATCGCTCGGGAGTGATTGTTTCAACCTTCAGCGGGCCGGCCTCGCTTGCCTGAAAAACTAGGTCACAGAATTCCTCGACTCGGGATGGATGAGAGGAAGTGTAGAGTCGCGTGATCATCTCATCCAGCACGTAGTCGGTGGTGACCCATCTCACTGCGGACGTCGGCGAGGCAGTCAGCAGGCTCTGCACGGAGAGGTTTCCTGCAAAGAGCTCGATCCATCCCCACGTATCGACAAAAAGAGCAGGCTCATCCGAGTGGCGCCAGCGCTTGCTGGACGGTCTCATATACCGTAGACGTGTTTATCTATGTCTTTGCTGATGTCCTTGTCACACCACCCCTTGCCAATGCCGGCAGCGGCCAGAAGCGGGTTGAAGCTCGGCTTGTTGGACTTCTTCTGCTGACCCTTGCGTTCCAACCGTTTGCGAATCAGCTCCGCCATGCTGATCCGGGATCGGAACGCCTCGCGGCGCAATTGCTCGTGGAGAGCCTCGGGAAGGAAGATCGTCGTTCGGCGCATATATGCATCATAGCATATATATGCCGTGAGGGATCCTACTTCTTACCTTCTCTTTGAAATCTCCAAATGGAAGAACGCATTTGCAGACCGGCCGCCAGAATACGGCCGTCCTTGGTCCAGCCGGGGGCAAAGATGTCCCCCGTGTAGTGAACCGGCAGCTTCTCCAGACGGCCGCCGGCGGGAGTGTAAATGCCCAGGCTGAGCCACCAGGAATCCAGAGAAGAGATGGCCAGGGCGAGCCGGCCGTCGGCACGGACCGCATCGGGAGAGATCGGCGAGTTGAAGAGCTTCACATCTCCAGACAAAGGAATCGGCCGCTCCTCTCCTCCCTCGACCCGTACTCGAAACAGTCGCGCGGCGTCTTTTTCCTGTCGTTGCACGACGAGTTCCCGGCCGTTGGGATCGGGCGCCATGCTATCGCCTTTGGTCACTTTGCGCGGGACTCCGCCCTCGGCGGAGATGGCCCAGATATTTCCGTCGCTGGCGTAGTAAAGAGTTCTGCCGTCGGGCGACGCCGCAAGAGTAATGATAGCCAGCCCCTTGGTTTCCGAAAGACGACGGACAATTCGGCCGTCTGAGTTTGTCGCGATGGCGATCAGGCTGTTTGCGCCCGAGCCGACGAGAAAGGCCACATGCTTGTCACCTAGAACGGCCATCGGAATCGAAGTTTCTTCGTCGGTCTCGACAAATGGCGACCCATCCTGGCCGGGCTTGGAAGCAATGAGGCGCTTACGCCCGGAGAACTGGGACATCATCAGAACTCTTCCATCGGGAAGGACGGCGGGAAAGTAGGGCGAATAGGGGACCGCCGGAGTGTATGCCAGGCGCTCCGGCGCACCTCCAGACACAGAAAAGCGCAGCGCATCCACGGGACGCTCCACTTGATCGAGATAGATACTGCCATCCGCCCCCGCGTCGAGAAAGAAGACGGTACGCCCAAGCGTCATCAGAGTTTGGACTGGGCCTTTCCCGCTGCGTGGAATCGCGACCAGACGGAATTGGTCGCCGGCCCTGACCGTGGTCAAGACCTGGTTTCCATCACTGGAGGTGGCGATCGGCTGTCCGGCATTGAATTCCAAGTGAAGCACGAGCTCCGGCGCCGGCGCACGGCTCTTCCCGGTGGCGAGATCAAGGATGTAGAGATGCGGCGGTGTCGAAGCGTTCGCGTCCAGCGGATAGCCAAGATAGGCCACCTCCTTGCCGTCGGGGAAAGGACGGAACACGCCAAAATAAGCGTCGGAAAGCACGGCGTTCAAAGGTTCCAACCGTCCCGTTTGCGGCCAGAACCGGTGAAGTTGCAGGTGCCCCTGCGCGTTGAGCTTCCCGCAAAGGAAAGTGCCGTCAGGCATCGGCTCGGGCGCCGCGGCATCTTCGATCACGAGCCGTTCTTCGCCTCCCAGCGCCGGGACGCTAAAAACACCTTTCGGAACGTCGCCCACGCGGTCGAAGTAGATTTTCGAGCTGTCCGGCGACCAGGCAAGGTTGATGAGAATTCCTCGCGTGCGGTCATGTGTAAGCACCGTCCAGTTGCCCGAACCCGGATTCATCACTGCGACCTGGCTCAAATCGCTTACGACGGTCTGAAAGGCAACCGTTCGACCATCGGGCGAGACGCGCGGGCCGTAAGGGATTCCCGATCCTCCCAGATTCACGCCGGTGAACGGTGTGGCCTCCCCGGCGGGCCGGGTTCGCAGCCAGAGATCGGCGGCTACGGCGATGGTCAGGATCGCGAGAACAATCGCGATCCACGGCCGGGCGCGCGTCGCCGCGGCCGGCGCAGCCGCCGAGATCGCGGAGGCGCCCGACCCAGAGAGCGCATCGAAGTAAAAATTTAAGTCCCGCGCGGACTGCAAACGCTCTTCGGGATTCTTTTCCATGCACTGCCGCACCAGGCGGTCGAGCGCGGGATCGGCGAGCGGCGCCGGATCTTCCTTCAAGATCGCGGACATCGTCTCGACGCCCGTATCGCGATGAAACGCCCGCTGGCCGGAGAGCATTTCGTAGAGAATGACGCCGAGGCTGAAGATGTCGGAGCGCGCGTCCGCAGGCGTGCCGCGCACCTGCTCGGGCGACATATAGCCGACCGTGCCGAGCGCCACGCCGGGCGTGGTAGCGGCGCTCATCGTCGCGGCATCGGGAGTCGATTCGCTGCCGGCGACTTTGGCCAAGCCAAAGTCCAAAATCTTCACGCGGCCATCGGTGGTGACGAAGATGTTTTCCGGCTTGAGATCGCGGTGCGTGACGCCTTTGGCGTGCGCCGCGGAGAGGCCGAGCGCGATCTGCCGCGAATACTCCAAAGTCTTGCGCCTCGGCACGGGCATCGTGTCGCGCAGCGTCTGCCCTTCGAGAAGCTCGGTGACCAGATAAGGCGATCCTTCATGCGTGCCGATGTCGTAGACCGCCAGAATATTGGGATGGTTCAGCATCCCGGTGGCGCGCGCTTCGAGCTCGAAGCGCCGCAAGCGGTCGGGATCGGCGGCGAAGGAAGCGGGCAAAACTTTGATCGCCACGTCGCGGCCTAGGCGCGTGTCGCGTGCGCGATACACTTCGCCCATGCCGCCCGCGCCGAGCGGCGCGAGGATTTCGTAGGGTCCAACCTTTGTGCCGGGAACCAAAACAAAACATTGTAACCACAGATGGACACAGATGAACACGGATAACCCGGCTTGACACTTGCCGACCGCTGAATGAATACTCATTCACAGCGTCTATGGGCAAAAAGAACGGCGAGAAACGCGAGCAAATCCTGGATGCCGCGGCGGCGGTCTTTGCTCACAAGGGATTCTTCGGAGCGCGCGTGGCGGACATCGCTTCCCGGGCCAAGGTGGCCGACGGAACGATCTACCTCTATTTCCGCAGCAAGGAAGAAATCCTGGTCTCGCTCTTCGACCTGGCGATGCGCCGTTTTCTCGACCGCGCCCGCGGCGAGATCGAGGCGCTCGACGGCGCGGAGGCGCGGCTGCGACATCTGGCCCGCCTGCATCTCGAACAACTCGGTTCGGATCGCGACTTGGCGATCGTGTTCCAAGTCGAGCTGCGCCAGAGTCAGAAATTCATGGAGCTGCTCTCGACCACGATCCTGGCCGACTACCTTTCGTTGATCCGCGCCGTGGTTCGGCAAGGCCAGTCGGAAAAGACGCTGCGCCGCGATTTGCCGGAGAAAGTTGTCGCTAAGTGCTTCTTCGGGATGCTCGATGAGATGGCCACCAACTGGGTCCTCAGCAAGAGGCAGTATCCGCTGGCGGACATGGCGCCGATCGTGGCCGATCTGTTTCTCGGCGGGCTGCGCACGTCATGAAGACATTCTCCACGCTGGCCGAACTGTTCCTCAACGTCACGGCCGAAGAACGCCCCGACCTGTTGCGGTCGAAACGCGGCGGCGTCTGGAAAACGGTCTCCGCCGAGGAGGTCCGCCGCCGTTCGGCGCGCCTCGCTTTTCGCCTGCTCGATTCCGGACTCGCCGCCGGCGATCGCGTCGGTCTGCTCTCGGAGAACAGTCCCGAGTGGGCGATCGCGGATTTCGCGTGCATCGTCGCGGGACTGGTCGTCGTCCCGATCTATCCCACGCTCACGGCGGCACAGACCGAATACATCCTGAAAGATTCCGGAGCGAAAGCCATCTTTGTTTCGTCGCTCGATCAATCGAAGAAAGTCGAGACCTGCCGCGTGATTCGGCTCGATGAACTTCCCCCTGAGCTTCCTGATGAGGCGCGGCTCACCGACCAAGAAGAAGGCCGCCTCGAAGCGATGGCCCGCGCGCGCAAGGCCGAAGACCTCTTCAGCATCCTCTACACGTCGGGGACCACGGGAGAGCCGAAGGGCGTGATGCTGACGCACCGGAACCTCTGCTCGAACATCCAGTCCTCCACGCTGCACGTGGGTCCCGGCGACTTGGCGCTCAGCTTTCTGCCGCTGTGCCACATTTACGAGCGCATGGCCGACTACTCGTATCTCTGTCACGGCGCGTCGATCGCTTACGTCGCGGCCATCGACGAGGTGCCGCAGGCGCTCGTCGAAGTCCGGCCGACAGTGATGGCCGCCGTGCCGCGCTTCTTCGAGAAACTCTACGACCGCGTGATGGAGCAGGTTCGCAAGGCGCCGGCTTGGCGTCAAAAACTTTTCGCTTGGGCGATGCGGCAAGGCAAGCGGCGGCTCGCCGGGCGCGGCACGAGCTTCGAATACGGCCTGGCCGAACGGCTCGTCTTCCGCCGCCTGCGCGACCGTCTCGGCGGGCGATTGCGATTCGTCATCTCCGGCAGCGCGCCGCTCTCGCCGGCGCTGGCGGAGTTCTTCCTCGGTTGCGGTCTGCCGATTTGCGAAGGCTACGGATTGACCGAAACCTCGCCCGTGCTGACAGCCAACCAGCCCGACAGCATTCGCATCGGCACGGTCGGCAAGCCGATTGCCGGCGTCGAAATCAAGATTGCACCGGACGGCGAGATTCTGGCGCGCGGGCCCAACATCATGCAGGGCTATTACAAGCGCCCCGAGGAGACGGCGCAGGCGATCCGTGACGGATGGTTCCACACCGGCGACATCGGCCGCCTCGACGCCGACGGCTATCTCACCATCACCGACCGAAAGAAGGACCTGCTCAAGACGGCCGGCGGAAAGTATGTGGCCCCGCAACCCATCGAGAACAAGTTGAAGACCAATCCATACATCCAGAACGTGGTGGTGCTCGGCGATAAGCACAAGTTCGTCTCTGCGCTCATCGCCGCCAACGTCGGCAAGCTTCAGGATTACGCGCGTGACCATGGCATCGTCTGCGCCTCGCCCGGCGAGCTGGTACGCCATCCCAAGATTCTCGAATTTATGCAGCAACAGGTCGACGAGTCGACGCCCGATCTCGCCCACTTCGAGCGCATCAAGAAAATCCTGCTGACGGAGAACGACTTCACCATCGCCAACGGCAGCCTCACGCCGACGATGAAAGTGAAACGGAACATCATCGAAAAACAGTACGCGGAGCAAATCGCCAAACTCTATGAAGAAAAAGCTTAACGGTTTGCCTCTGCACCGGCTGAGCGTGCCCACGCCCTTCGAGGTGGGTCCGGTCAATCTTTATCTGATTACCGAGCCCCAAGCCGTGCTCGTCGATACCGGTCCAGGAGTCCCCGGCGCGATGGGACGGATCGAAAAGGAACTCGCCGAATGCGGGATGACGGTCGAGAATCTGCGGAAGATCGTCGTCACGCACGCGCATCAGGATCACTACGGGCTGGCGCGGCAGCTCGCCAAGCGCTCGGGAGCGCCGATTTACGCCGATCCCATCGAGGGACGCCAGCTCACGAACGATCCCGAGCTGCAGGCGTTCTATGTCCAACTGCTGGTCACTGCCGGGATGACGCCGGAGATGCAGGCGCGGCAGCGCGAGCAGTTCAAGGAAATCCGGGCTTCGGGAGAGGCGCTCGAGTCATTCCGGCCCATCGATCAAATTGGCGCGGTTCGCTGCGGAGCGGCCACGTTCCAAGTGGTGCCGACGCCGGGGCACACCGCCGGCAGTTTCTCACTTTGGGAAGCGGAGCGTCGGATTCTGATCGCCGCAGACACGGTCATCGAGAAGATCACGCCCAATCCTTTCGTCTCGCCCGATTCGACCTCGCCGACCGGGCGATTCCCATCTTTGCGCGCCTACCTGGCTACGCTCGAGAAGATCAAAGGCATGAATCCCGCGACGATCCACTGCGGCCACGGCGACCCGGTGGAAGGATTTCCAAAACATTACGATTGGTTGATGAATCATCACCACAACCGCCAGGACGCCGTGCGCTCCTGTCTGCGCAACAAGCAACAGACGGCGCAGGAAGTGGCCGAATGTCTCTTCCCCGGGCCGGCGAAAGAAGGATCGTTCCTGGCGCTCTGCGAAGTCTTCGCGCACTGCGATTTGCTGGAAGATCTGGGCGAGGTGAAACACGAAATGCGCGGTCCGGTCGCGATCTACTCCCTGCTCGCGTAGAGTCGCCAGAGCGGCAGCACGGCATAGGCGCGCCAGGGCCGCCAGCGCTCGGCCGCCTTCAGCAACTCCCTTTGAGACAAACCGAGTGCGCGCTGGAGGATCAAATCACCTTCAGGAAACGCGTCGGGGAGTTTCAACGCGCGCATGGCAATGTACTGCGCCGTCCAGTCGCCAATGCCGCGAATGCGTGTGAGTTCCGCCGGTTCATAACGCAGGCTGCCGTCGAGCGCGGCGGCGGCCAGCGTCCGGATGGCCGCGGCGCGTGTGCGGATCAGACCGATGCTTTCGAGGTCCGCATTCACGAGGTCGGCGGGCTCGGGAAAGAACGTCGTCAAGTCGTCGCCGTCGGGAAACGGCCGTCCAAAACGAGCGGCAAGCTTGCCCGCCATGGTGGATGCGGCGCGGACCGTTATTTGCTGGCCGAGAATCGCGCGCACGGCAAGTTCAAACGGATCCCAGCATCCGGGAACGACGAGCCTTGTCCAGCCGCGCAGCGCCGGACGCAGGCGCGGATCGCGCGCGAGGTGCGCTGCGATGCGGGCCGATGGCGCGTCGAGATCGAACAGGCGGCGCACGCGCCTCCTGATCTCGCCCGCGACAGAGCGCAGCGTCGGAGAGTAAGTGAGCCGCGCGCCGGCGCGGATCACGCCGACATGACCGTCGATCGAAGCGGTGCGGCGGTAAGCGGAATCGCTTACCGCCTCGACACCAGGGATCTGGCGCAGCCGGAGGAATTCCAGAATCTCGGTCAACTTATGGACGCTGCCGGCGGCGCGGCGCGCGGATGCGCTCGGTGATGACTTTTCCGGCAAAGGAGAGGAAGGCGAGCGTCGCCGCGAGAAACACGCCCAGAGGAAGCAGCGCGAGGCGTCCCGGCGCGGCGTCTAGAAAAAACGGAATCGTCGACAGAGCCGAAAAGGCGAGCAGTGCCAGCGTCAATCGAAAGTGAAAGTTTGCGCCCGGCTCCGGAAAACGAATGCTGAGGAAGAGCGTCATGCCGGCGAGCACGGCGGTCCCGAGCAGATGTTCGAGACCGAGAAGCCGGTAGCTGAAAAGCATAGGACGCTCAATTCCATCGGGCCCGCAGACGACGCAGAGCCACGATCGCCAAGCGATACTGGGGGTTCAATTCTAGCGCATTCCTGTAGCATTCCTCGGCCTTCTTCCAGTTCATCTCGTGCTCGAAAACGCGGCCCATATTGAAGTGCGGGAAGAAATAGCTCTCGTAACGCGCGGCCTTCAAGGCTTTCTCGAACCACGGGATGGCTTCGTTCCACCGGCCCAGCTCGATGAGGTATGCGCCGATGTCGTTGTAAGGATTTCCGAAGTCGGCATCCACCTCGATGGCTCGCAGGCACTCATCGATCGCTTCCTGATATTTCTTCTGGAAACTGTAGGTCCAGCCGAGAAAGGTGTGCGCCTCGGCGGTGGGCCAGATCTCGATCGAGCGCTGGTAGAGCGAGATGGCCTCGTCGAGATCGCCTTTCATCTGCCGCTCGTAGGCCTGCTGGAAATGCTCACGGGCGCGGTGCTCCTCGTCGCTCATGACGCGCTCCAGACATAAGCCGAGAATTCCTGCAGCGCGCGAAAGCCCATCCGCTCATAGAGCCGGACGGCGGGAAGGTTCGCGCTGGTCACGGTCAAGCTGAGCCCCGCGAATCCCAAGGCGCAGAAGTGCCCGGCGGCGCGCCGCACCATCTCGTATCCCAGCCCCGCGCCCTGGAATTCCTGCGCCGCGCAGACTTGCGTCACGTGTCCTATGCCCTTCTCGACCACCGAGGTCAGGATCAATCCGCAGAGCTGGCGTTGCCCCTTGCGGTAGACGCCCCAGGACGCTTCCGGGCAGAAAACGCCGCATCCCGGAAAATGGATGATGTTGCGCAAGAAACGCACCGCCCCGGCAAGCGAGCGGTACTGATCGTTGATCGAGCCATCGACGTGGTCGCGGTAGGCGCGCGTGATCAGCGCGGCGGAGTCTTCAAACAGAGCATCGCTCCAGGAACGAAACTCGAAGTCGGGGACGTCTCGCGGCGGAAGCACGACTGCCGCCGGGCCGAAGTCGTAGTACATGAATCGGCGCGTCTGGCTGGAAAATCCGTCGCGCCCGAAGGTGGAATCGAGGCTCCCCGCCGGAAAGATCATGAGCTGCGATTCGATGCGCCGGATGCCGGGCGTCCCTTGAAGCGTCTCGATGGCGTGCGTAAGCAGCGTATTTTCCGTCGGGCCGCGGTGGGCAGCGGTCACGTACAAGTTGCCGATCAGGCCCTTCTGTTCCTCGTAGACGAAGAAGCAGTAGCCGACGGCGCGCCCGTCTTCCATCGCCGCGTAGCCCGGAAGCGAGCGCGATTCCACAAAGCGGCGGATGAGGTCCGCCGAGTTAGAGTAGTCCCAATGGAAGCGCTGCCGCCAGAGGAGCTTCTCTTCCTCCAGCAACGGCTCGAGGTCGTAGGCCCGCAATTGCCGCAGGTCGAGAATCTCCACGGGGAGATTTCATCACAAACTCTGGAAAATGCAACCAGCGAGGGCCTGGCGGGCCTCTTCGCGACGGCCGGCGCGGATCAAGTCGAGCGCCGGGCCGCGGACCATTTTGTGGAAGACGGCGGCGCGCGCTTCGGGCGTCGGATAGGCGGAGCGGACCTTGTCCCGGAATGCCGCCAGAAGATCGAGAAGTTCAGCGTACTCCTGTCCAATTACCGCGGCGATCTCTTCTTTGAGGCGCACGGCCAGCGCCGGGCTGCGTCCCCCGGTTGAGATAGCAATTTGCACGCCGCCCCTCTGGACGATCGCCGGAGCGATGAACGAGCAGAGCGCCGGACGATCGATCACGTTGCAGAAAATCCCTCGAGACGCCGCGAGCGCGGAGACTTCCGCGTTGAGCTTTT
>CAZRND010000165.1:0-11769 GCA_964601345.1 uncultured Acidobacteriota bacterium | reverse complement strand
CCGGCACGGCCACGGTCCGCGCGACGGCGGATGGATACGAGCCGATCGCCGGCGGCGTCTCGGTGAATCGCGGAGCGTTGGTGAATGCCGCGACGTTTGAACGCGGCGCTGCGGTGAGCCCCGGATCGATTGCCGCGGTCTTTGCGCCGAATCTTGCGGCAGCCACTGTGCAGGCGCCGACGACGCCGCTGCCTACGACGCTCGGGACCACAACCGTCTCTGCCGGAACCACTCCCGCGCCGCTGTTCTTTGTATCGGCCGGGCAGGCGAATTTCCAGGTACCCTTTGAAGCGCAAGGATCTTACGTGCAACTCACGGTGACCAACGGCGGTTCGAGCGTGCTCTCGATCCCGCTTCTGCTCACGCCCGCGTCCCCAGGACTGTTCACCGTATCCGCGAACGGTAACGGCCCTGCCGTGCTCGTAAATGCTCTAACCGGGGCATTGATTACGTCCGGCGCGCCGGCCAAGCCGGGTGATTTCATTTCTATCTATTGCACGGGATTGGGAGCTGTTACGCCGGCGGTTGCCAGCGGAAAAGCGGCGCCAGCCGAATTATCGCGCACGGTGGAGACTCCGCAAGTGACGATCGGAGGCGCGCCCGCCACGGTCCTGTTCTCCGGGCTTGCGCCGACGTTCGTGGGCCTCTATCAGGTGAATGTCCAGGTGCCGGCCGGCGTGAGCGGCCCATTGCTGGCCCTGTCGCTGACCATCTCGGGAGCGACGAGTAACCTGACGACGATTCCCGTGCAGTAGTCCTACAGGCGTCCCGATCGCGGACGCAAGACGATCTCTTCCACGACGGCCTGCTCGCGCGCCTGCAAGGCGGCGACCACCGCGACGGCCACGTCGTCCGCTGCGAGCATCTTCTCGCGCGGCGCTCCCGGCCAGTAGTGGTCCCAGATTTTCGTATCCACGGCGCCGGGGAGGACGGCGGTGACGCGCACACCGCTCGTGCGCGCCTCTTCGCGGAGGACGCGCGTGAAGCCCAGCGCTCCGAACTTCGAAGCGCAATACGCGGCGTTGTTCGGGAACACCTCGATCGACGCGACCGAGAGGATGTTCACGATATGCCCGCTCTTGTGGAACTTCATCCATTCGAGCGCCTCGCGGCAACAGAGGAACGTCCCAGTCAGGTTCGTGGCCACGATGCGATCCCAGACGTCGTCGCCCGTGGACACGACCGGAGCCTGCTCGGCGATGCCCGCGCTCGTGACCAGCACGTCCAGGCGGCCCAAGGCCGCGCGCGCCTCGGTGAAGAGCTTCTTTACATCCGCAGGCTTGCTCACGTCGGCGCGGCAGGCCATCGCGTCGGGGAGCGAAGCCGCCGCCGCGACGCATTCTTCGCTGCGCGACGCCAGCATCAGCCGGTAGCCCTCGAACGAGAGCGCTTGCGCGATGGCCAGTCCTATGCCGCGTCCCGCGCCGGTGACGAGGGCCGTGCGTTCCATTAGCGCTCACTCTTGACGAGGGATAGGAATTCCTGGCGCGTCTGGTGATTCTCGCGGAATTCTCCCAGCATGGCGCTCGTGACCGCGCTCGAGTGCTGCTTCTCGACGCCGCGCATCATCATGCACAGGTGCCGCGCTTCGATGATCACGCCGACGCCCTGAGGATGAATGGCTTCCTGGATGGTGGTGGCGATTTGCTGCGTCAGGCGCTCCTGAATTTGCAGGCGGCGCGAGAAAGCGTCCACCAGTCGGGGAATCTTGCTCAGGCCGATCACTTTTTTGTCCGGCAGGTAAGCCACGTGGCACTTCCCGTAGAAAGGAAGGAGATGATGTTCGCAGAGCGAGAAGAGCTCGATATCGCGGACAATTACCATCTCGTCGTAGCAGACGCTGAAGAGAGCGCCGTTCAGCAACTGTTTGACGTCCACGTTGTATCCGCTGGTCAAATGCCGCAACGCTCGCGCGGCGCGCGCCGGAGTACGCGACAGTCCTTCACGCTGGGGATCCTCCCCCAGGACGGTCACGAGCTGGCGAACCAGGTCTTCCAACTTTTGGTCAGGTTCCATATCACCCCATGTATTCGAATGAATTCTTGCCCGTTTCCTGCAGTTTCAGCTTGAAGAGGCGCGATCCGCGCAAAGCTTCTTCCTTGGGCCAGCGGGCGCTCAGCAGCCGGTGGATCTCGAGGATCAGGTTCTCCGATGTCGGCACGACGCCGCGAAATTCCTTAGCGTCGACGTTCAGATTGGTGTGGTCGAAACGGTCGAGGATCTCCTCCCGCACCACGCGGTCCAGGTCCACGAGATTCGCGACCATCCCGGTAGCCGCGCTAACCGGGCCGGCGACCGTCACCTCGAGCGAGTAATTGTGCCCGTGCCCGTAGGGGTTGTTGCACTTCCCGTAGATGCGCCGGTTCTCTTCCTCCGACAGGGCATCGCTGTGCAGGCGGTGCGACGCCGCAAAGTCGTAGCGGCGCGTCAGGTGCGCGATCGGTTCATTCGCCATAGTAGTCGGCAAAAAGGTCCGGCGTCTCGTAGACCCGGACTTGGTGCAGTGAACCGCGAGTAATCCGCGGCGCCAGCCGCCGCCAGATTTCCACCGCCAGGTTCTCCGTGGTCGGCTGCGCCTTGGCAAAGGCCGCGACTTCGTGGTTCAAAAAGCGATGGTCCATCGCCTCCATCACTTCGCGCTCCAGGATTTCCTTGAGCTCGCGCAGATCGAGCACCATGCCGGTGGCGGGATCTACGTCGCCCTTCACCGTGACCTGCAGGACGTAGTTGTGCCCGTGCCCATTCCGGTTGTTGCATTTCCCGAAGAGTCGCCGGTTCTCTTCGTCCGACAGAGCCGGATTGTGGTAGAAGTGCGACGCAGCGAACTCGGTCTGTCGGGTCAGGTAGACCACGAGGCGTATTCCCTCCCCTTCCACGCGACGGTTTGACCCGGACGGCTGCGCCGCCACGACAGCAGGAGCAACTCCAAGAAGAGAGCGCTGCCGGGAAGCAGAAAGACCGCATGCCAGGGCTTTTCAAGCCTGGCCGCGTAGAAAATGTGCCGGACAATCACAAACATGAAGAACATCGGTACGAGCAGGGTCAACGCCAAGGGAAGAAAGTCCTCAAGCAGCACTCGAGCGAACGCCCACAACAAGCGATCCGATCGCCGTCCGTAGAGGAGAAACAGATTCTTGGTCCATCCTTCGCGCATCGCTTCCCAACTTTGATACATGCGCGTGCGCACGGCGCCCTCCGCCGGTCCAAAGAACAATCGCAGTCCCGCCGACTTTGCAGCGCGCGCGAGGGCCACATCCTCGAGGATCTCGCCTGGAAATGCCGCGTGCCCGCCGATCCGTTCGTATGCCGCGCGCCGAATCAGGATGTGCTGGCCGTTGGCGGCAGCCGCCGGATTCCGCGGATCGTTGATCTCGGCAAAGCGATAGAGGCGGTCGAGCTCGCGATAAATGCGCGGGATGAGCGCTTTCTCGCGCCATGTGACGACGTCCTGATCGGGAGAAAGAGAGAACATGTCGAAGTCCGCTGCGCGCTTCAGCATCTGCCCGAGCGAATTCGCGCGATGGCGGGTATCGGCGTCCGTGAAGAGCAGCCACTCTCCCGTTGCCTGGCGCGCCGCAAACGACAACGCATGATTCTTGCCGACCCATCCTGCGGGCAGCTCCGGAACGTCGAGAACGCGTACGCGGGAATCCCTCGCGGCGATTTCGAGGCCTATCGTCCGCGTGCGATCCGTAGAGGCGTCATCGGCTACGAGCAGCTCGAGGTCGGCATCCTGATCGAGCAAAGACGCAACGCACGCGGAAAGATTCGATTCCTCGTTTCGCGCCGGGACCAGAATACTGATGCTGGGCATGAGATAATAAGATTATAGCTCATGACGCAACGAGACCTCGTCGTCAAAGCCGTGCTGCTGGCCCTGGTGGCGCTCACGTTGGGCGCTTTCCTTTGGGACGCGGAACAGTCCACGCCCGGCATCGGTCACCGCGTACCCGATTTCGATCTGGTCGCCGACAACGGCTCGCGTGTGCAACTCGCCGGACTGCGCGGCAAAGTCGTAATTGTGAATTTTTGGGCGACATGGTGCCCGCCCTGCATCGAAGAGCTTCCGTCCCTGGACCGTTTCCAGCGCACCTTTGCCAACCGCGGCGTCGAAGTGGTGGCGATTAGTGTGGACGAAGACGCAAACCTCTACCACGCCTTTCTGCGCGATCATAACCTCAGCATGCGCACGATTCGCGATCCGGATAAAAAAGTCAGCGCTTCCTACGGAACGTTCCGGTATCCCGAGTCTTACATTACCGACCGCGAGGGTCGCTTGGTGCGCAAGATTGCAGGGCCGGCCGACTGGATGAGCGACGGAATGGTCAGCGTCATCCAGGACATCATTTCCAAGTAGGCAAAGTCTTTTCGATTTCCTCCCGCGACCCATCCTGAGAGGTCTGCATCAATCCGGCAACTTTCTCCAGCGCATCGAGGCCCCGGCAGGGTCCCAGAGCGGCGCACGTACGGCGCAAGAGCACGTCGGCGGGCGTCTGGGCCTGCTCGCGGCTCACGGCGTGGATGACCTCGGCGACGGTCGTTGCTGTGTGCTCGCAGATCGGACGTCTCCATGCGGGCTGCTCGCGCCACATCGGCAGAATCTCCATGGCGCCCGCTCCATAGATTGAGAAAAGCCGGACGACTTCCTGAGGACTCACGCCGTTCTCTTTGCCCAGCGGCGCCGCTTCTTGCTCCAGGTCGGACTTCGTCCAATCCCACAGTTGAAACGGCAGGACCTGTTCCTCGGCAAACGGACGACTCGTGCGACCGAGCTTCTTCATGGCAAAGCCCACGGCGTCTCGCGCAAGCTGGCGGTACGTGGTGAGCTTGCCGCCCGTGATGCTGCACAGACCCGGGACTCCGTCACGTTTCTCGTGATCGACAATCTCGTGTCCGCGTGTGACATCGGAAGGCATGGCTTTCGTCGAGTGTGGCAGCGGTCGAAGGCCGGCGTAGGTGAACAGAATCTGGTCGCGAGCCAGGCGCGATTCCCGGAGGAGATATTCGATCTCCGTCTCGGTGGGCTTTGCGTCTGCGGGATCGCCCGAATCGAGAACGTCCGTGGTCCCGACGAGGTAGAGGCCGTTCCAGGGAACGATGAAGACAGGGCGACCGTCGCTTCGCGCTTCGAAATAGACCGCTTCTTGCGGCGCTCCCGGATACGGCGCGACCACGAGATGACTGCCGCGAGTGGGCGAGAGCAAGGGTGACCGCGGGCCGACGCCAGCCAGCATCCGGTCGACCCAAGGTCCGCTGGCGTTGATCGTGAGCGCAGCCTCGACCACGGCCTCGACGCCGTCTATGCGATCTCGCACGCGCGCCCCGACGACCACGCCATTTCGTCGCTCGATCTCCAGGACTTCGCAATGGTTCAGCGCAACGGCTCCGGCAGCCTCGGCGGAGAGAATCGTCTCCACCGTTAACCGCTCCGGGAAATTCACTTGCGCGTCGTAGTAAAGAAACGCGCCCTTCGCATCCTTCAAGCGATCGGTAACAAAGCGATGCCGCGGGGCCTTCTTGCCGAGCGAGAGCAGATCGTAAAGAACCATGCCCGCGCGGATCCAGAGCGAGCTGCGCGATGAATGCTCGTAGATGGGAAACAGGAAGGGTAACGGCCGCACCAAGTGAGGCGCCCGCTGCAGCAGCGCTTCGCGCTCGCGCAGCGATTCGGTCACCAGCGCGAGTTCGGCATGTTCGAGGTAGCGCAGGCCGCCGTGGATGAGACGCGTCGCGCGGCTGGTTGTGCCCGCCGCAAAGTCCAGCCTTTCCACCAGGGCAACAGAGAGTCCGCGCCGCGCCGCTTCGCGCGCGATGCCCGCGCCGTTGATGCCGCCGCCGATAATCAGCAAATCGAAGCGGCGCCCGGTAAGCGCCTGAAGTCTTCCCATCTTTGCGTTGTATGCTATCAAAGTGAAACCCGCCATCCTAGCCATCGTCTTGGCGCTTCTCCTGCAACCGAGCGCGCGGCGCGTGAATCAAGACCGCATCCAGCAGACCCTCGAAGGTCTCTCAGCGTTCGGGCGGAATCCTGAGGGCGGAGTCACGCGGCTGGCATTTTCGGAAACCGACCGCGCGGCGCGGCAATACATCATGCGCCGGATGAGCGAAGCGGCGCTCATCATGCGCGTCGATCCGGCGGGAAACATCTATGGACATCGCGACGGAACCGAGCGCCTCCCCGCCCTGCTGATCGGGTCGCACATCGACTCCGTACCAAAGGGCGGCAATTTCGACGGCGACGTGGGCGTCGCGGGCGCCATCGAGGTGGCGCGCGCGCTGAATGAAAACCAGATCCGGACACGCCATCCGATCGAAGTCGTTATCTGGACTAACGAGGAAGGCCATCACTTCGGCAAGCCTCTTTTCGGCAGCCGTGCCGCCGCGGGACTGCTGGAAGAAGGCGAGCTCAACCACCGCGACGAAGAGAAGGTGTCACTCGCGGAGTGGATCAGCCGTTACGGGCTCGATCCAGGGCGGATCGCCGAGGCGCAGCGCAAGCGCGGCGACTTTGCCGCCTACGTCGAGCTGCACATCGAGCAGGGCGGACGCCTCGAGCAGGAGAAGAAGCAGATTGGCGTCGTCCAGGGCATTGTCGGCATTCGCCGCTGGACCTGCGTCGCCGAAGGATTCGCCAATCACGCCGGCACTACGCCCATGGACCAGCGTCGTGACGCGCTGCTCGCGGCTTCGAGAGCGGCGCTTCTTGTTCGCCAGGAAGTGCGCGCGCAGGAGGGACGTCAGGTCGGCACGGTCGGATACCTGAAGGCCGATCCGGGAGCGCGGAACATCGTTCCGGGCCGCGCCGAGTTCCCCATCGAGCTCCGCGATCTGAGCGCCGGGAAGATCAACGCCATCGCCGATCGCATCTTCGGCGGATTGAAAAAGATCGAGCAGGAGGAGAAGGTCAAGATCACCTGCCAGCCGCTGAGCACCGACATACCCGCGCTCACGGATACGCGCGTGCGCGGCCTGATTGCCGAATCCGCCCGCGAGGCGGGCCTGACGACCATGGAGATGCCGAGCGGCGCGGGTCACGACGCGCAGGCCATCGCGCGCATCGCGCCGATCGGAATGATCTTCATTTCCAGCATCGGCGGAATCAGCCACTCGCCGCTCGAGCGCAGCGATTGGAGCGACATCGCCAACGGCGCGGAGGTGCTCTACCGCACCGTTCTCAAGCTCGATAAGTTGGATTAACCGTCAGACCTTCATCAGAACGCCCGTCGCGGGCTGGCCGGTGGCGCGAGAAATGGCTTGAACGTAGAGCGAAACCTGGCTCCGATAGTCCGCGAGACTCGCGTCGAGCTCGCGGCCGGTCTTGAAGTCGATCACCGTCCACGCGCCCGCTTCGAGGAAAGCGATGTCCACGACGCCCTCGATCATGACGCCTTCCTCCAGCAAGGTAACGGGCGTTTCGCGGCGGCAATCGCCGCGCCGCCACGCCTGCGCAGCTCGCGCCAGGAGCGGATGCCGCAGCGCGGCTTCCGCCACGCCGCGCGCCGAATCCACTTCCTCCGATGTTGCGCCGAGAATGCGTCCGCGCAAAGCTGCCACCCGCGCGATCGCCTCGCCGCCCGCGCCGAGCGGAATCGCGGCCAGAACTTCATGCACCAGCGCGCCATAGCGCCGTCCGGCGGGGCGGATCGCATCGCGATCCGCTTCGATAACCGCGATCTCCTCCGGCCGCGGTGCGCGCCACTCCGTGACGCGCGCCACGGTCACGCTGGGCCTTGATCCGTTCTCGAGCGCGGCCGCGCGCGACGAGCTCCACTCGTTGTAATTCCGCAGGCCCTCCTTGACCGCGTCGTCGCCGGCTGCCTCGAGCAATTCCTTCTGGCGGATTGTGAAGGAAAGCTCCACATTCAGGTCGAGCGTGGTGGGATCAATCCACGCGACCTTGTAGCCAGGAAACGGGTGCGTACCAGCCCCAATCGTGTTCACTTCTCCGACCACTTCCGCGGGGCGGTTCAACACTGTGTCCGGGCCGGGCGCATTCGTCGGATAGACGGCATGATGCAGCGGACCCGTCCACCACTCCTCAAATCTTGCGCCGCTGTCGCCGATTTCCGGAATCACCAGCAGGTCGCGTGCCCGCGTGGCCGCGACGTAAGCGACGCGCACGCCCTCGGCGCGGTCACGCGCGACCTCTTGCGCCTCCTGCTCGAGCAATTCGACCGGAGTCCATCCATCGATGCGCATCACACAGCAGCGCCGCTCGGAATCGAGATGGCGGCTGGCGCGCGGCTGGGCAAGCTTCGCGGTAATGTCCGCCAGGATCACCACGGGAAACTCCAGACCCTTGGCGCGGTGCACGGTTAGCAACCGAACTCCATCGCTGCCTTCTTCAAGGATGGGTGCTTCGGGCGCCTGGCCCTCGCCCGCCTCCTCTCGCAAACGTTCGACAAATCCTCGAAAGGACAATCCGCCGGCAGCCTCATATGCCCGCGCCAGTTCCGGCAAATGGAGGACGTTGGCCAGGATCTGTTCGCCCGCAGGACGCAGCGCGAATCCCGCGTGGGCCCGCGTCGCCGCCAGCAATTCGCCGAGCGTGTCGGCGATGGGCCGGCGGTTGCGTCCGGAATGCAGGCGCCGCAGCAGACCGAGCGCTTCAACGATCGGGGAAAGCGTTTCGCCGACCGCCTCAGCCGGCACGCGGAACGGATGGAATCGTCCATGGCGGTGCCGGTATTCGAGCAGGGCCGCGTCGCCAATCGCGAACAGCGAGCCCTTCAGGGTGGCGAAGACGGAGAGTTCGTCGTCCGGCCACTCGATCGCCGACACCGCCGCGCGAAGCGACTCCACTTCCTCGCGGCGATGAAACGACTTTCCGCCAACTAGAAGGTGCGCGATGCCGCGCGCCTCGAGCGCCTGCACGTAGGGCCTGGTGACTTCGTTGCCCCGGCTGTCGAACCGGCGGAAGAGCAGGCAGACGTGACGCGCTTCGATCTTCACGGGCTCCGGCTGTTCCCGTTCGGTCACCTTCCAACCGCTCTCACGGATCATCCAATCCACAAACGCGCCCACGGCTTCGGGCAAGGACTTCACGATAGCTCCGGCGGCAATTTTGCGCGTCGCATACGGCTCCGGAACCGGGAGTACGACCACCGATGGCTGTCCTTCCTGTCCCGTTCGGACTGGCGACAGCGCGACGTAATCCGCTTGCGACGTTTCAGGATCACCCTTCATCACCGGCGCGAATGCTGCGTTGACCGCCGTCTGTATTTCGGGCACGGCACGGAAACTGGCCGTAAGGTACAGCACGTCCGCGCCGCGCGCTTTCAGACGCTCTTTCACCTGTTGGTAAATGCCGACATCGGCGCGCCGGAAGCGGTAGATGGATTGCTTCGGGTCGCCAACGAGAAACAGTTTCCCTGGAACGTCTCCGGCCAGCAGCAGCAGGATCTCCGCCTGCAAAGGATCGGTATCCTGAAACTCGTCGACGAAGATCCGCCGGTAACGGTCCTGCAATTCCAAGCGGACCGGCCCGCAATCGCGGATCAGCCCGCGCGCACGCAAGAGCAGATCGAGAAAATCGAGACGTCCGGCTCTTTGTTTCAGCTCTTCATAGGCTCGGATCGGCGCTTGCAACTCACCGTGAAGCAGGGCCGCGATGTCGGCGTCGGCATCGCGGGCAAAGCTCTCGAGGTCGGTCAGCAGTCCATCGAACTCCGCGCGTAGTTCCTTCCGTTCGATACCGGGGGCGTACAACTTACCCATGCCCTTGCGGACCTTTTTGAGATCGAAGACCATCTCGACGAGAAGCGCCTCCAGGCCGTCGTAATCGCGCTTGCCGCGGATCGTTTCCAGTTCCCGAACCTCGCGGGTGACGTTCCGGAGTCGCGCCGTGTCCTGGAAGAAGTTGTCGGACTTGGAGTGCGGCTTTTCCGTTCGGGCCGCGAGCGTCTGCATGCGATCCACGAGTGCATCGATGCGGATGTCGCGATCGAAGGGATTGCGCCGCCACGGCGTAGGGAAATCGCGCCACTCCGTCAGCTCCCACGCTGCCCGCCGCAAGCGTGAGGTCGCGCCGCTCTCCGCATCCCAGGGCGCGGGCGTCCGCCGAAGAGCGCGCCGCACTCCCTCGGACGGGTCGTTCAACGCCTGCTGCATCCACAAGTCGAACGCATGATCGAAGAGACGGCGCGCTTCCGGATCCGTCGTCGTTTTGAATTGCGGATCGACCATCGCCTCGACTGGCCGTTCGCGAAGCAGGTCGGAGCAGAAGCCGTGGATCGTCGAGACGCGCGCTTCTTCAAGGTGAAGCAGAGCGTGTTCCAGGCTCTTTTCCCGTTCGAGGTCGCCGGCCGCCGATTCGCGCGCCCGCTCCAGGTCCGAACGCAAGCGAAGTTTCAGCTCGCCGGCCGCCTTGTCCGTGAACGTGACGGCGACAATCTGGTGCACGCGAGCTGCACCGGACGCCAGCACCTCGACGATGCGCGCCACCAGTTCCGTGGTCTTGCCTGTGCCCGCCGCCGCCTCCACGAGCAGCGTCGTACGGAGGTCCTTGCTGATGCGATCGCGCGCGGCCTGGTCATTGAGCGGCGTCATGGCTGGTCTCTCAGAAACTGGAGGTTGGCGAGCCTACCGGACTCTTTCTTCCCCAGCCGGATTTCTTCATAGGGCCCGCAGACTTCCCGGAAGTCGCACCACTGGCACGCGTCTTTTCGAGGAGCTGGCGGAAGGAAGCAGTTGGCGACGGCCTGATCGATGATGTCGAGCACATCGAGACCGAGCTGGCGTGTCTCTTTCGTCAAGCCGACCGCGGTGTCGGTGAAGCCGCCCTGCGCCGTGCAGAATGAGAGACGTGTCTCGGCAACCCGCCAACCAGTCACCGCCTCAAGGGCCAGGCTGTAGATGATCGGTTGCAGAACTTCTCCGCCTCCAATCGTCAGATCGGCTGTCGTCCGATTGGCGCCCGTCTTATGGTCGGTGATCCGCAATTCTCTTGGATCCCCGCGCGCTTCGATCATGTCCACGACGCCGCGAATCTGGTAGCCGTCCTTGAGCCGGGCGTGTTCCGCCACGCTCTCCGGATCGATCCCGGCGAGATGGCTCATGCCGAATCCAAACTCGAAAAGGAGCGGCGCCCATCCGCCCTCGTTTGCCATCTTGTGGAGCCAGCCGCGCAAGTCAGTGCGCATGCTTTCCACGTCGTCCTGCCACACGCGCAGGATCGCCGGCGCAAGATCGTCGTAGGCCTGGGTGGCAACGCGATCGAGACAACGATCCGCCGCTTCGAGCACGACACCGAGGTTTTCCGGCGTCACGGGTAGCATTTCCTTCCCTCGCAGCTCGCGCATCAACTCGGCCTGGACCCAATGAAAGAGGCTGCCGCGCGTGAGTGGATCAAGATGTTCGAGCGCCGCGGCATCCTGGCGCGGTTCCAGGCGATAAATTGCCGAGAGCAGAAACCGGTACGGGCACGCCGCATACTTCTGCAGCGCGGACACCGAATAGGGCCGCGCCGCGAGGCGATGTCCCTGCAAAGCGGCGATCACCGGCTCGGTAGGAACGCAGAGGCCATCGAAGCGGCTCCACTTCTTTTCCCAGCGCATGGTTCGAGCACGCAGCGAGCGGCCCAGGTGCGGATTCAACTCGAGCAGGTAGCGCGCGCGTCCTCTGACCTTGCGGACATCCCGCTCGCGCAGCAACGGGTGCAGGACCGCGAGGTCGTGTTCCTGGCCGTCGATGGCGCTGCTCGGATCCGCCGGCCCGGGCCCGCACAACCCGCCCCCGGCCTGCCCGCCCCCCTGGCCCCCCCAGCCCGTC
>CAZRND010000164.1:0-11780 GCA_964601345.1 uncultured Acidobacteriota bacterium | reverse complement strand
CGCCACCTTCGCGGAAACGGAAGAATTAGGCGCCAGCCAAAAAGTCGCAGTCGATGCGCAGAACACCCACACCCTCCTGGAGAAGTTGAATATCCAGTAGCACCACTCTCACCAACTGGTGCTATCATCGTATTTATGAAGCGCGCGACAATCACCATTCCGGATGATTTAGCCCGAGCGGTAAACGGGTATGTTCAAGCGCAAGAGGCCAAGCCGGCGTTAGCTGCAGTCGTGCAAGCGGCTCTGCGCCAGTATCTAAGCGACCGGGGCTACTTGCGCTCCCGCGGGCCGCTGCGGATCGCTCCCGCCCCGCGCGGAAGCGGCCGCCGCGACGTTAGCCGGAATCACGACCGTTATCTGGCGGCTAGATGAATCGGGCCGTGCTTGCGGACGCGGGTCCCCTGTACGCCGCAGCCGATCCCGATGATGCGCATCACGAGAGGGCTCAGCGGGAACTGCGCCGGCTCGCACGTGACCGATTCGAAGTATTAGTGGCGTACTCGACCTTGGCAGAAGCTTATTCGCTGGTGCTGCATCGCCTGGGGAAGAAAACCGCCTCGGCCTGGCTGGATGATGTGGTCGCCGGCGGTTCTCTCCTGAATCCGGCGCCGGAAGATTATCGCGCGGCAGCCAAGAGCCTTCAGGCGTTTGCCGATCAGCCGATCACTTTGTTCGATGCGACCCTGGCGGTGATGAGCAGCCGCCTCGGTGTTGCCGTTTGGACATTCGATCATCACTTCGATGTCATGCACACATCCGTGTGGCGGTGAAAAAGTCCCTCTAGAAAACAACTCGGGCCTCGTCTTGAGGACGAGGCCCGAGAAGTACGTCACGAGTGACGCGGTAGAGCTACTTCTTTTTCTTCTTGGCTTTTTTCTTGGCAGCCATCGTTGCTATTCTCCCTTCATCGAGTTTGACTTCAACTCGAATGTCGTCCTCATGTATACACTCAATCCACTTCGAGTACAATAGAAAAATCATGATGCGTTGGCGGCGATGTCTTCTAGTCGCGCTCTTCCCTGCGCTGCTCGGTTCGCAGAGACCCGCGCAGCAACCACAACAGCCGCCGCAGCAGGATCAACTGCCGGTGATCCGCGACGTCGTCGAACTGGTCAACATCCTCTGCACGGTCAAGGACAAGAAGGGACACATCATCGCCGATCTCGAGAAAAAAGACTTTCAGATCCTCGAGGAAGGCAAGCCGCAGGACATCCGCTTCTTTACTCGCGAAGCCAACTTGCCGCTGACGATCGGACTGCTGATCGATTCCAGCGTCTCGCAGGGCAATCTGATTCCGCTGGAGCAGGAAGCCGGCTACACGTTTCTCGACACGGTTCTCCGTGAGAAGGATCTGTCGTTCCTGATCAGCTTCGATACTGACGTCGATCTGCTGCAGGACTTCACCGCGAACCGCGGGCTGCTGCGGCGAGGACTCGAGCAGGTGCGCGTTCATGGCGGCGGGCCGATGGGCGGCCCGTTCCCTTCGCAGCGAACGGGCGGGACGCATCTCTACGACGCCCTCTACCTCGCCGCGACGGACAAGCTGCGCCAGGAAGTCGGGCGCAAGACGGTGATCCTGCTCACCGACGGCGAAGATCAGGGAAGCCGCCTCAAGATCACCGAGGCCATCGAGGCCGCGCAAAAAGCGGACGTCGTGGTCTACGGCGTGTTGCTCGTCGATCGCGCGTTCTACGGCGGACGATTGGGGATGGGTTACGGCGGGGAAGGGCAGCTCAAGCGAATGTGCGACGAGACCGGCGGGCGCATGGTGCGTCCCAACCGGCCGCAGGACCTGCGCAAGGCCTTCGACGAAATTGCCGAGGAGTTGCGCAGCCAGTACTCCATCGCCTATTCGCCCGCCGACAACCGCAAAGACGGAAGTTTCCGAAAGATCGACATCAAACTTGCCAACCACGATTTGCGCGTGCAGGCCCGCAAGGGTTACTACGCCATGCCGTCCGGCAACTAATCCAAAGGAGAATGAGATGATCTACCTAGCAACGATGCTTCTGGCTCTGGCAGCAGCCGCCGGAGACGGCGTCACCTACATGCCGGCTAAAGATGTGTCCGCGGCCGTCGCCAAGCCGGGCGTTCCCATCATCACCAACGACCATTACCTGGTGATGTACGCCAAACGCACGGAGACCGGACAATCCGAAGTTCACGCCAAGGAAACGGATGTGATCTACATCGTGGAGGGCGGCGCGACGTTCATCACCGGCGGAACGGTTGTGGACGGCAAGACCACTGCGCCCGACCAGATCCGCGGAGCATCGATCAAGGGCGGCGAGACTCGCCACTTGGTGAAGGGCGACGTGATCACCGTGCCCAAAGGCGTCCCGCACTGGTTCAGCAAAGTGGATGGATCGGTGACGTACTTTGTCGTGAAGGTGCTCTAGCGTTCCACGGCCAGCGCCACGGCGTTGCCGCCGCCAAGACAAAGCGCGGCGATGCCGCGACGCGCGTTGCGCGCCAGCATCTCGTGAATGAGCGTCACGAGGATGCGCGCGCCGCTCGCTCCGATGGGATGCCCGAGTGCGACCGCGCCGCCGTTGACGTTGACCTTGGCGGGGTCGAGGCGAAGTTCGCGGATCACCGCCAGCGCTTGCACGGCGAAAGCTTCGTTCAGCTCGTAGAGGTCCACCGCGTCGCGGTCCCACTTCAGCTTGGATAGCAATTTGTTCACGGCCTCGACCGGAGCCATCATCACCATCATCGGTTCGATGCCGCTCACGGCTTGTCCGGCGATGCGGACCAGCGGCGTGGCTTTCATCCGCGCGGCCGCTTCTTCCGACGCCGTCACGAGCGCCGCCGCGCCGTCGTTCGTGCCCGGCGCGTTGGCCGCGGTCACGGTACCGTCCTTCTTGAACGCGGGTTTCAGTTTGCGCAGAGATTCTGGCGATGCGTCGGCGCGCGGACCTTCGTCCTTCTCGATGCGCAGGGCCGGACCCTTGGACTGCGGAACTTCGACTGGAACAATCTGCGACTGGAAGCGGCAAGCCGTCATGGCCGCGACGGCCTTGCGATGGCTATTCACGGCGAACTCGTCCTGCTCTTCGCGCGAAATCTTATACTTTTCCGCGACGGCCTCGCCGGTTATACCCATGTGGCAATTCTCGTAAGCGTCCCACAGGCCATCCTGGATCATCGAGTCGAGCAACTGCGCGTGTCCCATGCGCAATCCCTGGCGGGCCTTGGGAACCAGATACGGGCAGTTCGACATGGACTCCATGCCTCCGGCGACGATCACCTGTCCGTCACCGGCTTGGATGGCTTGCGAGGCAAGTCCAACGGCCTTGAGGCCGGAGCCGCAGACTTTGTTAATGGTCAGCGCTGCCACAGTGTTCGGGAGCCCCGCGCCGAGAGCGGCCTGACGCGCCGGATTCTGGCCCATTCCTGCGCTCACGACGTTGCCCATAATCACTTCGTCGACGACGCCCGGATCGACACCCGCTCTGGCGACGGCTTCTCTCACGACAATAGCTCCAAGCTGAGTGGCGGAAAGGGGCGCCAGGCCGCCCTGAAACTTCCCGATCGGGGTCCGGACCGCACTGAGGATAACGGGCACGTCCCACTCAGTTTAGCAGGACCAGGCGTCCTTAGGACCAAAGGGCTATCGGGAGGTACTAACCAGACAATGGTTCCAACGAACTATTGATTGTCGCTTGACAGAAACCTATACTGAGCTTGCTTGTAACAGAATATTGAAATGGAGTGTATACAACTGTGTTAGAGAAAAGGCGAGCACACCGTTTCCCTATGACGTTGCCACTAGTTCTGGCACGCGGGGAATCCACAGATGAATCGGCAAAGACCAGAGACGTCAGTTCGGGAGGCGTGTATTTCGAAATGGAAGAAGCGCCGCAACAGGGCAGCCGCTTGGAGTTCGTGCTGACTCTGCCCTCTGAAATCACGCTCACCGGTCCTGTCCAGATTCGATGCATCGGCCGGGTGATTCGTGTGGATCGTGGAACCGGTCACGTGGGGGTGGCCGCGACCATCGATCGCTACGAGTTCCTGCGCACGAAGGACAACGAGAAGACACCCGCGCAGACTGTCTAAATCCCCTCCCGCGAGAGTTGTGTCTGGAAGTGGCTGCCTGGGGAGGATTCGAACCTCCATAACAGGATTCAAAGTCCTGCGTCCTACCATTGGACGACCAGGCAGTACGACTATTGTATCAAACATCGCTTAGGCGCCCCGCGTGATGCGGAAGACGGCGCTACGCAAGCGAGGACTTGATTCCAGCAACCGGGCGGCGGGAATTTCCAGGAAAGGAACGCGCGCGCCCAGCCGCAAGAAACGCGAGGCGGCGAGTTGGCGCCCGCACATGCGTCGCAACTCGCGTCGGTACGCCGCCTGCATGCGCTTCACATCCGCGCCGTCGAGCAGGCGGAGCAGGTGCTGCGCTGCCAAACGGCCGGATCGCAGCGCGAGGGAAATGCCGTCGCCCGTAAAAGGATCGACGAAGGCCGCGGCGTCGCCTGCCGCCATGCTCTTGCTCTTCTGCCAGCCGGGTTGCAACGGCCCGGTGAACAGGTAGTCGCCCTCGCGCGAGTATTCATCACCAAGAATCCTGCCCACTATCTTCTCTGCGTCCTTCAGAAGGCGCTTTTCAACGAGCGCGCAGGCGTTGACGCGTCCGCCTTCGATCGGCGCGATCCCCAAGTATCCGCCCTTCAGGAAATGCAGGTCGAGACGCGCGGGCCAGTGGCCGCGAAAATGCGCTTTGAATCCGTAATAGGATCGCCCGCGGTGGGATGCGGGATTGAGCAACGAGTGTCGCCCCGCAGCCATCAAAACCGTGCGGGCTCGGAAGCGGCGGCCATCGCGAGCCGTTACAGTGTCGTCGTCCACGGAGGCGATCTCGACTCTTTGCTCGAAACAAACGCCGAGGTGGACGGCTTGGCGCGCCAATGCGTGATCCATCGATGCGCGGCTTAAGCCGTAGGCCGGCGTGGGAAATGAGAAGTCCAGGGCGCGTCCCGAAGGCGTTAACACGCGCCCGGAATCGATTCGCGCGGCGCGGCTGAGGATCGCTCCGCATCCCAGTTCTTCCAGAATGCCGGCGACCTCGGGCGACAGAAACTCGCCGCATACCTTGTGACGCGGGAACGACGATTTCTCGAGGAGCAGCACGCGCGCTCCGGCGCGGGCCAGCTCGATCGCGGCGGCGCATCCGGCGGGACCGGCGCCGACGATGGCAACGTCGTTCACGAGATTTCCGCGACCAGCGACAGTCGGAGAGGCCAATGGCCGCGCACGCGACACTTGCCGAGTCCCGCGCGTGACGCCAATTCCTGCAGCTCCGGCTTGCGAAAGGCCCGTTGCACCGAAACCGCTCCATCGAAGCGCGTTACCCGGCTACTGGCAAAGAACGGCGCAAACCGGATGAAGTGATAAGCAAGCGCATTCCGTTCGAGATCGTTCACCAGCAGCGCATGGCGTGCCAGGGAGGCGAGATTCCGCAGCAAGCCGGCCACGGCATCATCCTCGAAGTGATGCAGGAAGAGCGAGGCGCTCACGAAATCGAAAGTGCGCGGCGCGAAGGGCAACGCCAGAGCGTCCCCACAGAGGGGAGACCATCCGTTGCGCTCGCCGAATTGCAAATGGCGCATCTGCCGGTCGAGTCCCGTGACATGGGCCTCGCAGCCGCGCGATCGAGCCCATCCGACGATCGAGGCGGCCAGTTCGCCCGAGCCGGTGCCAATATCGAGCAAGGAAAAGCGGCGCAGCCCGGTGCGCTCGATCTGTTCGGAGAGCAATTGCCGCAGAACACGCCATCCGCCGAGGAACGCATTAATGCGAGCCAAATCGCGGAGGCTCTCGCGGACGTCGGCGTCCGACTCGGCGCCCGCGTCAAGCAATTCCTCCTGGTGAATGCGGCGAGACGGATCGAAAGTCATGTTGCGCTTCTCAATACCAGAGCGGAATTCTTGCTGCCGAACGCGATGCAGTTGCAAAGCGCGTTCCGGATCTCGCGGCGCCGACCCGGCTCGAGCGTGTAGTCGAGATCGCAGTCGGGGTCGGGAACGTCGCGGTTGATCGTCGGAGGCAGGACGCCGTCCCGCATCGCCAGGAGCGTAGCGGCAACGCCGGCCGCCCCGCACGCGCCCTGCGGATGTCCGATCAGGGATTTCAGGGCCGATGCCGCCAGGCGGTAGGCGTGGCTGTTGAAGCAGATCTTGAGCGCCTTGGTTTCGATGCGGTCGTTGAGCATGGTGGAGGTTCCATGCAGGTTGGCGTAGTCGATCTCGTCCGGGGCGAGTCCGGCCTCGTCGATCGCCAGGCGCATGGCGCGCGCCGGCTCTTCTCCACACTCTTCGAGACGCACGCGGTGAAAGGCGTCGCAAGTGGAGCCGTATCCAGCCAGCTCGCCGTAGATGCGCGCACCGCGGGCGCGGGCTCGCTCCCTTTCCTCCAGTACGAACATCCATGCTCCCTCGGCGAGGACGAAGCCGTCGCGATCGGCGGAAAAGGGACGCGAAGCGCGCTCCGGCTCGCGGTTCCAACTCGTCGTCAGGATGCGCATCAGTTGAAATCCGCGCAGGATCAGCGATGTGATCGGCGCATCCGCACCGCCCGCGAGCACCGTGTCCACTACACCGGCGCGGATATTCCGGAAGGCATATCCGAGAGCGTCGGTCGAAGAGGTGCATCCTGTCGAGATCAGGTGGCTGAATCCGCGGAATCCGAAATACATCGAGACTTCGCTCGAGAGCGTGCCGATCGTGGAGGAGGGAATTGTGTAAACGCTGATCTTCTTCAGCTCGCCGGCGTAGTAGAGGCGATACTGCTCTTCCGTAAATTCCTGTCCGCCGCCGCCCGATCCCAGGACCACGGCGACGCCGCGCTTCTCCTCGATGCTCATCGCGTTGGCATCGATGCCCGCGTCCGCGAGAGCCTCCTGCGAGGCGGTCAGCGTCAGCGGGACAACCCGCGAGACGTGCGGGCGTTCTTTGGCGGAGACAAAGCGCAATTCGTCGAGATCGCGCACCTCCCCGGCCACTTGCACGGCGAGCGAGGAGGCATCGAAGGAGGAGATGCGGCGGACGCCGCTCCGTCCCTCGCGTGTGGCATTCCAGAATGCATCGCGGCCCAGGCCGTTTGGGCTCACTGCGCCGATGCCCGTGATGACCACGCGGCGCCCAGGGGAGGCCATATATGAAATGATATAGTCAATCGGGTGGGTCCCTCGGAAACAAACGCCGAAGCAGAACTGGTGCAACCTGAATTTGCCTGGGCCGTTCGCTTGCTCGCGGGCTTGGAGGCCGGAGTGCTGGCGGGCATGATGATGTCCGGATGGCTGATGATCGAGAGCCTGCGCACGGGCCACACAATCAGCAGCGCGCCGAATCTGATTTCTACGGCGCTGCTCGGCCGGCAAGGACTGACCAGCTCGTTTGGGATGGCGACGTTAACAGGCCTCTCGCTGCATTTGATGATGGCCGGCCTGCACGGAGTGATCTTTGCATCCCTGCTGGCGCCGACGGCACGCCCGCTTTGGGCGGCGAATGCCGGAGTGCTCTACGCGCTCGCTTCCTATACCGTCTTTTTCGGATGGCTACTCTCGCGGATGGCCCCGATCCTATACCAACGCGCTTCCCGCCCGGAATGGATGGGCGGCTTCTTCCTATTTGGCGTGATCCTCGGCCTGTACCCCGATCTTGCCCGCAGCCTGCGGACTCCGGCTACTGCCGCACCGGAGCCCCCGCTGCCGGAGCCGCCGGCTTAGCGATCTCCACCTTCTTGTGGTCGCGGCTGTTGGCGACAACGCCGTACACTTCGAGCGGAATCTCATCGAGCACCGCTTCGACGTATCCGAGCAGGACGCTGTCGCCGGCGTCGAGCGTGAGCCCGTCGAGCCAGGCGAGGGCGAGTTTGCCGGGGAGAGCGCGATCGTTCAGCGTAGGCTCCTTCGAGTTCGCTGGAGTGAAACGCAGCGCTTCAGATCCATCGTGCGCCAGTCCAAGCGAGAAGCTGAGGCCGGCTAGATCGAGTTTGCGGAAGGCCCGCAGGTATACCGGAATGCGTCCGCCCTCTTGCGGTGCAAGTTCGAGCGCGCCGTCCGCATCGGTCACTTGCGGCAGCGCTTTGAGATGTGCCGAGAGCGGGCTGGCATCCGGACACGACAACCCTCTCGATCCGCGCAACGGCAGCGAGTGATCGAGCAGCGTGACGCGCCGCAGAGTCTGGATCAGGTCGAAGTTGTCGAGCGATCCATCGCCGCCGCGCGAAGCGCCGTCGACCGGGAAGGCGTCCATGGCGTCGTAGAGGTCGGAACAAGCAAGTGGCCGCGAGTTCGGGATGAAGGTGACGGCGCGCAGCGCGGCGATCAGGTCGAAGTTGTTCAAGGACCCGTCTCCGAACGAACCAACGGCGTAGCTTGACGGCAGCGCATTGGGGAACCCGTCGCCGACGAGGTAATTGTTCGCTACCAGGAGCGTGGCATCGGTCCCGGCGTTGAGAGACACCGCATTTGTGGCCGATGTTCCGGTAGCGCCGTTGATGTGAATGGTGTAGCTGTCGTTCACGGCGGCGCCGGCAGGGATCGTCACCTGGACTTGGCCGGTCAAAGCCGTTCCACCCACCGGCGTCGGGATGTTGAGCCAAGCTATGCTGATGCTCGGCGGCGTCGAAGAATCGGTCAGCGACGCGGACGGCATCACGGCCGCGTTGTTGGCGAAGGCCAGCGGCGCCGTGATCGGTTGCGCTGCGCCGACCGGAGTGACGGTCAGGCTGAAGCTCAGGCTGTCGACTGTGCCAGTGGTGAGCGCCAGGGTGATCGGAATCTGCGCCGTGCCTCCCGGTGCGCCCGAGGCGTTCCCCGCCGAGAGCGTCCCCGCCGGCGCGATGAACGCGCCCTGGCTAAGGCCGAAAATCAGTCCGCTGATGCCGGAGACGGTGATCGAGGAATTCCTCGCCGCAGCGATGCCGTTCGCGGCGATCGAGTAATTGACGAATCCGTTGCCGGTGCCCGACGCTCCGGAGGTAATCGAGATCCAACCGGCGTTGGGCGCGGCGGTCCAGGCGCAGCCGGGCAGGGCATTCACGCCGATCGATCCGGTGTGCGCGTTGTAGTCGTAAGAAGCGTTGCTTCCCGCCAGCGAATACGTGCAGGGGATCCCGGTCTGCGTCACCGTGAAGGTCTGCGAGCCGATGGTCAGCGTTCCTTGCCGCGTGCTGGTGGTGCTGTTCGCGCCCACCGTGAAGTTCACGGTGCCGTCGCCGGTTCCGCTACTGCCCGAGGTGATGTTGATGAAGCCGGAATTGCTGGTTGCCGTCCAAGCGCAACCCGCACCCGTAGTCAGGCCCACCGAGTCGGCTTGCGCGGCCGATCCGTAGGACGCTGAAGTGGCCGAGAGCAGGTAGCTGCAGGGCGCGCCCGCTTGATTGACGATGAAGCTCAGTCCGGCGATCGTCAAGGTCGCGTTTCGCGCCGTGCCGCTGGAGTTCGCGGCAATGGAATACTGCACGGTCGCGCTGCCCGTGCCGCCGGAGCCGGAAGTGATATTGACCCACGGCTGGTTGCTGGTCGCGCCCCATGTGCAGGAGGCGCCTGTGGTCAGGGCCACGCTGCCGACCGTGGCTGCCGCGGCGTAAGAGGCGTTCGCCGCCGATAGCAGGTAAGAACAAATCACGCCGGTGATGTTGGGAATCAACCGGATTCGGTTGTTACTGGTATCCCCGATGTACAAGTTGCCGCTGGCATCGAGGGCCAGGCCGAAGGACGAGTTGATCTTGGCGGCGGTCGCCAAGCCGGTGTCTCCCGAGAAGCCGCCCGATGTGCCGACGACGGTGGAGATGGTTCCCGTCGCGTCGATCTTGCGAATCCTTGAATTCCCGGTATCGGCGAAATAGAGCGCGCCAGTGGAGTCGAAGACCATTTGGGCAGGGTTGCTGGTGGCTGCATAGATCGCCGGGCCGCCGTCGCCACTCAGGGAGTTGGCCCCTGTTCCGGCAATGGAGCTGATGGTTCCATCTGTCGCCGACACTCTGCGAATGCGGTGGCTGTAGTATTCGGAGATATACAGGTTTCCGACCGCATCCAGGGCCACGCCCAGAGGGCCATTCAGCGAGCTGAAGGTCGCGGGGCCGCCGTCGCCGAAGTATCCGGCGATGGCGTCGCCCGCAACGGTGTTGATCGTGCCGTCGGCGGCGGCGACCTTGCGAACCCGGTTATTGCCGAAATCGGCGATATACAAGTTGCCCGCGCCATCGAGAATGACCCCGTGCGGCTGGTTCAACTTCGCGTTCGTCGCCGCTGCACCGTCGCCGGAGAAACCCAATGAGCCGGTACCGGCCACCGTGGAAATCACGGAGGCTGCGGTGATAAGGCCTCCCACGGCCGCCACTTTGCGCACGCGATGATTGTTGGTATCGGCGATGTACAGATTGCCCGCTCCGTCGAAGGCCAGTGCGGTGGGGAAAACCAATTGCGCGGACGTGGCCACGCCTCCGTCACCCAAAGAGGCGCCTCCGCCCGCCACGGTCGTAATGGTGCCGCCCGTGGTGATCTTGCGCACGCGGTTATTGTTGGCGTCGGCGACGAAAAGATTACCGGTGGCGTCGAAAACCAAGCCTTGCAGGCCGTTGAGGGTTGCGGCCGAAACAGGCCCATTGTCTCCAGAGAAGCTGCCCGTTCCCGTACCGCCATAGGTGTTGATCGTCGCGGTGGAGGGCGACGGTGACGGGAAGATGCTGAAGCTCATTGCCCCCGACGTTCCACCGCCTCCGCCCAACACGGGATTGAAGACCGTGACCGAGGCCGTTCCAACCGAGAGGAAGTCAAAGGATGGAACGTTGGCGGTCAGTTGGATAGAACTGTTGAAGCTGGTAACCAGGTCCGCGCCATTCCATCGCACCACGGCGCCGGGAACGAAGTTCGTGCCTTTCACGAAGATCGTGAGGGCCGCGCTGCTCTGCACCGCGCCCGAGGGAATCAGAGCAGTGAGCGAGGGCAGGGGATTGTTGGAAGGCGCGGCTTCGATCTTGCGGATGCGGTTGTTGCTGGTGTCGGCAATGTACAGGTTCAGCGCCGCGTCCGTAATCACAAATTGAGGGCCGTTGAGCTGGGCTGAAGTTCCGAGGCCTCCGTCTCCCGAGAATCCGCCCGACCCGTTTCCAGCCGCGGTCGTGATGATGCCGCTGGTGTCGACTTTTCGCACGCGAGAGTTGTCATGATCCGCGATGTATAGGTTCCCAGCGGTATCGAAGGTGATGCCGTAGGGATAGCTCATGGCCGCGTAAATGGCGGCGCCGTTATCTCCGTTAAAGTTGTTAGCCCCGCTTCCTGCCACGGTCGTGACGGTGCCGTCGGCGTTCACACGGCGAATCCGCTGGTCATACAGGTCGGAAATATAAAGGAGGCCGGCGGAGTCGAATGCTACCGCGGCAGGGAGGTAAAACGGGCTGTTGACGGCCAACCCGCCGTCGCCATAAAAGCCCTGGATGCCGTTGCCCGCGACCGTTGTAATGGTCCCGTCGGTGGCCACCTTGCGGACGCGGTTGTTATTCTGGTCGGCGATAAATAGGTTATTCGACGAATCGACGGCGATTCCAAAGGGATTGTTGATCCTGGCGCTGACTGCCTGGCCGCCATCTCCCAGGAATCCCGCCGTCCCGGTTCCCACATAAGTGCTGATGGTTCCGCCCGTGGTCACTTTCCGGATGCGCTGATTGTTGAGGTCGGAAATATAGAGATTGCCCGTGGAGTCGATAGACACGCTGATCGGCGAGTTCAGTTGGGCGAGGAGGGCCGACCCGCCGTCTCCCGCGAA
>CAZRND010000163.1:0-11965 GCA_964601345.1 uncultured Acidobacteriota bacterium | reverse complement strand
AGGGAAAAACAGTACGCTAGGGTACGCATGAACCGGGTATCGCCCGGAATGCGAATCCCGTCATAACCGTACGCGACGGCAAAGTCGCCAAAGACGAGCCGACGGAAAGGGCCAAGCGCTAATGTTCTTTGCCGAATCCATCAAGCTGGCCCTGGACACCCTGAATTCCCACAAATTGCGCTCCTTCCTGACCCTTCTCGGAGTCATCATCTCGGTGACCACGCTGATCGCCGTCGTCTCGGTGATCGAGGGCATGAACCGGTACATCTCCGAGCGGATGGCCAACCTCGGATCGAACGTCTTCGTCATCACCCGCTTCGGCATCATCACCAGCGCCAAGGAATGGGTGGAAGCCCAGAAGCGCCGTGTCATCACCATGGACGACTTCGAGGGCATGAAGGGGAACCTAAAACTGGCCAAGGACGTGGGCGCTGTGACCTGGGGACGCGCCGACGTGAAGGCCGGCAACCAGTCGCTCTACGACGTGGGGATCCGCGGCGTCACCGCCAACATGATCAATATCGGAAACGAGCAGGTAAACCTCGGCCGGTACATCTCCGAGTCCGACGTCAACCACCACGCCTACACCGCCTTTGCCGGCTCGGACGTGGTCGACAAGCTCTTCCCGAACGGTAATCCTCTGGGCAAGGAAGTGACTCTCAAGGGGCAGACCTTTGAAATCGTCGGCGTAGCGAAGTCTATTGGCACGGTCTTCGGCCAGTCGCAGGACAACTTCATCATCGTCCCGCTGCCCACGCACCTCAAGATCTTCCGCGACAACCGCAACATGAGCATCAACATCCAGGTGCAGGCGCTGCGCGGCGATCTCATGAACGAGTCGCAGGATGAAGCGCGGCTGCTGATGCGCGCCCGCCGCCACGTGAAATTCGACGCCAAGGACGATTTCGGCATCATCAGCTCGGACACCATCCTGACGCTTTGGCAGAATCTTACCGGCACCATCGCCGCGGTGGCCGTCGGCGTGACTAGCATCTTCCTGGTGGTCGGCGGCATCGTGATCATGAACATCATGCTCGCTTCGGTCACCGAGCGCACCCACGAGATCGGCATCCGCAAGGCGCTGGGGGCGCGCCGCCGCGACATCCTGATGCAGTTCCTGGTCGAATCGGCCGCGCTCTCGACGGCAGGCGGCATTCTCGGCGTGCTGACCGCCTGGGCCGGCACAACGATCATGTCGGCGATGACGCCGATCCCATCGGCTCTGCCCATGGCCGCGGTGGCTACCGCCGTGATGGTCTCGGCCGCCGTGGGTCTGTTCTTCGGGATCTATCCCGCCAACAAGGCCGCCAAGCTCGATCCGATCGCCGCGCTCCGCTCGGAGTAGCCCGTGAAAGCCTTTCAGGAAAACCTTTGGCTGGCGATGGGAACCATCAACGCCCACAAGATGCGTTCCTTCCTGACGATTCTCGGCGTCGTGATCGGAGTGACCTGCGTGATCGCCATCGGCGCGATTCTCACCGGGCTCGACCGCAGCGTCACCGAACAGATTCAGGGACTCGGAACGGACAACATCGCTGTCAGTAAGTTCACCATCGGCATCGGCAGCCGCGATCCACTGGAGAACCGCCGCAAGCCGATTTCGTGGGATGATTTTGACGGCATCCGCCAGACCTGTTCGCTTTGCAAGGATGCCTCGATCAATATCTTCAGCCGGCAGATCAACAATGCCCGTTACAAAGGCGTCGAGCTGCAAGCGGTAAATTTCCGCGGCGTGCTGCCTTCCTTCCCCAGCGTCGAGCTAGTGGCAGTGGGAACGGGTCGCTTCTTTACGGAGACGGAAAACAAGCAGACCGCCGACGTATGTGTCGTCGGCGACGATGTGCGCAAGACGTTTTTCCCGAACGTGAACGCGGTGGATCACGAGATCCAGATGAACGGGCACAGTTTTCGGATCGTGGGAGTCTTTGAACGGAAGAAGCAATCGGTGCTCGGCAGCGGGTCGCAGGACAGCGACGTGATGATTCCCTACTGGACCTTCCGCAAGCTGTATCCCAACACCCAGGATCATTTCCTGGTGATTCAGGCCTATCCCGGGCAGGTGGAACCGGCCATGGATCAGATCCGGCAGTCGCTGCGCCGCACGCGCCACGTGCCCTACAACGGCAAGGAGAACTTCGGAATCAGCACGCCGACGGCGCTCCTCGATCAATTCCACCAGATCACCGCCGCCACCGCGATGGTGATGGTGATCATCTCTTCCATCGGACTGCTGGTCGGCGGCGTCGGCGTGATAAACATCATGCTCGTATCGGTGACCGAGCGGACGCGCGAGATCGGCGTCCGCAAAGCGATCGGCGCGCGCCGGCGCGATATTACGTTACAGTTTTTGATGGAGGCGGGCGCGCTGACCGGAGCCGGCGGCGTGCTCGGGATTGTCGCGGGATTCATCATCACTATGCTCGTGCGTCTGGTGCAGCCGACGTTGCCGGCCGCCGTTCCGCTGTGGGGCGTCGTGACCGGGCTGTTCGTCTCGATATCGGTGGGACTGTTCTTCGGGTTGTGGCCGGCGGTGAAAGCGGCGCGCCTCGATCCGGTCGAAGCGCTCCGATACGAATGACGCATGAAAGCCTTTCAGGAAAACCTGTGGCTCGCCCTCGGAACCATCAACGCCCATAAAATGCGTTCCGTGCTGACCACGCTGGGCGTGGTCATCGGCGTCACCTGCGTCATTTCGATCGGCGCCATCCTCACCGGCATGGACCGCAGCTTCGTGCAGGAGATCGAGGGCTTCGGCACCAACAACATCTTCGTGACCAAGTTCGCCGCCGGGCCGCATTTCGGACGCATGTCGCGCGAAGAGAGGATGCGGAGGCCCATCTCCTGGGAGGATTACGAAGCCATCAAGGAAACCTGCACGCTCTGCCGCACCGTGGCCATCACCGTGACCGCGCCCTCGATGGACAACGCCCGCTACAAGAAAGAAGTGTTCAACGGAGTGGAGTTCGACGGATCGCTCGAGAATTATCCCGACGTGATGAACATGCCGCTGAAGTCCGGACGCTTCTTTACCGAGGCCGAGGCCCAGCACAGTTCCGAGGTCGTGGTCATCGGCGAAGATGTCGTCAAGACGCTCTTCCCGAACGAAGATCCTGTCGGCAAATTCCTGGAAGCCAATAAGCATACCTTCCAGGTCATCGGGACGTTCGAGAAGAGGAAGGGCGGAGTCTTCGGCGACAGCTCGCAGGACCGCAACGTCATTACGCCTTACGAGACCTTCCGGAAGATTTATCCGCTGGCCAAGGAGCATTTCATCGCCGCGCAAGCTTTTCCCGGCCGGATCGATGAAGCCATGGACCAGGTGCGCATCGCGCTGCGGCGCAGCCGCCGCGTCGGTTACAACGATCCGGATTCTTTCGGCATCTCCACGGCCAACTCGATCATCGAGCAATTTCACTCCATCACCGCGGCGACCGCGCTGGTGATGGTGGTGATCTCCTCGATCGGATTGCTGGTGGGCGGCGTGGGCGTGATGAACATCATGCTCGTCTCGGTGACCGAGCGGACCCGCGAAATCGGCGTGCGGAAGGCCATTGGCGCGCGGCGGCGGGACATTACGCTGCAATTCCTCTTCGAAGCGGGGA
This sequence comes from uncultured Acidobacteriota bacterium, assembly GCA_964601345.1. GTDB lineage: Bacteria > Acidobacteriota > Terriglobia > JAJPHL01 > JAJPHL01 > CAZRND01. The sequence goes on along the minus strand of CAZRND010000163.1, from coordinate 8,363 downwards.
CGCTGACCGGCATTGGGGGCCTGATGGGCATCTTCGCCGGCTACACCATCACCCTGCTCATCCGGCTGGCGATGCCCAACCTGCCCGCCGTGGTTCCGTTGTGGGGCGTGCTGAGCGGCTTCCTGGTCTCCGTCTCGGTGGGCCTGTTCTTCGGGCTCTGGCCGGCCATCAAGGCCTCGCGGCTCGACCCGGTGGAAGCGCTCCGTTACGAATAAACATTTTTCTGCTACAATGTGCGGTTCATGCCGGGAGCTGCCAAGCATCTCACGGGGAGGATCACTTGGCGCGTGGATCACGCGCCCGATCTGTGGAGCATCGGCCTGCTTCCGGAGCAGCCGCTCAGCTTTCAACCCGGCCAGTACGCCACTCTGGGAGTTTCGAACGGCGGCCGCCCGATCGAACGTCCCTACTCCATTGTTTCGAGTCCTAAGGAAAAAGAGCTGGAGTTCTTCTTCGAGCTGGTGCCGGAGGGCGGCCTGACTCCGCAACTGCACAAGCTGAAAACCGGCGACGAGCTTCTGATCCGGCCCGCGTGCAAGGGACTCTTCCAGTTGAACCGCAAAGACGGGCGCCGGAAGCACTTCATGGTATCCACGGTCACGGGTGTCGCGCCTTCCGTGAGCATGCTGCGGGCGCTTGCGGCCGCCCCGGAGCCGGAGCACGAGCTGATCGTCTTGCAGGCGGCCAGCAGGTCCTTTGAGCTAGGCTACGCGCGCGAGCTCGAGTCGCTGGCGCGACAGCATTCCTGGATCCGCTACATTCCCACTGTCAGCCGGCCCTGGGAAGATCAGGGCTGGGGCGGGGAAAAGGGCCGGGCCGAAGATTTGATCCGCAAGTACACGGAGCTGCTTGGTCTGACGCCGGAAAATACCATCGCCTACTTGTGCGGGCATCCGGGCATGGTCGAGAACTCCGGAGGAATCCTGCAGCGGGCAGGATGGTCTGAGGAGAGCATCCACAAAGAAGTGTACTGGGTTGTCTAAAGCGTCTTCAGGTAAGCAATCAGATCATCCATCTGCGGTTCCGAGAGATTGCCGAAGGGCGGCATGCCGGGCGCGCCTTTGCGGATGAGCGCGCGCAGGTTCGGCTCGTTCATATCCTGATTGTTGCCGAGCGCCTTCCAGCCGAAGATGCCGCCCAGGCCCGATCCTCGTTTGCGATCGCGCCCCGCGGAATGGCAGGCGACGCACTGCGCGTCAAAGACCGCTTTTCCACGGGTGGCGGGCGACGGCTGCCGGCAACCCGCCGCATACACGAAGCCGGCGATCAGGAGCAGGCATTTGACACAGTACATTTGAATATGTGAATATACTGTAGTGTCGCCCGAGCTGGTCAATCCCTTCTCCTTCGGCCTGGCCGTGGACCGGCTGAGCGCCCTCTTCCTGCTCATCATCTGCGGCGTCTCGCTGCCGGTGGCCGTTTATTCCGGCTCCTACCTGCCGCGCCATTATAGCTACCGGAAGTGCCTCTTCATCTGGGCGTTTTTCTTTCTCTTCGTCCTGTCCATGGTGCTGGTGGTCCTGGCCTCGACGGCGTTCGCGTTTCTGTTTGCCTGGGAGCTGATGACGCTGACCTCGGCCTCCTTGATCCTGCTCGACGGCGTGACGCCGGAGCGCCGCCACGATCTCTTTATCTATCTGGTGATGATGCACGCGGGGGCGGCGTTTGTGGCCGCGGCGTTCTTTTCCTTCTTGCCATTCGCGGCAAGTCTCACCTTCGAGAGCATGCGCCAGGCTGGAGCCCTCCTGACTCCGTCAGCTCGGACGGCGATCTTTGTGCTGGGCTTCGCCGGCTTCGCGACCAAGGCCGGGCTGATTCCTCTGCACTTGTGGCTCCCGCGCGCGCATCCCATCGCGCCGACTCCGGTTTCCGCGCTGATGTCCGGAGTCATGCTGAAGACCGCGGTGTACGGCTTCGTGCGGCTGACCTTTGACTTCCTCGGCGGCGGACCGTGGTGGGGCGGGTATCTGGCTCTGTTCGCAGGTGCGATCTCCGCGTTGCTCGGAATTCTGTACGCCATCGGCGAGCACGATCTGAAGCGCCTGCTGGCCTACTCGAGCGTTGAGAATCTGGGGATCATTTACATGGCGCTGGGAACCTCGCTGGTCTTCGCGGCCCATCACAGACCGCAATGGGCGACGCTGGCGTTGACGGCCGCGCTCCTTCATTCGGTGAACCACGCGCTCTTCAAGAGCCTATTGTTCCTCGGCGCGGGCGCGATATCGGACGCCGCCCGCACGCTGAGCCTGAACCACCTCGGCGGACTTCTGCGGCGCATGCCCGCGACCGGATTCGCCTTTCTAGTCGGCTGCGCGTCGATCGTCGGATTGCCGCTGACAAATGGATTCGTGAGCGAATTGCTGGCGTACCAGGCTTTCCTCGCCGGGCCGATGTCTCCCGGTCCGTATTCGCAGGCGATCCTGCCGCTCATGGCCGGCGTGCTGGCGATGACCGGCGGCTTGGCGGCGGCGTGTTTCATTCAAGTGTACGCGATTGCCTTTCTCGGGCGCCCGCGCACCGAAGGCGCGGAGACCGCAGTGGAAGCGCCCCTCGGCATGCGAGCCGGCATGATAATGCTCGGCGCGGCGTGCCTGGCGCTCGGCGTTGTGCCCGGTCCTTTCCTCGAATGGCTTGTGGCCGTGTCGGACGGCCTAATCGCCGGCGCGTCGGCTCCGGAGGAAGTGGCCGCCGCGGGCAGCGTAGCGATCTGGGCGGGCATCGCTCTGTTCGCGGCCGCCGCGGTTCCGCTGCTCTGGAGATCCCGGCGTCGAATCACGCCGATTTGGGCGTGCGGTCTCCCCGGCCTGACGACGCGGATGCAATACACCGCCACTGCGTTCTCGAAACCGATCCGGTCGGTATTCACAACCGTCTACAAGCCGGAGCGCAAGCTCGACGTCCTGCCCGACGCCTATGCTCCCGTCTCGATCTCGTATCATTCGGTTCGTACGACGTCGTGGGAAAAATCGCTCTACCGGCCCATCGTGGAGGGCGTGGTGGGCGTCGCCTCGCAACTTCGCCGCCTGCAAACCGGGAACATGCAGGGATACCTGCTCTATATCTTTCTCACACTGATCGCGCTGCTGGCCTTTGTGGGGTGGCGCAGATGATCCTGGTCGCCAACATCGCGCAAGCTCTGCTGATCGTTTTGACCGCGCCGCTCCTGCGGGGCCTCGTGATGCTGGTCAAGGCGCGCTTCCAAGGGCGCAAAGGCGCGAGCATTCTCCGTCCGCTTTGGGACATCCGGAAGCTCTTTCAGAAAGAGGATCTGGTTCCGCCCTCGGCGTCCGTGTTGTTCCGCGCCGCGCCGCGAATCGTATTTTGCGTCGCAGCGGGCGCCACGCTGTTCGTTCCGGTCTTGCAGCCCTCGGCCCTGCTCGGCGGCGCCGGCGATATTTTCCTGCTCGTCTACATGCTCGCGCTGGGGCGATTCTTCCTGGTGCTCGGCGCGATGGACGGCAGCAGCGCTTTCGCCGGAATGGGCGGCAGCCGCGAGGTTCTCGTATCGGCCATGGCCGAAGCGCCCTTCCTGCTGGCTCTGATCGCGCCCGCGATTCTGGCGCGATCCTCCCACCTCGCGGGCATCGTCGGGTGGACCTTGCATCAGAGTTTCTTCGATGTTTCGCCCGGGCACCTGCTGGCATTCTCCGCTCTGGCGATGGTCATGCTCGCCGAGGCGGGGCGCATCCCGGTGGACAATCCCGCAACGCACTTGGAACTGACCATGATTCACGAAGCCATGGTTCTGGAGCACTCCGGGCCAAGCCTGGCGTTTCTGGAATTGGCTCACGCCATCAAGCTCAACCTGTTCTTCGCGCTCTCGATCAGCCTGTTCTTCCCTTGGGGGATGGCCGCAGGCTCGCCGACGTGGGCCGCGCTGGCGATTGCCTTGCTTGCCTACGCCGCAAAGCTCACGGCGCTGGCCGTGGTCCTCGCCTTGGTGGAGAGCGGCATGGCCAAGATGCGCATGTACTCCGTCCCGGATTTTCTCGGCGCTGCTTCGGCTCTCAGCGTGATGGGCGTGGTCTTTACGATCCTGGGGAGAAGGTGAACATGGGCGTCGTTCAAATCGCGGTCGGCAAGACGTTGGGATCGTCGGCGGTCTTCTTGTTGCTGACCGTTCTGGGGCTCGCCGCGGTGCGTCGCGTCTCGACGGCCATCTATCTGTTTGCCTTCCAGTCGGCGATTATCACCGCGCTCGTCATCGCCACGGCGTACATGGAGAAATCCACCGAAGCGTGGATCGTCGCGGCGATGGTGTTTCTGCTGAAGGTGCTCGGTATCCCGTATGCGCTGCTTTGGCTGGTGGAGCAATTGAAAGCGCCGCGCGCCATCGCCGCGTTTACCAACACCTCCCAATCCCTCTTCATCGCCGTGCTGATGATCTTCATTTCCTACTCCGTCGTGCGGCCCTTCGCGCAGGACGCCCGCGTGCCGGAAGACGTTCTGGCCGCGGCCGTGGCGTTGATCCTGACCGGCGCGTTCCTCATGGTGAGCTTCCAAAAGGCGCTGATGCAAGTGGTCGGCTTGCTGGTGCTCGAGAACGGAATCTTTCTGGCCGCCCTGGCCACCACCTTCGGCATGCCGCTGGTGATTGAGATCGGCGTCTTCTTCGATTTGGTGATGGGCCTGGTGATCATGGGCGTTTTCGCGTTTCGCATTCGCGACACCTTCGAGCACCTGGACGTCGCCAAACTGCGCCGTCTGCGAGGATAAACGATGACTCTGGTATGGCCGCTGATGCTGCCCGTGGTCGGAGCGATTCTGCTGCTCTTGATGCGCGAGGCCCATGCCAAGCGGATGGCCCTGGTCATCGGCGGCGCGCAGGCGCTGGCTCTCGCGCGTCTGTTCTGGGAAGTGCGCCAATCGGGCGTGCTGCAGGCCGGCCGCTACCTGCGGGCCGACGGGCTCAGCGCGCTCTTTCTCATCAACGTCGGATTGATCTCCACGCTGGCGCTCCTCTATTCGCTCGACTATCTTGACCCTGCCCACGTGCAGCTTCGCTGGTTCTATGCGTTCTTCTTCCTGTTCCATTTCACGATGGTGGGGGTCTGCGTCGCCGCGAGTCTCGGCCTCCAGTGGATCGTGATGGAAGCGACGACGCTGGTCTCGGCGTTCCTCGTCGGTTTCTACAATACGAAGGGCGCGGTCGAGGCCGGCTGGAAGTATCTCGTGGTCTGCACCGTGGGAGTCGCCTTTGCGCTCTTCGGCACCATCGTTCTGTATCTCGCGGCGGTCAAGAGCGGCCTGCGTCCGGAGGCCGCGCTCGATTGGGTCTCGCTGATGGGCGCGACCGGGCGTCTCGCCGCGGAGGCGCAGCTTCTCAAGCTGGCGTTTGTTTTTGTCGTCGTGGGATACGGAACCAAGATCGGCTTCGTCCCCATGCATAGCTGGCTTCCCGACGCGCACTCCGAAGCGCCCTCGCCGGTGAGCGCGTTGCTCTCCGCGGCGCTGCTCAACTGCGCTATGTATGCGCTGCTGCGCTACCTGGCCATCTTCACGCGGGCCATCGGCGCGCGTTTCACGCTGAACTTCCTGCTGGTGTTCGGCGTCCTCTCCGTGGTCATCGCGGGATTGCTGATCGTCGCCCAGCGCGACTTGAAACGCCTGCTGGCCTACAGCAGCATCGAGCACATGGGGATCATCGCCATCGGCGTGGGCCTCGGCGGCGGACTGGCTCTCTACGGGGCGCTGCTGCACACCTTGAACCACTCCATCGGAAAGGCGCTTCTGTTCTTCGGGGCGGGGAACCTGCGCCGGAGTCTCGGAACATCGAGAATGGATCGCATCGAAGGCCTCGCCACGATCCTGCCTGGCACATCGGCATTGCTGGCTGTGGGGACGCTGGCGATCGCCGGGTTGCCGCCATTCGGCCTTTTCCTGAGCGAATTCGCCATTCTCAATGCCGCATTTGCGCGGTCGCATTTCATCGTAGCCGCGCTGATGCTGGCCACGCTCACCGTGGTTTTCGGCGCGATGTCGTGGCGGCTGCTGGCCATGCTCTTCGGCGAGCCGCGGCCGTCCGCGAATAGGGAATCGATGAGGTTTCCGGAGGCCGCCGCGGTCTTGGCCGGATGTTCCTTATTGCTGCTGCTCGGAGTCTACGTCCCCGCCGCATTGCAGGGAATTCTCGAGCAAGCGATGGCGGTGCTCTAATGCGCCTCGTGACCCGGTTCCAGAGCGGGCGCGGCGCGCTCGAAGTGCACGACACCGGCGAGCGGGAGTACGCGATTCATCCCGCGGGCAAACCGCTGCCTCAGGAAAAAAGGGGGGACCTGCTCGAAGTCCAGGGCGAAGGCGTGACGGAAATCGCCGTCGGTCCCGTGCACGCGGGCATCATCGAGCCGGGGCACTTCCGCTTCAGCGTCATGGGAGACCTGGTCCTGCATCTGGAATTGCGCCTTTTGTACACGCACAAGGGCGTGGAGAAACTCTTTCAAGGCCGGACGATTGCCGCTGCAACGCCGCTAGCCGAATCCGTCTCCGGCGACGAGTGTTTTAGCCACGCCGTGGCCTATTGCCAGGCAGTCGAGCGCGCTTGCCGGGTGTCCATTCCGGCGCGCGCCGCCGCATTGCGTCTGGTGGGACTCGAGCTCGAGCGGCTGGCTGCGCACATCGGCGACGTTGGCGCGCTGGCCAACGATGTCGCCTTCACCGTGGCCGCCGCCTCTGCCGCGCGACTCAAAGAGTCCCTGCTGCAAGCTTCGGCGGCGTGGGCCGGCACGCGGTACTGGCGCGGCCTCGCGACTCCCGGCGGACTTGCTCGCGACATCGAAAGGGCGGGCACGCCGGCCTTTGCTCGCGCTGTGGCCGGAATCGCGCGCGAGTTTGCGGAGCTCGCCGCCCTGATCCTGGAGACGCCTTCCGTGCAGAGCCGCTTCGACTCCGCCGGAGTCCTCGCTCGGAAGATCGCGCACGATCTCGGCGTGGTCGGCGTGGTCGCGCGCGCCAGCGGCATCGCCATGGACGTTCGGCGCGATCATCCCTATTGCTGCTATGAAGGCGTCTCTTTCGAGACGCCCCAGCTTCATTACGGCGACGTCCTGTCGCGCGCCCGCATCCGCATCGAAGAGGCGGCGATTTCCGCGCGGTTGATTCAGGAGACGCTCGCCTCGCTGCCGGGCGGGCCGGTGCAGGTCCCTGTGGAATGGAAAGGGCGCGCCGAAGGCTGGTCCGCCGTGGAAGCCCCGCGAGGGGAATTGTTCTTCTGGATCGAAGGCACGGACGGCGTGCTTGAGCTCTGTCACATCCAGTCGCCGTCTCATCAGAACTGGCCCGCGCTTCCTCACGCCGTAGCGGGCAACATCATCGCGGATTTCCCGCTGATCAACAAGAGCTTCAACCTGTCCTACTCGGGGAGCGATCGATGATCTACGACGTCGTGAAGAACAATCTGAACCGTCCTTCGCGCGTGATTCCCGTGGACGAGCTCTTCGGAAGCTGCCACGGCAGCCGCATGCCCGAGCCGATTCCCGCCGGTTTGTCGCCCGACGCCGTGCAACGCGCCGCGGCAGTCTGTCCCACGCAAGCACTCACGGCGGACGGTCTCGACTACGGAAAATGTATCGGATGCGGCAATTGCATTTCGGCGGCGCCCGAAGCCTTCCGCGCCGCCGCACAATTCTCTTGGAGCGGCGTTCGCCGCGAAGATCTGATTCTTCGCTGGGGAGGCGCTACGCAGCCGGCCGCTCCCGATGCCGTACGAAGTGAAATCCACCGCCTGCTCGGCCGCGCGCTTAATATTCGCCAGCTCGATCCAGGATCGTGCAACGGATGCGAAGCCGAGATCGTCGCGCTGACGAATCCTCATTACGATCTGGAACGGTTCGGCATTCACTTTGTCGCGTCGCCGAAACATGCCGACATGCTGCTCGTCACGGGTCCGGTCACGAAGAACATGGCTGCGGCGGTTCGCAACACCTACGAGGCGGTGCCCGAAACGAAACTCGTGGTTGCCGTGTGAGCTTTGGGAAGAACGTCAAAGAGCAACTTGATGAGGGCGGACTGCAAATTCTATCTGATCCTAAAAGCAAAAATCAGATGGGCGATCTGCTTACTGAAGTGAATGAACTTCTGTCTATCTTTGCCGGATGGGAAAAGGAAGATCGCAAGGTTCTGGTTTCGTATATCAAGAAGACACAGATAGAATTGAGACGCCTGCTAGTTGCCGGAGTTTCGATCAATTTGTTGATTGCTGTTCTGCTCGTCTTTGCGTATAGAAAAAATTTGGTTGATCGTATTTCGCTGATTCAAGAGAATTTCGGACACGTAGCCGCGCATGAAGCGCTGAACCCACCACTTGACGGCAGTGATGAAATCGCCCAGCTTGAGCTGTGCCGTGCTCAAGACGTCCGTCTCCAATG
>CAZRND010000162.1:2309-12034 GCA_964601345.1 uncultured Acidobacteriota bacterium | reverse complement strand
TGTAGCGGCGGAGCCCCGCCTCGATGCGCGAGAAGTCGAGCAGGTTGTTGATCAATCCGGTGAGCCGCTCGCTCTCCTTGCGGATGATGCTGTAGTACTCTTGCGATTTCTCGCGCGTGCGGACGCGCCCCAGCTCGAGCGTCTCGGCGAAGAGCCGGATGAGCGAGAGCGGCGTTTTCAGCTCGTGGCTGACGTTCGAGACGAAATCGGACTTCAGACGGGCCAGCTCCATCTCGCGGTTTACGCTGCGCCAGGTGAAGAAGACCCCGCCGAACATGATCGCCGCCAGCCCGAGCACTAAGACCAGGTTCCGGACCATGAAGTCGTGAGCGAGCTGGTCGATCGTCCCGACCCTGGTCTTCGCGAACATGGTGTGGAACGACAGCACGTACTCGAAGGACTTGCGCACCGGCCAGTCCTTGTCCGGGGTCGGCTCGGAGGTCCAGATCAACTCGCCCGTCTCACGGTCGCGGATGCCGAGCACCGTGAAATCGAGCGGCGAACTTTCCCCTTCCATCGTCGGGACCTTGCGGAAGGCTTCGCTGAACAGTTTTCCCTTCAGGTAGCTCCGGTCGAGCGTAAAGCCAAGCACGCCGGCGGGCCGGCGTTCGGCATCGTGCAAGAGAACGTAGTGGGCCGTGTTGTACTGGTTGCGGTCCCTCTTCAGGACCACCAGATAGTCTTCCATGGCCGAGTACAGTTGCTTGGTCTCGCCCTCCAGCAGCATCTCGGTGAAGCGCGGGTAGGTGGCTTCGATGGAACCGGCCATCTGCTCGCCATTTTCAGCGCGCTCCGATGCTTCAAAGCTCTCCGCGGTGGCTGGCCGGGGCTCGATGAAGGCGCCCGTTTTCGGGCTGTAGAAAACCGCCAGGTCGATGTACGGTTTGGTCGCTGCCACTCGTTCGAGGCGTTGGCGCAATTCCTCGGGCTTCGACAGATCGGCCGGCTCGATCGCGGCTGCCAGTTCCGCCGCCAAGCGGTTTCGTTCGAGCAGAATCTGCCTCTCGACGGTTCGCATCACCTGCAGGAGTTCCTGGTTCAGGATCGCCTGCACGGGCTTGGTCTCTTCGAGGTAGTAAAGGCGCAACAACTGGGCGGTAATCAGCGCCGTCACGGGCAGGCAAAGCGCTACTACCATGACCGCTGCTACCCTCGTTTTCGGGGACCATCTCAGTTTCATGAGAGCAGGGGGTCAAACCAGCATACGTTCGTCCCACTGGGGCCGTGTCAATTGGCCGTCAAATGCTGTAAAAGATTGTAAACTAGGAAGCCGCTTTATGATTTCGTTATTTGATTGAGAGCTTAATGCCCCGATACCTGGTCTTGAGCGACATCCATTCGAATTGGGAAGCACTTCAGGCCTGTATGGCTGCCGTCCAGGGTCTTTACGACCAGGTGGTCTGCTGCGGCGATCTGGTGGGGTACGGGGCCGATCCGAATCTGTCGGTGGAATGGGTACGGGAGCACTGCCGGTTCGTCGTCCGCGGCAACCACGACAAGGCTGGTTGCGGGCTGACCGATGCCCGGGAGTTCAATGTCGCGGCCAAGACCGCCGCCTTCTGGACTCGGGAGCAATTGACGCCGGAAAACCTCGAGTATCTGCGGAACCTGCCGACGGGGCCGATGGTGGTTCCCGCGCCGGACAAAGACTTCCACATCGTTCACGGGTCGTTTAGAGACGAGGACGAGTATATGCTCTCGGCGAGCGACGCCGCCGACGAGTTCGAGCATGTCCAGATGAAAGTGACTTTCTTCGGACACACCCACGTGCAGGGCGGGTTCGCGGCGGAGGACGACATGATCCACACGCCCAAACCTAACTACGGCTCGGACATCAGCACGCGGCTGCTGGAGATCGAAGAGCGCGAGAGGTACCTGCTGAACCCCGGTTCCATCGGCCAGCCGCGCGACGGCGACAGCCGCGCCGCGCTGACCATCTACGATCCGGAGACGTGCAAAGTGGAATACTGGCGAATTCCCTACGACGTAGCCGCGGCACAGGAAAAGATCAACGCCGCCGGCCCCCCGCCGATTCTCGCGACGCGTCTCGGTCTAGGAAGGTAAAGACCTACTCCGATTCCTTGCCGAGAATGCCCATGTTGGCGACGGCGATGTTGTCGCGGCACTCCTTCTTGACCTCGTACATCGCGGTGTCGGCCAGGGAGATGAGCTGCGCCTTGTCGGTGGCGTCGACCGGGAAGCTGGCCAGTCCGAAGCTGGCGGTGAGCCTCAAGTTGATCCCCTCTTCCTTCAAGTAAGTGCGTTTGGTGATCAAGTTTCTCAGGCGCTTGGCTACGTTGATGGCCGCGCCCTTCGGCGTCTGCGGCAGCATGATCACAAACTCGTCGCCGCCGTAGCGGAAGGCGATGTCGATCAGACGCAGGTGCTGCTGGATGGCCTGCCCCAACTCCGCCAGCAGCTTGCTGCCGACCAGGTGCCCGTGGACGTCGTTGACGTCCTTGAAGTGGTCCATGTCGATGAACACCAGCGAGAACTCGTAGTTGTAGCGCGTGGAGCGGTGAATCTCGGCGTCCAGGACGTTGTACAGATGCCGCGCGTTGAAGAGCTTGGTGCAATCGTCGGTGATCGTGAGCTCGTGAATCTTCTGGACGTGCCGCGCGTTCTCGATGGCGATGGCGGCGTAATCGGCCAGCGCCTGCAACAGGAACAGGTCCTCTTCTTCGAATCGCAAAGGCTGCGGACAGTTGATCAGCTCGATGACACCGAGGACTCCCTCGCGACCCCGCACCGGAATGCAGGCGATGGAGTGCGTCTTGATCTGCGTCATGTCGTCGATGCGGTTGCTGAAGCGCGTATCCTTGGAAGCGTCCTGGACGTAGACGGGCTGGTTGTTGAGCGCCACCCAACCGGCGATGCCTTCCCCGATCTTCAGGCGGATGTCGCGCAGCTTTTCGGCGGCTTCTCCCACGGCGATTTCGAAGCGAAGCTCGTTCGCGTCGCTGTCGACCATCAGCAAAGACCAGGTGTCGGGGTGAAAGAAGGAACTGATCTGATGCATGATCGTCTCCAGCACCCGGTTGAGGTCCAGGGTGGAGGTCAGGGCCTTCCCGACCTCATGGAAGACGGTCAACTCCTTGACCTTGCGTTCTAGCTCGACAACGCGTTCAGCGGAATCCAGAGTTGCCATGCACAGAGTCCAGGGACCTAAACATTATATCTATGCCTAAGGTTGCGGGCAATCCAACTTTATTTATAATGGAGGAACGGGCCAACATGGGCTTCTCTGGCGCAAAAGTCGTGCTCTGCGGGCTGCTTGCGGCCGCGCTGCCGGCCTGTCTGCCGGCCGCCGATGCGCCTCGCGCGTCCTTCGACAATACGGTCAAGCCGGTCCTGGGAAAGACCTGCGCCGTGTGCCACAACGAACAACTGTCCTCGGGCGGGCTGAACGTGGGTCCTCTGATCTCCGGGAGTATTTCCGACAACCGCGAAACTTGGGAGAAAATCCTGACGAAGCTCAAGCGCGGCGAGATGCCTCCCAAAGACGCGCCTCGCAATGCCGCGCAGATCGAGGCTCTGATCCGTTATCTGCGGAGCGAGTTCGCGCGCATCGATCGCAATACCAAGCCCGATCCCGGCCGGGTCACGGCGCGACGACTGAACCGGTATGAATACTCGAACACGATCCGCGACCTGCTGGGCGTGGACTTTCATGCCGAGAAGGACTTTCCTACCGACGACTCCGGCGGCGGATTCGACAACATCGGCGAGGTACTGACGATCTCGCCCGTGCTCATGGAAAAGTACATGGCCGCGGCCGAGCGCATCGCCGCGCGGGCCATCGGCGCGGACCCGTTGCCGAAGACCTTCGAAGTCTCCTACCACGCGCGGGACAAGAGAATCCGCCGGCCGGACGCGAGCACCATCGAGGCCACGCACCGCGTGGATTTCGACGCCGAATATCTTGTTCGATTCGGCCTGCCGGGAGAGCGCGCCGCCGACGCGAAACCCGTAACCATGAACTTCTGGATGGATGGGAAGCTCCTGCATTCCATGCAGGTGGAAACGAAGCCATCGAAGCTGGTTTACTTCGATCCCTACTCGGAGGCGGAGGTGCGGCTCTACCTTCCCGAGGGGGATCACGTCTTCCGCGCCGGTTTCATCGACGACGATTTCGTCAGCACCCTGGACAAGAAGGATTATTACAACAACAAGAAGAACAAGTTCCTGAACTCGATGCTCTTCATCGGTCCCTATCCGAGCAAGGTGGAGAAGCCCAGCCGGAAGAAGATCCTGGTGTGCGATCCGAATACCGGGGACGCCTGCATGGAAAAAATCGTAGCCACCTTGGCGCGACGGGCCTACCGGCGTCCGGTCACGAAGAGCGAGGTGAACGCGCTGCTCAAATTCGTGGCCGTGGCGAGGGCGGAAGAGCAGAGCGCCGAGCAGGCACTGCAACTGGCCATCCAGGCGATGCTGGTATCGCCGCATTTCCTCTTCCGCATCGAGCGCGATCCCGATCCGAACGATCCCGCCAAGGTGCACAAGGTTTCGGGCGTGGAGTTGGCTTCCCGCTTGAGTTATTTCCTCTGGAGTTCCATGCCCGACGAGGAGCTGTTGGGTCTTGGCGAATCAGGGAAGCTTCGCATCCCGGCCGTTCTCCACGCGCAAGTGAAACGGATGCTGGCCGATCCGCGCGCGGCGGCGCTGGCCGAAAGTTTTGCCGGACAATGGCTCGAGACCCGGAATCTCGACGTGGTCAAGCCTGATCCTCAAAAGTTCCCCGACTGGGGGCCGGAGCTGCGCGATGCCATGAAGACCGAGACGCGGATGTTCTTTGAATCCGTGCTCCGCGACAACCGCCCCATCTCCGATTTTCTCGACGCGCGCTACACGTTCTTGAACGAGCGCCTGGCGAAGCATTACGGAATCGCCGGGATCACCGGGCCGGATTTCCGGCGCGTGGAATTGACCACCGACCAGCGCGGCGGCGTCCTCGGCCAGGCCGGCGTGCTCACCGTATCGAGCTATCCGACGCGCACCTCGGTGGTGATTCGCGGCAAGTACGTCCTTGCAAACATCATCGGGAGCCCGCCGGCGCCCCCGCCGCCCGACGTGCCACCCATCGACGAATCGGCCGTCGGGACCACGGCATCGCTGCGCCAGCAGATGGAGAAGCATCGCGAGAACGCGGTCTGCGCCTCCTGCCACAACCGCATGGACGCGCTCGGCTTTGGGCTCGAGAATTACGATGCCGTCGGCAAGTGGCGCACCTTGGATGGCAAGTTCCCCGTCGACGCCAGCGCCACGCTGCCGGACGGCAAGTCCTTCAGCAGCCCGGCCGGGATGCGCGGCATCCTCAAGCAGCAGCTTCCAGAGTTCTCCCGCTGCCTGATCGAAAAAATGCTCACTTATTCGCTTGGGAGGGGTCTGGAGAGGTATGATAGGGGAGCCGTCGAAGAGACCGGCCGCAAGCTGGCGGCGTCAGGATATGGGTTCCAGACGCTGATCCACGAAATCGTGGACAGTTTGCCGTTCGAGTCCCGCAGGGGCGAAGCAACCGCAGCGGCCTCAGCGGGAGTCAGCAAGGTGGCCCAGCGATGATCATCACGCGGAAAGCGCTTCCCAGGCGAGCCTTCTTGCAAGGCGTGGGCGCGGCCGTCGCTCTGCCGTTCCTCGATGCCATGGCCCCGGCGCTCGCGGCCGCGCCGAAAGCGCCGGTCCGTATGGGCTTCGTGTATGTGCCGAACGGCATCATCATGTCGGGTTGGAATCCGGATCATGAAGGCAAGCTGCGCGAGCTGCCTCGGATTCTGAAACCGATCGAGCCGCTCAAAAACGACGTCCTGCTGCTGGGAAATCTGACCCACAACACGGGCCGGGCGCTGCTCGACGGCGCCGGCGACCACGGGCGCAGCTCGGGCTCTTATCTCACCGGCATCCAGGTCCGCAAAACCACTTCCGACATCAAGGCTGGCGTCTCCTGCGATCAGATCGTTGCCAACCTGATCGGCAAACAGCCGCGCTTCCCGTCGCTCGAGCTCGGCATGGACGATGCCCGCCAAGCCGGCGACTGCGATTCGGGATATTCGTGCGCGTACACCAACAATCTTGCCTGGAAGAGCGAGACGCAGCCGCTGCCGCCGGTTCTCGATCCGCGCGGGCTCTTCGAGCGCCTGTTCGGTTCCGGCGCCAACTTGACCCCCGAGGCGCGCGCGCGGCAGTATCAGCATCGCCGCAGCATTTTGGATTTTGTCACCGAGGACACGCGGAAACTGCAATCGGTCCTCGGTCCCACGGATCAGCGCAAGCTCGATGAATATCTTTCTTCGGTGCGGGAGATCGAGCGTCAGCTCGAGAAGGCCGAGAAGGACAATGCCCAGATCGATCCCGGCCTGGACAAGCCTTACGGCTTGCCGCCGGACTTCGCCGAGCACTTCAAGCTGATGACCGACATGCTGACCGTCGCGTTCCAGGCCGACCTGACGCGCGTCTTCACGTTCCTGGTCACGCGCGAAGGCAGCTCCAGGTCTTATCGGGAGATTGGAATTCCGGACGGGCACCATCCGCTCACGCATCACCAAAACAATGCCGATCTCATCGAGAAGGTCACGCAGATCAACACTTATCACGTGGCGCAGTTCGCGGCATGGATCGAGAGGATGAAGGCCGTCAAGGAAGGGGACGGGACGCTGCTCGACAACTCGATGATCCTCTACGGCTCGGGCATCTCGGACGGAAACCGCCACCTGCACGACGATCTGCCGACGCTACTCGCCGGCCGAGGCGGCAATTTCTTCAAGCCCGGGCGGCGCGTGCTGTTCCGCCGGGAGACTCCGATGTGCAACCTGCACCTGACGATGATGGATCGCATGGGCGCGCGGGTCGAGCACTTCGGCGATGCCTCGGGACGCCTCGAAGGCGTCAACCTGACCTAAACTTTTCCTGATGCAAGGGCCCGGACAAGGCAGGCCGTCGATCGGCGTGGTTTTCGATTCCGACCTGGGTAACCGGATCGATTCGGTGCTGGCGATGGCATTGCTTTTCGGCTTCGCCGGCAAAAACGACTGGCGCGTCGCGTCACTCTCCGTCAGCAAGCCGAATCTGAAAGCCGCCGCATTCTGCGCCGCGCTCTCCCGCTTCTACCTGGGGCCGATGTCGGAACGCACTCTTCCGGTGGGGCTCGCCGATCAGGGGGCCCGCCCGGAGGACACGCCCATCCTCACCGTGCCGCTCGCGAAGCCCGTTTATCAGCACGCGATCACCAAGCTCACCGACACCGCGGAGGTGACCGCGCTCATTCGCAACGCGCTCACCGCGCAGCAGGATCAAAACGCCGTTGTCATCTTGGCGGGACCGGCGACCAATCTCGCCAAGCTGCTTACCTTGCCCGGCGCAGCCGAAGTCATCGCGCGCAAGGTCAAATTCCTGTCGCTTGCCGGAGGCCCCAACCTCAAAGCCGACGTCCCGGCGGCGAGAAAACTTTTTGCCGAGTGGCCGTCGCCGATCGTTGCTTACGGCGACGACACAGGGGACGCGCCGGTCTTCCCGGCATCGAGTATCGAAAAGGATTTTGCGTGGGCCACGGACCATCCGGTGGTCGATGCTTACCGCGCCTCCGCGCCCATGCCCTTCGACGCGCCCACCGGCGACATGACGCCGGTGCTCTATGCGGCGCGTCCTCAGGAAGGCTATTTCAAATTGTCCGAGCCGGGCGCCATCGCGATGCTCGACGACGGACGCGTGAAATTCACGCCCTCGGCCGATGGCAAGCACCGCCAGCTCTCTCTCGATCCTGCGCAGAAGGATCGGATCGTCAGGGTCTACACCGAAGTCGCCAGCCTAAAACCCAATCCTCCGCGTCCGTTCCGCCCCAAGCCTTAGGGCGCGATTTCCGTGGTATCATCCGCGCCATGAAGAAACTGATCGTCCTGCTATCGCTTGCGGCGACCCTGGGGGCCGCGCGCTTCGACCTTTCAACGCCTGGCAAAATCGTGCGTCTTTCCGATCCGCAGATTGCGCCCGACGGCAAGACCGTGGCGGTCGTCGTCACCCGCTCTAATTTCGCCGAGAATCGCAACGATGCGGACATTGTGCTTGTGGAGATCGCGACCAAGGCGCAGCACGTGCTGACGCGCGGGCGCCGCGGCGTGTCGTCTCCGCGCTGGTCTCCCGATGGATCGCGGCTTGCCTATCTGGCCCAGGTCGACGGCAAGGCGCAGGTGCATGTCCTGCCGATGTCGGGCGGCGAGTCGGAAGTGTGGACGAAGTCCGCCGCCGGCGTGCAGACGTTCTCCTGGCGTCCAGACGGAAAGGCCATTGCCTTCGCCTCCTTCGATGACGAACCGAAACGCGACGGCGAAGAGCGCTTCAACAAGTCCTTCGAGGTGCAGGATAATCATTTTCTCCAGCAGGACTCTCCGCGGCCGTCGCACCTTTGGCTGGCCGCCGCGGACGGCGCGCCGCGCCGCCTCACCAGCGGCACGCCCGCGGACAACTGGACGCTTCCCGTGGCCTTCCCTCCGGGACCGCCGGCGGCCGCTCCGAGTTGGTCGGCCGACGGGAAGTCGATCGCCCTCGTCAAGGTAGCGACGGTTTATTCGGGCGATTTCGATCAGAGCGTGATCCGGATTCTCGACGTGGAGAGCGGCAAGATGCGCGCCCTCACCACACGCGCGCGCCAGGAAGGGCATCCCGAAATCTCGCCCGACGGAAGCCGCATCGCCTACTGGTATCCGCGCGAGGGACAGTCCAAGAACGGAACCGAGATTTACGTCGCGCCGCTCTCGGGCGGCGAGGGCCGGAGCGTGACCAACCCGCTCGACCGCAATATCCTGCGCGCGATCTGGATGCCCGATTCGCGTTCGCTGCTGGTGGCCGCGAACGATCGCACCACCACCGGCCTGTGGATTCAGCCGATCGACGGTCCCGCCAAGCGCATCGACGTCGGTAAGGTCGTCGCGGGCGGCGGATTCGGTCTCGATGCTTCCGTCAGCCGCGACAGCCGCATTGTGCTGACGGGCAGCGAGCCGCTGCGGCCCTCGGAGTTGTACTGGCTGGCTTCCCCGGCAGCGAAGGCAGAGCGGTTAACCGATTTCAACGCGCCGGTAGCGGGCCTGGAGCTCGGCCGCACGGAAACCATCGAGTGGGATGGTCCTGACGGCTACCGCGAAGACGGCGTCGTCACCTATCCTCCCGGCTTCGAAGCAGGACGGAAATATCCGCTCGTGCTCTACATCCATGGCGGGCCGCGTTCCGCGTCGAAGGAGGCTTTCTCCTCTCGCGCGCAGCTCATGGCCGCGCAAGGCTGGATCGTCTTCGAACCGAATTACCGCGGCAGCGACAATATGGGCACCGCATTCCAAGCGGCCATCTGGAATGACGCGGGGGCCGGACCGGGCCGCGACACGATCGCCGGCCTCGAAGCGCTGAAGAAGCGCGGCGCGGTGGATGAATCGCGCATCGCCGTCTCCGGCTGGAGCTACGGCGGCTACATGACCACGTGGCTGATGGGAAATTATCCGAACCTGTGGAAAGTGGCCATCGCGGGCGCGGCTGTCACCGATTGGATGGACCAATACAACCTCGGCGATAGCAACGTGCGCCGCGGCGCGGCGTTCGGCGGCTCGCCCTACACCGACGCGAAGCGCATGACCGCCTATGCCGAACAGTCGCCGATCACCTACGGGCCGAAGATGCGCACACCCACGCTGATTCTCGCGCTCACCGGCGACTATCGCGTTCCGCCCACGCAGTCCTACCGGCTG
>CAZRND010000162.1:0-2299 GCA_964601345.1 uncultured Acidobacteriota bacterium | reverse complement strand
TGCTCCTGCGCGTCGGCGTTCGCCCCCGAGAGCCCCTCCGCTGGTATCTGGCCCTGGCTGAAAACGGGGTCCCGGGTAAGTTTTTCGCCTCTCCGCCGGCGGGTCACCGCCCCGCCGATCCGGTGCATCAGCGCGACGTCGATCGCCGCTGGATCGAGTGGCTGCGCTCGTATCTCGAACCACAAAGCCGCGCCGGCGGATAGCCGCGGATGGCCGCCACGCGATGGGCCTTCCTGCGGATGATGGGCCTGATTTATCTGACGGCCTTTGCCTCGCTCTATCCGCAGATTCCCGGCCTGCTCGGCGAGAACGGAATTCTGCCCGCCTCGCGATACCTGCAGGCGGTTCAT
This sequence comes from uncultured Acidobacteriota bacterium, assembly GCA_964601345.1. Classification (GTDB taxonomy): domain Bacteria; phylum Acidobacteriota; class Terriglobia; order JAJPHL01; family JAJPHL01; genus CAZRND01. The sequence goes on along the minus strand of CAZRND010000162.1, from coordinate 1,949 downwards.
GAACATTTAGGATCGCGCGGATACTACCTCGCGCCCACGCTGGCCTGGCTGCATCCCACCGGCGGATTCTTGCAGCTTCTCGCGGGAACGGGCGTCGCGGTCTCGTTGCTGGCCATGGCCGGCGTCGCCACGGGAGCGAGTTTTGCGCTTCTATGGATCTTGTACCTCTCGCTCGTCTCGGTCGGACAGGACTTCTTGTCCTTCCAGTGGGACACGCTCCTGCTTGAAGCAGGCTTCCTCACGATCTTCTTTTCGCCCTGGCAGCTTGGCTTCGAAAAATGCTCCGAGCCTTCGCCCATTCCGCTCTGGCTGCTTCGCTGGCTGGCGTTTCGGCTGACGTTTCTCTCGGGAGTCGTGAAGCTGCAAAGCGGCGACCGCACCTGGCGCAATCTCACCGCGCTTCACTTCCACTATGAGACGCAGCCCATCCCGAATCCCGCTGCGTGGTACATGCACCAGGCGCCGGCCTGGTTCCACAAGATGTCGACGGTAGCGATGTTCGGCATCGAATTAATTGTTCCATTCCTGGTCTTCGCGCCGGGGCGCTGGCGGCGGGCCGGGGCCTGGATCATGATCGGCTTCCAGGTTCTGCTCATCGCGACGGGGAATTACACCTTTTTCAACTGGCTGACGATCACACTGTGTGTGACGCTCCTGGGCGAGACGGGAGCGACGTGGCGGTGGCCGGCGGTCATCCCGGCGGCGCTGCTGGTTTTGATCAGCCTCCTCGAGGGCGCGTATCGCTTTGACGCCAAGCTGCCGCGCTGGACGGAAGACATGGTGCAAGCCGTTTCGCCTTTTCACATCGTCAACAGCTATGGACTGTTTGCGGTGATGACCACGACGCGCCCCGAGATCATGATCGAAGGATCGGATGACGGGCGGACGTGGAAGACCTTTGAGTTTCCCTACAAGCCGGGGGACGTGCGCCGAGCTCCGCCGTTTGTTGCGCCCCACCAGCCGCGCCTCGACTGGCAGATGTGGTTCGCGGCCTTCTCGAATTATGAGCAGCATCCCTGGTTCACGCACTTGATGTCCCGCATTCTTCACGGATCGCCGGAGGTCATGGAGTTGTTCGAGAGGAATCCGTTCCCCGACCATCCGCCGCGCTATGTGCGCGCGATGCTCTACGACTATCGCTTCACCGCTTTTGGACAGAAGGACTGGTGGCGACGGGAATTGCTGGGCGTCTACTTCCCGGCCGTTTCGCTCCGATAGGGCTCGAGGTAAGGACAGGTCGCGCAGGGAGGATCGCTGCCGCAACAGACAGAAACGGGCGCGGGGGAGTCGCCCGCCGAATCGGAGGCAGGCTCCTCCGGCTCGCTCACTGCTTGCTTCCGCCTTGCAGGCTCTTCAACGTGTCGCGCGCGTCCTGCGCTCCCGGAAAGTCGACGTTCGAAGCAACGGCGGCGCGAATCTCCTGCTCGGCGAGCCGGCTGTTTCCTTCTTTCAGGTGGGCCAGCCCCATGTGGTATCGAAAGAGCGGATTGTTGGGCTCCTTGGCGAGCGCGTCTTTGAATTGAGAAAGGGCCAGGCTGGCATTGTTCTTCTTCAGGTAGACCCAACCGAGCGTATCGGAGACGGAAGTGTTGGCGGGCGCCCTCTCCTTGCTCAACTGGGCCCACTTGAGCGCTTCTTCCAGGTTTCCGCCGCTCTCGCTCAAGAGCCACGCCAGGTTGTTGGCAGCCGCGAAGTGATCGCTTTGACGCTTGAGCGCCTCGCGGTACTGGATGATGGCATCCTGAGGCCTCTTCTCTGCTTCGAGGACAATCCCCAGGGAAGTCCGGGCATCGGCATTATCCGGAGCAATCTGCACCAATTGGCGCAAGAGGGCGTCGGCGCCGGTGTAATTGCCGCGCTTCACCTTCACGTCCGCCAGCTTCTCCATGACGATGATGTCTTTGGGCGTCGTCGTCAGATATCTCTCGAGTTCCGTCTCCGCCAATTCC
>CAZRND010000161.1:0-12085 GCA_964601345.1 uncultured Acidobacteriota bacterium | reverse complement strand
CTCTGGTATCGGGCGCCGTCAAGCAGATTCCCGATCTTCCTGTCACCGTTGTCGCCGAAGCGGCGGCGACACTGCAAGTCGGCCAGCCATCGAGAGGAACAGGACAAGCCGTAAAGGAAGATCGCGAGCGCTGGAACGATTACGGCATCGGGCTTCTGCTGCAGGGCGACTTGAAGGCCGCCGAAGCGGCCTTCAAGAAAGTGACGGAGCTCGATCCCGCCTACGCCGACGGCTGGCTCAACGTCGCGCGCTGCCTGGTTCAGGAAGGCGAGACCGAAGCCGCCGCCCCGTGGATCGAGAAGGCGCTCGAACGCGATCCGAAAATGGCCCGCGCGCATTTCTTCAAAGCCTTGGTGCTGAAGGCGGCGGGCAGCTACGATCCGGCTCTCGCGGAGCTCGAACAAGTGCTGAAGCAGTATCCGCGCGATCGCGTGGCCGCAAACCAGAAAGGGCGCATCCTTTTCCTGAAGCGCGAGTATTCCGCGGCGATATCGGCGCTCCAGAAGGCGCTCGACGTCGATCCGGAGGACTTGCAAGCCCACTACAACCGGATGCTCTGCTACCGCGGGCTGGGAGACGCCGCGTCCGCCGAGCGTGAAGAGAAATTGTATCTGCGCTTCAAAGCGGAAGAGTCTTCGCAAGCCATCACCGGCGATTACCGCCGAATCCATCCTGCGGACAACAACGAGCGCCAGGCGATTCACGAGCATACCGGCCGCGGCAGGACGGAATGACTCGGCAGCTCGCGTCCATGGCGCTGCTGGCGGTCTCGGCGTTCGGCCAAGGCTTTGTCGATGTAACCGCCAAGGCTGGGATCGTCTTTAAACACTCCACCGGCGCGACCGGCAAGAAATATCTGCCCGAGACTTTGGGATCGGGCTGCGCCTTCGTGGATCTTGACGGCGACGGCTTTCCCGACGTCCTGCTCCTCAACGGCAGCGGCTTTCCAGCTCTCTATCGCAACAATCGCAACGGAACATTCGCGGATGTCACGGCCTCGAGCGGGCTGAAGATCAACATGAAGGCGATGGGCGTGGCCGCCGGCGACTATGACAACGACGGCCGCATCGACCTCTACATTACCGCGCTCGATGGCGACCACTTATTCCACAACGACGGCGGGATGCGTTTCCGCGACGTGACCAAAGAGTCCGGCATCGTCAATGCCGGCTTTGGAACGAGCGCCGTCTGGTTCGATTACGATCGCGACGGGCGGCTCGATCTTTTTGTCGCCAACTACGTCGAATGGTCGCAGCAAAAGGACATCTATTGCACCCTGGACGGACGGAACAAGTCCTACTGCACGCCGGAATCGTACAAAGGAACGACGTCGCGGCTGTTTCACAATATGGGAAACGGCAAGTTCGAAGATGTGACCAAGAAAGCAGGCTTGTACGACACAACCTGCAAGTCTCTGGGCGTTGTGGCCCTCGACTTCGACATGGACGGCTGGCCCGATCTTCTGGTAGCCAACGATACGCAACCGAACAAGCTGTATCGGAACAACGGCAACGGCACGTTCGCCGAGCGCGGAGTCGCGGCCGGAATCGCCTTCAGCGAAGACGGGGTGGCCCGCGCAGGCATGGGCGTGGACGCCGCGGACTACGACGCGTCGGGATTCCCGAGCGTCGTGATCGGCAATTTCTCCAACCAAATGCTGGGGCTCTATCACAACGAAGGCAAGGGGTTGTTCGTGGATGAGGCCCCCACTTCCGCCGTGGGCCGGGCCAGTCTCCTGACGCTGGCCTTCGGCCTGTTTTTCTGGGACTACGATAACGATGGCCTCCCGGACTTGTTCGTCGCCAACGGCCATCTGGATCCCGATATTCAAAAAGTGCAGCAGCGGGTCTCTTACGCCATGGCGCCGCATCTGTTCCACAATCTGGGAGGCAAGCGTTTCGAAGATGTCGTGTCGCGAGCGGGAGCGGATCTTCAGCAGCGGAAAGTGGCGCGCGGCGCGGCCTATGCCGACTTCGACGGCGACGGCTATCTGGATTTGCTGATCGTCACCAACGGCGGTCCGGCGTATTTGTACCGGAACACGGGCGCCGAAAACCGCTCTCTCCGCGTGCGGCTGCAGGGAGTAAAGTCGAATCGCCAGGGCATCGGCGCGCGAGTCCGCGTGGAGACATCGCGCGGATGGCAATGGCAGTCGCTCAAGGCCGGCCAGGGATATTGCTCGTCGAGCGAAGACGTGCTTACGTTCGGTCTGGGGCGCGACGCAGCCGCGAAGACCGTGGAGATCGTCTGGCCCAAAGGCGTCAAGGATACGCTCAAGAATCTTGCCGCGGGACAAACCTATACAGTGAAGGAGGGCACTGGTGTCGCGGAGTCGAAACCCTATGCGAAAACTGCTTCTGATAGCAGGCGCGCTGGCCCTGCTGGCAACTCGCGCTGAACTGGCCGATCCGGATTTATCGGCAAACAACCTGGGTGTCGCGCTCATGGTCCAGGGGAAGTACCCGGAGGCTCGCGCGGCGTTCGTCAAGGCCGGCAACCGGCTGAACGAAGGCATTGCTTTGCTGGCCGCGCGCCGGACAAGCGAGGCCGAACGGATCTTGCGGGAGGTTCTTTCGCGCGAGCCGCGCAATATCCGCGCCCATTACAACTTGGGTCTGCTGCAGCGGGAAGCGGGAAAGTTGGAGGACGCGCTGCCGCAATTCGAGGCGGCTGAGCAGCTCGATCCCGCCGACTTGCACGTGCAGTATTACCTCGGCGCGGTGAATTTCGCGCTGCGCCGTTATCCCGAGGCAATCCGGCATTACACAAAGGTCGTGGAGGGCGATCCCAGCTTTGTCTCGGCGATCTTCGGGATCGGCCGCTCCTATGTACTTTCGGGGGATGCGGCGAAGGGCGCGGTCTATCTGAAGCGATTTCAGGAACTGACCGCGGGTGGAAAGAGAAATGAGCCGGTCGGTTCTCAGTATGGGGAGCAGGGGCGTTACTCGATGGCGGAGGAGAATCCGCGGTCTCGGGCCGCCGCGCCGCAATCCATTCCCGTGAAATTCATGGAGCTTCCCGCCAGTCTCATGGCGGGCGGTGGCGGCGCTTGTTTCCTGGACCTCGACGGCAATGGCCGGCCCGGCTTGGTCATTCCCGGCGGTGGCGTCTATCACAATGCGGGGAGCAACAAGTTCGAAAGCGTCGGCGAGCCGCTTCCCGGCACGACGTGCGCCGCGGGCGACTTCGACAACGACGGCAACACCGATCTCGCCGTCGGCGCCGGCTCGAAGGTCGCGCTTTACCGCAACGCAGGCAAGGGCAAGTTCCAAAAGACAGCGGAGCTGACCGGCGGCCCGTCTGTCATCTTCGTGGATTTCGACCACGACGGTTACCTTGACGTCCTGGCCGGCAGCCGCTTGTATCGCAACAAGGGGGACGGAACCTTCGCCGACGTAAGCGCCGGCAGCCGGATCGCGCAAGAAGAAATCGTTGGCGCGGCAGCCACCGACTTCGACAACCATCGCGATGTGGATCTCGTGCTCGTGCCCCGCAGCGGTCCGCCGGTGCTCTACTCGAACACGCGGGATGGGGCATTCTCGAAATTGGCCCTGCCCGTAGACAACGCCAACTCCGTCGCCGTGCTCGACTACAACAACGACGGCTGGATGGACCTGGTCTTCACCCGGCCGAATGGATGCCCCGTGCTGCTCGAAAACGAAGCGGGACGCCAGTTCCGCCCCGCGGCGCTTCCGGATTGCCGAGAGTCCGCGAGCCACAGCGTGGCCGTGCTCGATTATGACAACGACGGCTTCCGCGATATCGCCTTCACCGGCGCCGCGGGCGCGCACCTGCTCCGCAATCTTGGGAATGGAGGCTTTCAGGAAATCTCCGTAGGGCTCGAAGCGGCTTCCGGCAACATCATCGTGGCGGATATAGACGATGATGGAGACGCCGACCTGCTGATCGGCAAATCGCTTTGGCGCAACGACGGCGGCAACAAGAACGGCTTTCTCAAGGTCCGCGCGCGCGGCTTGAAAGATAATCGCGACGGGATTGGCGCCAAGGTGGAAGCGCGCGCCGGAGACACCTGGCAGAAAGTCGAGATTGGCGGCGGAACCGGGACAGGCCAAAGCTCCACCGAAATCATTTTTGGTTTGGGGGCGCGCAAGAGCGCCGATTTCGTGCGATTCCTCTGGCCCACCGGCGTGCTCCAGGACGAGATTCCCGGCGCCATGGCCCGCGTGGATTACCGCGAACTCGATCGCAAGGGCGGATCGTGTCCTTTGCTCTACGCCTGGGACGGCGGGAATTTCCGCTTCCTCTCGGACATCATCGGCGCGGGCGTGATCGGCGAATGGATCGAGCCGGGCGTCACCGATACGCCGAATCCCGCCGAGTACCTGCTCTCCGAAGGAGCGCAGCCGCGCGACGGGAAATACCTGTTCCGCTTCGCGTCGCAGATGGAGGAAGTCACCTATCTCGACCAAGCGCGGCTATTCGTCGTGGATCACCCGGCGGATTTGACGGTTCTGCCCAATGAAGGATTCGTCGTGGAAGGCCCGCCGCGTCCACACAGATTGTGGCAAGTGGCGGGCGAGCATCCTGTAGTAATCGTGGGTGATCCCGCGCGCAAGACGCGATTTCCCGGATTTACTGAGGCGCATTCGCACATCTTGACGTTGCGGCCCGATGACGACGTGTTGTTGCTCTATGGCTGGACCGAATACTACGAATCCAGCACGAATTACGATGCGTTCCACACAGGGTTGCGTCCCGACGCGCCGCGACTGGACGTTCCGGACGGGCAGGGAGGATGGAAAACCGCGATCGCCTCCATGGGATTCCCGGCCGGTCTCTCGAAATGGATGGTCGTGGACCTGAAGGGAATGCTGAACCGGACTGATCCGCGCGTAAGAATCTCCACCAATATGGAAATCTATTGGGAAAAAGCGGTTGCCGGCGCCGCCACATCCGACGCGCGTGTGAGGACCACCGAGTTGCCGCCGGCCAAAGCGGAATTGCGATTCCTGGGATATCCGCAAGAGTTGCAGCGCCGGCCGGAGCGGTACGATTATCGGCAGATTTCGAAGACCGGGCCCTTCGTGCGGCATCGCGGCGCGTATACGCGATACGGCGATGTCGCCGAGCTGATGCAGTCGGCCGACGATCGCTACGCGATCCTGGCCTCGGGCGATGAAATAGCCCTGGAATTCGATGCCACCAGGCTGCCGCCACTTCCGGCCGGATGGAAGCGCAGCGTGATCTTCAAAGCCGAGGGTTTTGAAAAAGGGATGGATTATCTGATTCCAAATCCATTCACCGTGAACCCTCTGCCGATGCACGCCGGCCGGCAGGAGACGCCGGAGATCCTCGCCTATCGCCTGAATTACAACACTCGCGTCATCGGGTGGGCCGACTCGATGATTTCAGCCACGGCGAGAACCAATTCCTCCTCGAAAGGCCGCCCGATAATCTGGACGCCGATCGGCAAGCCGTCGGGCGACGTACCGGCCGGAACCACCGCGGCCGGCAAACCGAGAACATTCGCCAGCTCGCAGTAGCTGAACGATTCGAGATACGCGACGCGCCGCCCCTCGACGTCCCATTCCCGTTCGCCGTGATGGAACGCGGGCGTGGAACTGACCGGCGAGAGCAGGATAGGGAAGCGCCGCATCTGCTCGAGCAACTCGAGCCGCATGGAATCCCGCTTGGCCCAGCCAAGCGCGAGTTCTGAAAAGCCGGGCCGCGGCCGGGCCGTCGCTTGCGTCCAGTAGTTGCGCAGCGTCGGAGAAATGCGGTCGCCCAATTCGTCCACCAGCGGCTGCAAGAAGACGATCCCGCACTGCACGAAGAAGAGGATGAAGAGATCGAAGAATCCGTCGAGACCCTTGGGGAAGCGCTGTTCGACCTCCAATCCGGCATTGGCGAGAGCGCTCGCCGCGGAGCGCACCGCCAAAGCGGTCTCCGGCGTTACCGGAGCAACGCCGTTGTGATCGAACCAGGCAACGCGGACTCCGGCGGTCTTGAAACTCCGGACCGGCAGGTCCACGGTTCGAACATCGCCCCAGTCGAGGCCGGCGCAGGCTTCGAAGATCAGTCTCACGTCCGCCACGGTGCGAGCCATCGGTCCCACCACTCCAAGCTGCACGAACGGTCCGACGCTCGCTGGGAAATGGCCGGTGGCGGGGATGCGCCCCGGCGTGGGCTTCAGTCCGCAGATGCCCGTGAAGTGCGCGGGCACGCGGATGGAACCGCCGCCATCGCTGCCGATGCCGCCCGCGGACAATCCCGCGGCGATGGCCGCCGATTCGCCTCCGCTCGATCCGCCCGGTGTCCGCGTCAGGTCCCAGGGATTCTTCGTGCATCCGTAGAGCGCGTTGTCGGTTTCCCAGGCCATCAGGAATTCCGGCGTATTCGTAACGCCCAGAATCAACGCGCCGGCATTTCGCAGACGCGCGACCAACGGCGCGTCGGCTTCCGCGCGATGCCCGGCGCGAAGCCGGCTGCCGCACTCCGAAGGCAATCCTTGAACGTCCAGGCTGCTCTTGATCGTCAGAGGAACGCCCGCCAGCGTTCCCCGGCGGCTGTGCGCCCGAGCCTCGGCGCGAGCGCGCTCGGCGTCAAGGGCGACGATGGCGTTGAGCGCAGGATTCAGCGCGGCAATCTTTTGCAGGTGGGCATCCAGAATCTCCAGCGGTGTGAGAGTGCCGTCGCGCACGGCGGCCGCCATCGCGCCGGCGGACATTCCTGTGATTTGCGGCATGGTGTTCTATCTTAAACGACAGCACGAAACGGCTTGACTCCGGACGGACAAAGTGGCGTAATTCATGGTGAAGACGGAATCAGGGTCTGCGAGGGCCCCTGGGATCTGCAAAGGAGTGGGAAATGAAAAAATCACTTGTTCTTCTGGGCGTGGTCTTGGTGTCTTTCACCGCGGCTGCGGTTGGCCAGGCGGTCTACGGCAACATCGTCGGGACGGTCACGGACGCCTCGGGCGCGTCGGTACCCAACGCCAAGGTCACGATTTCGGAAAAGTCCAAGGGCGTCAGCTTTTCGACCACGACCAATGAGGCCGGCAACTACAGCCAGCAGCACCTGATCGTGGGGCGCTACGAGGTGCGCATCGAGGCGACCGGCTTCTCGGCTTTTGTTCAGGAGACCGTGAGCGTGGATGTGGACACCACGTCGCAGGTCAACGCCCAATTGACCGTCGGCAAAGTCGGCGAAGTGGTCACCGTGTCGGGTGAATCCGTGCCCGTGCTGAAGACGCAGAGAGCGGACGTTTCCGACACCATCCAGCAGAAGTCGGTCGCGGAGTTGCCTGTCTACCAGCGCGACATGAGCCGGATGTACTTCCTCGTCCCGGGCGTGCAAGCGACCGGCACGACCGCGGCCAGCGAACAGCCTCAGGATGTGTACCGGCCGAATATCGGCGGAATGTATTGGGGCGGCATCTCGTTCCAGCTCGACGGCACCGATAACCGCGAATCCGTGCTGGCCGAACCGGTCATTACGCCGAACCTTGACGCCGTCTCGGAAATGAAGATCACCACGACCGCCTACGACGCGGAATTCGGACAAGCCAGCCAGGCGATCATCTCCGCTCAGACCAAATCCGGCACCAACAGCATGCATGGCAGCGGATTCTGGTACCGGCGCGATTCCAACGGACAGTCGCGGAATCCCTTCAACCAGTTCCAGACTCCCGTGGGGGCCTCGCACATTATTCCGCCGGTTCTATGGAATCAAGCGGGCGGATCCGTCGGCGGGCCGATTCAGAAAGACAAGACCTTTTTCTTCGGCGACTATCAAGGCACATTCCAGCATCTCGGCGATTCGAGTCTGCAGCGCGTGCCGACCGCCGCGGAACGCGCCGGCGACCTGAGCGATCTGCCCGTGGCCGTTTTCAACCCTGCCTGTACCGGAATCAACTGCGCGGCTCCGGCCGCGCGCCAGCAGTTCACGGGAAACGTGATCCCGACGGCCCTTCTCTCGACGCAGTCGCAGGCCCTGCTGAAATTCATTCCCTTGCCGAACATCCCGGGCGTGACGGGAGCGGTACCCAACTTCGTCGCGTCGGGCAGCAAAGTGGAAAACGTCCACTCCTTCGACGTTCGGATTGACCGCTATCAGACCGACAAACTGCACATGTTCGGACGGTACAGCTTTTATCAGGACACCCAGGTTGCACCGGGCGCCTTCGGATTCGATGCCGGCGGCCCGAACTTCGCCTCCGCCGCCTTCGGCGGAGCGTCCGCGCTCCGGAATCAGAGTATCGCCTTCGGCACGGACTATGCCCTCCGCCCGACATGGCTCACCGACTTCCGCTTCGGATTCTTCCGCTACCGCGTTTTGGTGAACCCGAACGGTCTGGGAACTTCTCCCGCCAAGGACGCCGGCATTCCCGGACTCAACAACGACAACTATTTCACTTCTGGAATGCCCAACTTCATTTTGAACGGCACGGGCGGCCTCTCGTTCGGATACTCGCTCGGGACCAACCAATGCAATTGCCCCCTCGACGAGGAGGAGAGCGAATTCCAGTGGGTGGGCAACGTCACTCACGTGGTCGGGAACCACTCCATCAAGTTCGGAGCGGATTTCCGCTACGCGCGGAATCTCCGGGTTCCCAGCGACACGCACCGCTCCGGCCAATTGACGTTCGATCCGACGACGACATCGGGGGCCAGCGGCGGCGGCCTCGGCTTGGCATCTTTCCTGCTGGGCGACGTTCAAACGTTCGGCCGCTATGTCAGCAATTCCGTCAATGCCGCGGAACGCCAGCATCGCTTCTTCTCTTATATCCAGGACACCTGGCGCATCACGCCGAAACTGACCGTCAACTACGGCCTGCGCTGGGAAATTTATTTCCCGCAGTACGTGAACGGCAAGGATTTGGGCGGCTTCCAGAATCTGGCGACCGGCGAAGTCGGGATTACCGGCGAGAACGGGATCGGCATGAACGGCAACGTCAACACGGCGTTGACGCATTTCGCGCCGCGCCTCGGAATCTCCTATCAGCTCACGCCGAAGACCGTGATTCGCACCGGCTACGGACGTTCCTATGACGTGGGCGTCTTCGGAGTTTCCTACGGACACAATGTCACTCAGAACGTGCCGGTGCTGGCCAATCAATCGCTGAACCCGGCGCAGTCCTATCTGCCGGTCTTTACTCTGGCGCAAGGACCGCCGGCGCTCGATCCGTCCACGATTCTGGCCTCGCAGCCCAAAGGACCGAATGGCAATCCGATCCTGCCGAACGGGATCAATCCGAACGTCCTCCCGCTGACCAGTAACAACACGATGCGCTTGCCCGTCGTAGACGCGTGGAACTTCACCATCGAGCGTCAGATCAATCCGACCACGGTCTTCTCCATTGCCTATGTCGGCAATCATGGATACCATCTGACGCCCGGCGGCACGAATTACAACGTCAATGCTCCGACGATCGTCGGTTTCGGAACGCTCTCCACCAATCAGCGCCGGCCCTTCTTCCAAAAATTCGGGTGGACGCAGTCCATCAAGTATTTCAGCGACGACGGGGCGACCAAGTACCACTCTCTGCAGCTTCGCGGCGAGAAACGCTTCTCCGGAGGTCTGACGTTCCAGGGGAACTTCACCTGGGCTAGTTCCTTCGATTACGCCAACGATTACTTCTACTGGAATCACGACATTGATTACGGAAGATACGGCGGAGTCCGCCGGTTCGTATTCAACTTGACCAACGTCTACGAGCTGCCGTTCGGCAAGGGCAAACACTTCCTGAACACGACATCGCGCGCCGCGAATCTGCTGGTGGGCGGCTGGCAACTCTCGGGAATCTGGCTGTGGGAATCCGGAATCCCGTTCACGCCGAGCTACCTCGATTGCGGCAGGGACGAAGATACCGGACCTTGCCGTCCGAACCTGGTCGGCGATCCTTCGGTTTCGAATCCCACCCGGCAACAGTGGTATGCCATCGCCACACCCGGGCTCGTAGCCGGATGCGGCACGGTCACGACATCGGAGCTGGCCACCAACGGCTGCACGAAGGGTCCGTGGAGCCGGCCGCAGGCGGGAACCTTCGGCAACGCCACGCGCGACGGGTTCTTCGGTCCGCGCTTCTTCCAGGCGGACGCATCTCTCAACAAGAACTTCGTGCTGACAGAAAAGATCGGCGCGCAGTTCCGCGCGGAATTGATCAACGCCTTCAACAAAGTCAATTGGGGTCAGCCGAACGGCTCCGTGGATAGTCCCACGGCGGGCCAGATCACCGGCATTGCCTCCCTGGCCCAGATGCGGAAATGGCAGCTCGGGTTGCGCGTGAACTTCTGATCCTGGCAGCGCTCGCGGCAGCGGCTTTCGCACAAGAAACGCTGCCGCAGCTCGAATCGCGCGCGCAAACGCTCAAGGCAAAGGGCGACGCTGCGGGCGCGCTCGCGGCTTGGGAAAAAGCCGCGGCGCTCGATCCCGCATCGGCGCGCATCGAAGACGAGATCGGGTTTCTGCTGGCTGTTTTGAACCGTCCCGACGAAGCCATCCGCCACTTCAAGCGCGCCATCGGAATCAACGCCTCGTTTGCGCCGGCGCATTATCATTTAGGCGTGGCGTACTGGCAGGCGCAGGATCCCGCGGACAGCATTCCTTTCCTCGAGAGAGCCGCGAATCTGGACGCCAAGAATCTCGATTACCAGTTGTATCTCGGCCACGCGCTCAATGCCACGTCGCATTTCGCGGAGGCTTTGCCGCGCCTGCAATCGGCCGTCACTCTGAATCCTAAGCACGCCGAGGCTTGGAATCAATTCGGATTAGCGCGGCAGCATACCGGCGATCCGGACGGCGCCGTGGACGCCTACCGGCGCGCGGTCGCCCTGGACGCCGCGAATCTCGACGCGCTCAACAATCTCGGCGTCATGCTGGTGAATACCGGCCACGCCGAAGAAGGCGTGGCGTGCTTCAAGAAGATACTGGCCAAGGATGCGGCCAACAACATGGCGCGCGTCAACATCGGATTCGCGTACCTTCAGAAAGCGCAATTGGATCAGGCGGAGGCCCAGTTCCGCGCGGTGATCGCGCGCGATCCTAATTCGGCCGTCGCCCACTACGATCTGGGAATTGCGCTCAAACAGAAAGACCGGCTGGACGCGGCCCGCGCCGAGCTCGAGCGCGCGCTGGCGCTCGATGCCGGCCTGGCGGAAGCGCACTACACGCTGGGGATCATTCACTGGCAGAGCGGCGAGTTCGCGGAAGCCGCGAAAGAGATGCAGGCCGCCATCGCGCTGAGCCCGGAATACGGCGAAGCCTGGTTCATGCTGGGGACGGCGCTGAACCAGCAGGGCGACCTGACGGACGCGGAGTCCGCGTTGCGCACGGCGATCCGGCTGGAGCCGGCGAATCCCGGGCCGTACAACACGCTGGGGCAGGTGCTGCGGAGAAAGGGAGACGCCGAAGGCAGCCGCCTTGCTTTTGCCGAGGGAACCCGGGCCAAGGAAAAAAAAGAGACGGACTTGGGGAAGATGCTTCAGAAGAGGCCGCAGTGACGCTCGGACGCCGCGGCTTCGTACGCTCGTTGTGTGCCGCGCTTCCCGTCTTTTCGTTCGACAGTCTGATCGCCGAACTTCCCCTCGGCGTGCAATTCGTGAATGTCGCGCGCGAGGCGGGGCTGCGCGCGAAGACCATTTTCGGCGGCGAGCGCAAGAACAAGTTTCTGCTCGAAACCACCGGCTGCGGCTGCGCCTTCTTCGATTTCGACAATGACGGCTGGCTGGATATTTTTCTCGTCAATGGCACGCGCTTTGAAGCGAAATGGGCCCCTGGCCAGGCGCCCGTCAGCCGCCTTTACAAGAACAATCGCGACGGCACGTTCACCGACGTCACCGTCGAAGCCGGCGTGGCCCGCACCGGCTGGGGGCAGGGCGTCTGCGCGGGAGATTACGATAACGACGGCTGGGAGGATCTCTTCGTCACCTATTGGGGCGACTGCGCCTTGTGGCATAACAACGGAAACGGAAAGTTTACCGACGCGGCGGCGAAGGCCCGGGTCACAACCGATCGCGCCAATGGCCCAGAGCGTTGGAACACCGGCTGCGCATTCGTGGATTACGAAAAGGACGGTGACCTCGATCTGTTCCGCCGTAACTACATCGACTTAGATCCCAAAGCG
>CAZRND010000160.1:0-12102 GCA_964601345.1 uncultured Acidobacteriota bacterium | reverse complement strand
CTTTACAAGGACAACAAGTGCAGCATCATGCAGCGGGAGTGCGGCGCGGACACCGAGAACTTCGCCAAGGCTCTGCGCGCCGCGCTGCGGCAAGACCCGGACGTGATCCTGGTCGGCGAGATGCGCGACAAGGAGACGATCGACATCGCTATCAAGGCCGCCGAGACCGGCCACATGGTCTTCTCCACCGTGCACACCACCGACGCGCCGAAGACGATTTCCCGCTTGATCAGCGTCTTTGAACCTGCGGAACAAATCTCGCTGCGGGGCCGGCTCGCCGAGACCTTGCAGGCCGTGATCTCGCAGCGCCTGCTGCCGCGCGCCGACGGCACGGGCCGCGTGGTGGCGTGCGAGATCATGCGCCACACCAAGTCCATCCAGGAATGCATCTCCGATCCGGAGAAGACCGATTCCATGAAGGACTACATGGAAAAGGGCAAAGAGCTCTACGGCATGCAGACCTTCGACATGCACCTGACCGAGCTCTACCTGGCCAAGGTGATCGATCTCGAGACCGCCAAGAGCGCCGCCAGCTCTCCGGCCGACTTCGAGCGCAACTTGCAGTTCATGTAATCGCGGAATCGCACTGGACTCCGAACCTTTCTTCGATGCGGTGATCGTCGGCGCGGGACCCACCGGCCTCGCTACGGCCATCGAGTGCCGCCGCGCCGGACTTTCGATCGCGGTGATCGAAAAAGGCAGCCTCGTCAATTCCCTCGCGAACTATCCGACCGAGATGGTCTTTTTCACCACGCCGGAGTTGCTCGAAATCGGCGACCTGCCGATGACCAGCTTGCGCGAGAAGCCGACGCGCATCGAGGCGCTGAAGTATTACCGCCGCACCGCGGAACACTACAAGCTGCCGCTGCGTTTGTACGAGCGCGTCCTGCGCATCGAGGGAGCCGATGGTGCTTTTCGAGTCTTCTCCAAGACTAAGGGCGGGGAAGACCGGGCAACCCGAGCGCGGAAAATCGTTCTGGCCACGGGATACTACGATCTTCCCAACCGCATGAACATTCCCGGCGAGGACCTCGACAAAGTCCTTCACTATTACCGCGAGGCTGCGCCGTTCTATGACCAGGACGTGATCGTAGTAGGCGCGAAGAACTCGGCGGCCATCGTGGCACTCGATCTTTACCGCAGCGGCGTCCGCGTGACCCTGGTGCATCGCGGCGCGGGACTGCACAAGCACATCAAGTATTGGATCAAGCCGGACATCGAGAATCGCATCAAGAACGGCGAGATCCCGGCGCGCTTCAACACCGTCCTGAAGGAAATCCGTCCGGACTCGGCGCTGCTCTCCGGGCCGGAGGGCGAAACCTGGATCAAGAATGATTTTGTCCTGGCCATGACCGGCTATCATCCCGATTTCGGCTTCATGGAGGCGGTCGGAATCCGCATGAATCATGAGACGGGCCGACCGGAATGCAATCCGGAAACGCTGGAGACGAATGTCCCGGGCGTCTATTTGGCCGGCGTCCTCGTCGCCGGCCGGCACACCGGCGAAATCTTCATCGAGAACGGCCGTTTTCACGGACGACAGATCGCCGCCGACATGGAAAGAAAGCTGGCCAACTCTGGTATACTCGCAAAATCATGATCGGTGACGTCCTCAACACGGCAACCGGCATCGCGAAAGGGATGGCGGTTACGCTGAAAGAGCTTTTCAGCCCGACCATTACGGAGGACTATCCGAACGAGCTGGCGCATTTCGAAGGACGCTTCCGCGGCGTGCACGTCCTGCAACGTGACGCGCAAGGACTCGAGAAGTGCGTCGCTTGTTTCCTGTGCGCGGCGGCCTGCCCGTCGAACTGCATCTACATCGAGGCTACCGAGAACACCGACGCCGAGCGCATCAGCGCGGGCGAGCGTTACGCCAAGGTCTACAACATCGATTACAACCGTTGCATCTTCTGTGGGTACTGTGTGGAAGCGTGTCCCACCGACGCCATTACGCACGGCCACGCGTTTGAGATTGCCAGCTACAACACCGGCACGCTGATCTACCGCAAGGAGCAGTTGCTGGCTCCCGTTCCCGCCCAGAAATCGTAAGCGCTATTTGATCTCGAGTCCGCGGAAGTAGCCTTCCGTGCCCGGACCGATCCACAGCGCAACGCCCCCCGAAGAATCCCCGAGCTTAAGATCGTTCACGATCAAGCACGGTTGGCTGGCTCCGTGGACGTAGAGGCGAGCCTTCTGGCCGTCCACCGTAATGCGAACGCGGGTCCAGACGCCCGGCTCGAGGTCCACGTAGCTTTCGTATTTCTCGGGAGCCTGCGCGCGGCTATCCGCGAAACTGAAGGTCGGGTGCGAGCTGTACTGCGTCGAATGGTTCCGGCGGACCTGATCGTCCGCTCGACCGTTGGTAGGGCGCAGGTAGATGTACTCGAACTTACCGTTCTGAAGACGGAAGCCGATTCCGATGAATCCGCGGGCGCCGCCAGATGCGCCGGCGGCGGGAAGGCCAGCCAGCTCTACTTCGATCGAGCCGTTGTGAAACGTGGCGCCCTTCACCGTGGCGTACGCCTCGCCGTTGTCCGGAGTACCGTCTTCGGTGACCTTGACGGCCTTCTTGCCCGCGTATTCGACGGACTCGAGCTTTACGTTATGCGGAGTGAGTTGATCGACCGTCTGCGCGGAGGCAACGGATGCGATG
The DNA here is from genome assembly GCA_964601345.1 of uncultured Acidobacteriota bacterium. Classification (GTDB taxonomy): domain Bacteria; phylum Acidobacteriota; class Terriglobia; order JAJPHL01; family JAJPHL01; genus CAZRND01. The sequence continues at coordinate 9,446 of CAZRND010000160.1, read as the reverse complement.
ACAACCAGGATGGACGAAGCGAAGTTCTTGGTGGGCATAATGCCGACAGGATATCAAGATGGACGAAACGGCTGCAACGACGGCGGCGCCTGGCCTGTAAGAATGCTTACGGAGAGCAGCTTTGCGGTGATCGGCGCCAGGAGAATCCCGTTGCGCAGATGCCCGACGGCCAGATGGTACCCGGGAAGTTTCGTTTCCCCGAGGATCGGTAGGCCGTTGCGCGTCGCGGGCCGCAATCCGGACCACGATTCCACGACCGGAGCGTTCTTCAGTTTGGGCACCAGCGCCGCGCCGGCGGTCAGGAAGCGATCGATCACTTCCTGGTTCACCGTCTTGTCATAGCCGGCTTCCTCCATCGTCGCGCCTAAGATGACGCGGCCGTCGTTTCTCGGGACAATGTAAACGTCCTCGCTGCGGATGACGTATCGCAGCGTCCAGCCCTCGGCGCGCACGGCAACCATCTGTCCTTTGACGGGACGTACCTCGAACTTGACGCCGGGAGCCTGAATCTGCGATGCCCAGCAACCGGCCGCGTTGACGATGGCGTCGGCGGAGCGGCGCTCGCCCGACTTCAGGATTGCCTGACCTTTTTCAACCGCTGCGACCGCGGCGCGCTCAAACACGACTCCGCGCCGATTGCAGGACTCGAGCAGGGCAGCGCAGAGCAGCCGGTTGTCGATCGACCATTCGCGCGGATAGAAGAGCGCCGGCCGCCAGACGAGCTCCGGCTCGCGCATTGCTTCCTTTACCGATCCGCTCGGACGGATGACAATCACGCCGTCGGTGCGGAGTCCCGCGGACAGGCCGGTTTCTTTCTCGAGATCGGCTATGTACTCGGGATACAGGTCGCGCGAATCGGAGCAGAGTCTCTGAAATTCCGCACTCGGATGTTCCTCGGAATCTGGGACGAGCATCCCTGCCGCCGCCCACGATGCTTCCGACGCCGGCGCCTGCGAATCGAGGATCGTCACGCTTGCGCCGCCCCCGGCGAGTTCACGAGCAAGTGCCAAGCCGATGACCCCTCCGCCGATGATCAGTACACTCATTACGGCGCCATGCTGGACCGGAGTTTGACGCCCCAGCGGCCTTGTTCCTTCGTCACTACGTAAATGGACTCGAACGAGCTGATCACTGAGCCGTCTTTGCGATAGCGGGTAAAGAGCGTGTCGACGTGGACTTTGTCCGGCGACCAGTGGACGATCTTCAGCCGTCCCCACTCACTGTGGTCCCAGCCGTCGCCCAGCGAAGCGCGCAACTGCTCCACGTTCTGAAGTCCCGGCCGTTCGAGCACGCGCATCTGTCCGCTGGCCAGCCGGTAATGTGGAAAGTGGTAGGTTCGCTCCCAGGCGGCCATGTCCATGCGATTGAAGGCGTCCATGTAATCCTTCAACACCTGCATCACGGGGGTTTCAATCGCCGGAGGAACTTGCGCGGAACACACTTGCGCGGAACACAACGTTGCGAGCATCGCCAACAACAGGAACTTTTTCATGGCGTATAGTCTATATGAAGCATGTTCCTGCTGCTCCTCTTCGCTCTCAGCGCGGTGGACGCCGTCGTCGCGCGCCTCGAGCAGCATTACAACCGCCTCGAAACATTGCAGGCGCTCTTCACTCAGATCTACCGTGCCGATGAAGGCTCGGCTCCGCGCGAGGAGTCCGGCACGGTCTATCTGAAGAAGCCGGGGCGGATGCGCTGGGAATACAAGCGCCCGGAGAACAAGCTCTTCATCTCCGACGGCAAGATGGTCTACTTCTACGCGCCGGCCGACAAGCAGGTGACGCGCATGCCGGTAAAGGAAAGCTCCGACCTGCGCACGCCGCTGCGCTTTCTGCTCGGCAAGATGAATCTGAAGCGCATCTTCGAGCGGATCGAAATCGCCACCGACATGGCTCCGCTCGATCCGGGCAACGACGTCCTCCGCGCCCTGCCCAAGCCGCAGGGCGAGAATTTCCGGCAGATGTATCTCGAAGTGGACCGCCAGGACCGCCTCCGCCGCCTGGTCATCTTCGAGTCGGACGGCGCCCGCAGCGAATTCCGCCTCGCCGGCGAACTGGGAAATCCCCCGCTCGACGGCGGTCTTTTCAAGTTCGTGATCCCGCCGGGCGTCGAAGTTGTGGATGAACGGCCGGAGCGTTAGGGAAGGGTTAGTGTCAGCTCGCGTTGAGGCGAGACAGGGACAGTAAAGCTGAAAGTCACGCCCGTGTCGGATTCGACGAGGAGATCAAGCCAACCTTCGCGAATGTTCGGTAGAGTGGCCTTGCCGCCAACGATTCGAGTAGCCGCGGGATAGGGAATCGGGTGCGATGCTTCCTCCAACTGTCCCGGATTCTCCTCGACTTGACGCCAGGATTCTGACATCCGGTCGCGGATTCGCAGCGTGGCGCGCTCAACGGGGCGACCTCCTGCGTCGGTCACGCGGACGTGAAGATCGTTCAGTGGGTATTCGATGAAGTCCCTGATTTCGGTGGCCGCGTTAGCGGCCAGCTTGACGGGTATACCGCCCCACGCGTTTGTTGGCCGAGTGTAGGCCACCGTCTCCCGGCCGAAAGTCATCGTTTTCGACTCCCCGATCAGATGTTGATACAAGTGGTAGCTGCCGGCCGGGATGCCCGTTACGCTGAAGCGGTGGCTTTCCGTCCCCATTTTTGCGTTCCGCTGCGGGATGTATTCTGTCACGGACCAGCCAGTGGGATCGTCTGCGAGTAGTTGCATGCGCGGACCCGCGAACCCATGGATCGCCAGTTCCAGACCGCCGCTATAGGTGCGCATGGAGCCCTTGAGAGTCCCTGTATTCTTCGGCAGGACCAGCGTCATCGATGCGCCGGGTTGAATGTCGATCTCCCGCCAAAGACGGAGCGTTCGGTTTTCGGCTCGAGCTTCGACGTGCCACCGGCCGGCGTGGGAGAGCGCTAGAACGGGCTCTGTTGTCGATTTACTCAGCGGAGTTGCAGCGACGTCGGCGAAGCCCGGCGTTCCTGGAACGGGGATCATCGCGACCCATTCGGTGGCTCCGCCTCTCGGTGTTGTCTCCCATACCGATAGGCGCCAGCCTTCGCCAGGAAACCGGACCGTGAGTCGAGGGCGCTGATCCTTTGCACAATTGACGGTGGCGCTGCTGCCAGCGGCCACCCGCAGGCGCTGATAGCCGGCAATGCTCGCGGTCGCTTCGTAGCAGGTAATGTCATACGTGCCCGGCACGACCGGCGCGGAGGTCGGCTTATTGGCGCTTAGGAATACGGTACGCGCCCCGCGAGGTGAATCGGCTTTGCGAATTCGGGCCACAACTGCTGCGGAGGCCGCGGGGAATTCGAGGGTTGAATTCCGCGGCACAAGATCGAGAGCCAATGGAGAGCCGACGTTCCAGACGGCCCTTCGAGGTTCGAAGCCCTCGCGATAGACAAATAGCTCGATCAACTGATCGCCGCCACCTAATAGTTCCAGACGGCCATCTGCAGGTAGCCGGTACGAACCCAGCCGAATGCGTTGGTCTGAGTCCAAATTGACGATGGACTCGACATCCACGATTGCTCCAGCCAACGGCTTTCCAGCACTCAGGACGGAAAGGGTCCGGCGAACGTTTGCGTTGAACAGGAATTCCAGCGGTAACTCAGCCGGGGGCTCATCCTTCGAAGGGTCGAGGCGCGGGAACTCCAACTTCTGGGTCAAGGGCAGATAGCCGTCGGCTTCGACTTTGACCTGGGCTCGAAAAAGTCCCCACGCTGGAACCCAGGGGCGGAGGGAAGAGAATCGCTGCCATCCGAATGAGTCGTGCCACCAATAGGCCCGTACATTCGAGGCATCCGTCCCGGAAACGTGAAACGCCAACTGAGTGGGCTTCGGCATCAAGATAGTGTGGGAAGTACGCGACCACTCCTCGCAGGTGAGCCGCCGCAAATCCGATTTCGAAAAGAACAGGTTCCAATAGTCCGAATCTCCATACGTTACGCTCGGCGCAATGCAATTCGTTGCCCGGTACGACAGGTTGAAATCGCCTTGGGAGCCGGTACGCACCCATTTGCGGGCCAATTCGCGGAATGAATGGCTGAAGTTGCTGACGATTGCGCCCTCGATTGGGGATCCGTCCGGTCCGACAACCTTTCCTGCCATCACGTATTCTCTCGTGGTGGAGGTCGCGTCTACCGTGCTTTCAGACACGACGAGCAACTTGCCTTCCTGAAGGTACTGCCTGGTGCGTCGAAGGCTATCCCGCAACAGGCGGAGTGTGAACTTCCGGTTGCGCCCGTCGAGTTGTCCGTGAAATGGCGCCGTGTAGACCTCCGTCCCGGCTTTTGAATAGAGTTCCACCATCCACGTTCCTTCATCGAAGGACACGCCGCGGAGAATCTGCTCCGATCCGACACGCTCGGCGAATACCTGTGACCCATTTGCACTCTTCAACTGAACAGTAACCGCCGGGTCACGCTGATCGGGAGGAAGGTTCGCCTCACCGGCTCCTTCGACAGAAACACGAAATATTGTGGCCGGACGCAGGCGAATTACGCCAATGTCCACCTCCGTGGCGCTTTCACCCACCGCCGAGGCCCCACCCCCGTACCACTCTTCCGGAGGGAACCAGGATATGTACGGAGAGTAGCTACTATTCACGTCCGTCATGCGGAACTGACCATCACCTCCGGTCACAACCGCAACCACAGGCAATGACCGCGGCGCTCCGGCCCTTAGTTGCACGTGGACTCCCGCTACCGGCTCGCCGGAGGGTGAGACAAAGCGACCATGAATTGCGGCGTGATACAAGCCCCGACGCTCGAATGGAGTTTTGGCTGGCAGAATTACCTGGGTGTAAGCGACCGAGGCAATGATGATCGTGGCTGCAATCAATCGCAACGATCGCATAAGTGCTAGGATAACGCCTTTGGGCCTTAAATCGCCATGCGACGAATACTCTGGATAACGTGGGCTCTTCTTATCGCCGGAGTCTCTGTTGGGCTGAACGCAGAATCAACCGGACTCTCCGAAGCGGCGCTCAAGAGTTTGACCCCAGAAGGGTACAAGGTCGAAAAGACGCTCGACTGCGGCCAGCGCGAGGTGCTTGTCGCGCTCTCTGGGGCTGAAACCGAGGGCATCACAGCTCGCCCCGTGACCTTCCTTCTCGTTGCCGTGGGCAAGAGAATCGCTGTCGAGGATCGTGTCATCCCTCACGATTCCGGCAAAGTCGGATTCTTCTGGGATGGACCGCCAAACTACTTCGCAGGCATGACCAGGGAAAATGTGGGAGGCAGTGATCTGGTCCTGCTCAAGACGGTACTCTCAGGCGGCGCGTCAGACAGCCTGCACTACTTCGACTTCTACAGAGTGGAACAGCATAAACTTCGCCTGGTAAAGAGTCTCTCGCATGGGAGGATGGAACGGACGTATTTCGCTCTCTACAAGAACGCGATATACGATGCCGAGAAAGTCTGCACCAGAGGAGAAAAGCATGGAAAGACTTTCGTCTACACTTGCTACCTGCAGGTCACGAAATATGCGTTCGACGGCCAGACGATCAATCCGGCTGGGTCGGAGCGAATGAGGGAACAGCAAGGGAATCGTTTTTTGGACGAGAAGTACCGGTTCATGTCGGTGTTGAAAGCCCTCCAAAAGAACGAGATCTTTGCGGCGCATTAACAAACGCTTGCAATTCCGTTTCCTCAAAGCTAAACTCCCCGGGAATGCCCGAGGGATTGCAGTTCGAACACGCTGAATTCGCGAGCGGAAACCATTGCACAATTTGCCAAAATAATCTGAACGACACTTACTATCGCCTGTTTCAAGATACGGTCTGCCCGTCCTGTGCCGAAAAAGTGAAATTGGATCGCGAGGCGCAGGTCTCGCGCGGCGGAGGCCTGCTCAAGGCTACGCTGTTCGGCGCGGGAGCGGCGTTCGCCGGTGCTGCGATTTATGGGCTTGTCACGGTCCTGTCTGGATACGCATTCGCCCTGATCGCAATCCTCAATGGCTGGATGGTCGGGAGAGCTATGATGCGCGGGTCGGGTGGGATGGGAGGCCGCCGTTTTCAGATCGTGGGAGTCCTCCTCACGTACCTGTCCATTACCACCGGGTATCTGCCCAGCATCGTGAAAGAAATCGTGAAAGATCAGCAGGTGAAGGAAAAGACGCCCGCCGCTGCTGCGCCGGCGAAAGCCGAACCAAACCAGCCGGGTGGTGCGGCCCCAGTGGTCATCGCGCTCGCATTCCTGGTCGGCATTGCTGCGATTGCTCCCTTTTTGAATCTGAGCAGTGCCTCGGGCTTGATTGGGTTGCTGATCATCTTTTTCGGACTCCAGCGTGCATGGCGAGAGTGCGCGGGCGTCCCCTTCGAGATCCAAGGACCCTTCCCATTTACTCCGGCCGCGTGAGGCCCTCATGACGTCCACGTGTCAGGGTTGCGGCGTCCCTCTGACTGCAGACCAACTGGCTTGTCCGGCATGTCGCCAGCTAGTCCATCGCGAGGAACTAAAGCTGCTCGCGGCAAAGGCGGAAACAGCCACCAGCGACGGCAATCTCGCCGCCGCTCGCGACGCATGGCGGAGCGCTCTGCCGTTGCTTCCCCGGGAAACGACCCAACACCGCGACATCGAGGAACGCGTTCGTGAATTGGATGCGCATTTGGAGACGAATCGCGAAGAGCCGTCAAAGATGGGATGGAAAGGGCTGGCCGTACTTGGCCCCGCGTTGGCGTTTCTCCTGACCAAAGGAAAACTCTTGCTGCTAGGCCTGGCGAACCTCACCACGTTCTACAGCATGCTGGCATTCTTCGGCGTTTACTGGTCCCTGTTTGGATGGAAGTTCGCTCTGGGCCTGGTGCTCTCGCTGTACATCCACGAGATGGGGCACGTCGCGGAGATTCGGCGACTCGGCATGATGGCGACTGCGCCGATGTTCGTTCCGGGTCTTGGCGCCTTCATACAGCTTCGGCAGAAATGGCTGAACGTTGCCCAGGATGCCCGCATTGGCCTGGCCGGACCGCTGTGGGGAACGGCAGCCGCGCTGGCCTGCTGGGTCGTTTGGTTCGTGAGCCGCCAGGGCATCTGGCTCGCGGTCGGCGCGACCGGAGCGTGGATCAACCTGTTCAACTTGCTGCCCATTTGGAATCTTGACGGCGGCCGCGGGTTCCGGGCACTCACGCGCGGCGAGCGCGGCGTCATACTTGCGATTTTGCTCTTTGCTTGGCTCTTCACGTTCCAAGGCCTGCTCCTGGTTTTAGCGGCAGGTTCTGTCTACCGTCTTTTCACGAAGGATTTTCCCCAGCAGCGCGATCCGGTAGTCCTTGCCCAGTTTGCCTCGCTGGTTATCTGCTTAACGATCCTCAGCGCCAATGCGAAAAACCCATAGCCGGAGCGTTAGAAGAGTTTCCCCACGGATTCGATCCGGAGGGACTGGTTCAGGTCGGGCCTAAGATGCGCTTCTTATAATCCGCAGGGGCTGCCTTGAGCGCTTCGTTTGGCGGAGGTGGATTGAGGAGAAGATCTGCAAGCATTCGGCTGCCTTCCGCGCCAAGGCGGAGCACTTGAGAAACTCGGTTTGGATTCATCCGAGTCTGCTGCGGAACAGGCCGCGCGTGCTTCCGTTGCTTCTTCGCCTTCAAGACGGACAAAACCTCCAGGAACATTTTACGGCAACTTGCCCGGCTCGTTGCAAAGTTGTGAGTCAACGCTTCGAGCCTTAGAATCGTCATAAGCTCTTAGAAAATATGGAATACGTGTGCAAGTTTGCCGACGAGCGGGGGCGAGTCCAGGATCGCGTCGAAGAGGCTGCGTCCGAGGACGAGATCCGCGAGCGGTTCGCCCAGCAGGGCCTGCTCCTCTACTCGGTGAAGCCCAAGGGCGTGCTCTCGGCCGTACTCCGCAGGAGCGTCACCGGGTCCACGCGTAAGACATTCAAAATGGAGCAGTTCTTGGTCTTCAACGAGCAATTCGTTACGCTCGTCAAGGCCGGTCTGCCGATCCTCAAGTCTCTCGACCTGCTCTGCGGACGCGTCACCAGCCCCGACCTGCGCACCCACCTCCTCGAAGTCCGTGAACGGGTGAGGACCGGGACCTCGCTCTCCGACGCCTTCGCCGCCCAGGGCGTCTTCCCGAAGATCTATGTCACGTCCGTGATGGCCGGCGAGAAGAGCGGCAGCCTCGAAGAAGTGCTCAACCGGTACATCGGCTACCAGCGCATTGCCCTGGCGATCCGCAAGAAGGTGCTGGTCTCGCTGATCTACCCGAGCGTGCTGCTGACGCTGGTTTTCTGCATGATCACGTTCATGACGACGTACGTGGTGCCGAGCTTCGCCGAGCTCTACGCCGGGCTCGACGCAGAATTGCCGACTTCCACGCAAATCCTGCTGGCCTTCGGATTGGCGGTTCGCCACTATCTGCTCTTCATCGTCCTCGGCGTCGTCGGAACCGCCGCCGCGCTCTTCACCTGGTCCCGCTCATCGCAAGGAGCGGACTTTTTCGAAAAAGTGAAATTGCACACGCCGCTCGCCGGCGAAATCTGGCTCAAATATCAGGTCGCGCAATTCGCGCGCATGCTGGCGACGCTGCTCACGGGCGGCATCCCGCTGGTGGCCGCGCTCGAGACGGTCGGCGAATCGTTCAATGCGCGCCTGATCCGGCAGGCCATGGAAGCCGCGACGCGCGCCGTCCGCGAGGGACGCACGCTCTCCTCGGGCATGGCCGCCACGGGCCTCATGCCGGAGCTGGCGATCGAGATGGTCGAGGTCGGCGAGACCACGGGCGCCCTCCCGCAGATGCTGAACAGCGTGGCGGAATTCTTCGAGCAGGATGTGAACACGAGCATGCAGGCGGGACTCGCGCTCGTCGAGCCGGCGATCCTGATCCTGGTAAGCGTGGTCGTCTCCTTCACTCTCGTCTCGCTCTATCTACCGATCTTCTCTCTGGCGGACAAGGTGCACTAGGAATGGCTGAGAAGAACATCAAAAACGGGAACGGAGAAGGGCAGCTTCAAGCGACCGCCGCGCCCGACCAGCTTCAGGAAGAAGCGCGTGCCCGCGACCTGGCGGCGCGCTACCGCTGCCAGTTCATTGACCTGCGCGAGCACAGCATCGATCACGATCTGCTGCGCTCGATCCCGGTCGATCTGATGTTCCGCTACCACTTCATCCCGCTGCGCAGCTACGATTCCACGCTCGAAGTGGCCATCGCCGATCCCAGCCAGCTTGTGCTGGTCGACGAAGTGTCGCTGCTGCTGAACAAGAAGCTGCGCCTGCACGTGGCCACGCTCACGCACATCAACGAGCTCCTGAAGAAGACCGAGCAATCGCAGCGCGTGCTCGAAGAAGCCACCGAGGGCTTCATTCTCGATGTGATCCACGAAGAGGAAGCCGATGACGCCGCGCGCGACGAGAGCATCTCCATCGAGAAGCTGACGCGCGACACCGACATCAGCCCGGTCATCCGCCTCGTGGACACGACCATCTTCACGGCCCTCGAGCG
>CAZRND010000159.1:9799-12164 GCA_964601345.1 uncultured Acidobacteriota bacterium | reverse complement strand
CCGCTTCATCGAGGAGATTCTCGATGAAGTCTTCGGCCTGGGTCCTCTGGAACCGCTACTCAAAGATCCCAACCTCACCGACATCATGGTGAACAATTACCGGACCGTGTACGTGGAGCGGAACGGTGTACTGCAAAAAACGCTGGTGCGTTTCAAGGACGACCGGCATCTGCACCACATCATCGAGAAGATCGTCGCCGCTGCCGGGCGCCGCATCGACGAGGCCTCGCCGATCGTGGACGCGCGGATGTCCGACGGCTCGCGCGTCACGGCGGTCATCCCCCCGATCGCCCTGGCCGGTCCGGCCATGGCCATCCGCCGCTTTGGGCGCCGCGTGCTCTCGAACGAGGAGCTGATCCGCAACCATACGCTCACCAGCGGCATGCTCGACCTGCTGAGCGCCTGCGTGGAAGCGCGGCTGAGCCTGGTGGTCTCCGGCGGCACCGGCACCGGGAAGACCACGCTGCTCAACGCGCTCTCCCGGTTTATCTCCGAGGACGAGCGCATCGTCACCATCGAAGACATCGCCGAGCTGCAGCTCCAGCAGCGGCACGTGGTGCGCCTCGAGACGCGCCCCGCCAACATCGAAGGACAAGGCTCGATCGCGCAGCGCGACTTGGTGATCAATGCGCTGCGCATGCGTCCCGACCGTATCCTGGTGGGAGAGGTGCGCGGGCCGGAGGCTCTGGACATGCTGCAGGCGATGAACACCGGTCACGACGGCTCCATGACCACCGTGCACGCCAATACGCCGATCGACGCTTTCCATCGTCTCGAAACGATGATCCTGATGGCCGACATGAACCTGCCCGACCGCATCATCCGCCAGCAACTGGTCTCCGCGATCCAACTGGTGGTGCAGGTGACGCGCCTGACCGACGGGTCGCGGCGCGTGGTCCGCATCAGCGAAGTCACCGGCATGAACGAGGAGAGCATCGAGCTGCAGGATATTTTCGAATTCGAGAAAGCCGGCCTGTCCGACGCCGGACGCGTCATGGGCCGCTTCCGCGCCACCGGCGCCCGCCCGCGATTTCTCGATCGCCTGCGCGCGGCCGGCATCCACTTGCCGGCGCAAATGTTCGCCGAAACGTCGGAGGTGAAAGGCTAGTGCCGGTCTTCTCCATTTTTCTGATCTTCCTGTTCTTCACCGGGGCCGCCGCCATCGCCTGCGAGTACGCCGTCTGGGGACCGGAACGGCGCGCGGCGGAAGCCGCCGAGCGCCGCCTGCGCGGGCTGCGCGCCGAGCGCGTCCAGCGCAAGGCTGGTCCATTGCTGCGCGAGCGCTCGCTCTCGAGCGTCGGCTTCCTCGATCAGATTTATTCGCAGTTGCGCGTCATGAGGCAATTGCAGGCCATGCTGGAACAGGCCGCGCTCCCTTACAAGGCCGGGGCGGTGCTCTCGACCGGAGTCATCATCGCCGCCGCAACCATCGTGCTGGGCGAAGTGCTGCAGATCTTCCCGGTGCGCATCCTCGAAATCATGGTCGCATTCGGCTTAGGTTTCCTGCCGATCTATTACGTGCTGTGGAAGAGAGGGAAACGGATGGCCCGGATCGAGGAGAGCCTGCCCGAATGCATCGACCTGTTCACGCGGGCTATGCGGGCCGGTCACAATATCCATAGCGGGATCGAAGTGCTGGCTAAGGAGACCCCGGAACCGATCGCCGGCGAATTCAAGAAAGTGGCCGAGGAGCTGACGCTCGGCTCCACGGTGGAACTGGCGCTGCATAACCTGGGCGACCGCGTCCCGCTCCTGGACATGCGTTTCTTCTCGACGGGCTTGGTGCTGCAAAGGGAGACGGGCGCGAACCTGGTGTCCGTGCTCGAGAACCTTTCCACGGTGATCCGCGAGCGCCTGCAATTGCGCGCCAAGCTTCGCGCGCACACGGCCCAGCAGCGCTTTTCGGCGGCCTTGCTCTGCAGCCTGCCGGTCTTCACGCTGCTGGTCTTCGCCTTCGTGAAGTACGACTACGTCTCGATTCTCTGGACTACGGAACTCGGGTCCAAGTTCTTTACGTATGCCTTGATTTCCGAGCTCATCGGCATCCTGGTGATCCGGAAAATTTCGTCGGTGCGAATGTAATGTCTCCCGCGCTCCTCTTCGCCGTCTTTGTCGTGGCGCTGCTCAACGTCACGGCCTTGCTCTGCGGGGCGATCTACTACGTTGAGATGCGCCGCAGCCCGCTGCGGCTGCGCATGACTGAGTTGCAAGCGCGCGCCGGCGGGATCTCCATTCGCCGCGAAGAGGATTTTTGGGACATTCTGCTGAGCCTGACCTTCGGGATGATCTTTGGCCCCTCCTGGTTCGTGGAAAAAGAGCTGGAGCTGCTGCGCGCCGGCATCCGGCGTCCCGGAGCCGTCAAGGC
>CAZRND010000159.1:0-9789 GCA_964601345.1 uncultured Acidobacteriota bacterium | reverse complement strand
GGTTCATGTCGCTGCTAGTTGTGGGGGCCTATCAGTTGATGGGCGGGGAATCGGCGCCGCAGACAGCCCTCGCGATCACGGGCGCTCTGGTCATCGGCTACTTCTTGCCGGAGCAGGCGCTGCTCTCGCTGCGGGCTCGCTACCGGCAAAGCCTGCTCGCGGCACTCCCCGATTCCACCGACTTGCTCAGCATCGTTTTGGGCGCCGGGCTCTCCCTCGATCAAGCCATCGCCCGCGTGTGCGAGGAATTGCAGTACGTCTATCCCGAGCTCTCCGAGGAGTTTTACCTGATGACCGTAGAGGTGCAGGCCGGCCAGGAACGCGGTGTGGCCTTCCAGCACATGGCCCGGCGCACCGGACTGGCGGAGATTCGTTCGCTCTCGGGAATGATCATCCAGTCGGAGCGCTTTGGGACGGGCCTAGCGCAGTCGTTGCGCATCTTTGCCGACTCGCTGCGCGTTAAGCGCCGTCTCGATATCGAAGCCGCCATTGCGAAGGCCGCGGTCAAGATGATCTTCCCGATCGTGGTCTTCATCCTGCCCGCTCTGTTTGTCGTGGTGTTGGTTCCGGGCGTGCTTTCTTTGTTGCGCACTCTGGCTGGACTCTAGTATCTTCCCCTTGGAGAACCTATGGATAATGTCAGCATCATCCGCGTCGTCGCCGGCGTACTGGCGATCGCCTTTGTCGTGATCATCATCATCCGCCGGAAGAACAAAGCCAAGAAGGACGAGTGGCAGTAGCGGTGGCCCTTATCGCTTGGGCTTTTTTTCTTTCTTTTCCTTGGGAAGCTTAGCCAGGATGTCCATCCCCGCAGGTTCCTCGATCACTTCCACGGTGTAGACCCCACCGGTCTTGATTCGCCAGATGGTGACCGTCTTGCCGACGAGCTCCTCCATCCGCTCAAAATTGCGGATCGGGGGGCCGTTCTTCTTCCAGATGGTGGGACGTTCGATGGTGAAATCCTGCTCGCCGTGATCGGTCTGCAAAGTCATGAGCTGCTGGTCGTCGGCGCGCTCGGTGAGACGATAGATGCGGCCGCGAACCGGATCCATTCTGGAGGCTCGCTGGTCCCCGCTTCCGTCCGGCCCGCCGTACATGATCCGGCTCGTAGCAGTATTTAGATTGTATGTATTGCCGCCCGCACTGAAAGTAAAACCTGAGGCTGTGGCCGACCCGCTTTCGAGGGGCCGGAAGTCGTGCTGCTGGATCCACCCGCCCAGTTTGCCTCCCCCGGATTCCAGCAGGATCGTCGTGCCGATGGTCTTGCCGCGATCGTGGATGACCGCTTCATAGACCAGCCGCTGCGGCTGCTCCTGAGCGGGAAGCGTCAGGGCGAGCACGAAGAGAGCGACGAGCCGGTACATGCTGGCTTCTATTATCGCAGAGAACCGAGCAAATCGATGCGTCCGAACCCGGTATAAATCGTCCGATTCGTTTTGCCGGTCGCGATTGATGAATTGGAGATCGCGAAGCGCAGGTTCTGCAACAACACGCCGTGGTTGATCAACAAGGCGGTTTGCCCGGCGACCATCGGGGCACTGAACGACGTGCCCCAAACTCCGGCCCAGCGGCCGCCCGGGAAAGCAGTGACGATGCCCGCGCCCGGCGCGACCACGAACAGAGTGCCTCCGTAGTTGCTGAAGTCCGCCCTGGTGTCGTCCGGATTGGCGGCGCCCACCGAAAACACCTCCGAATAGCCTGCCGGGAAGAGGCGGATCTGGGAGCTGTCGTTGCCGGACGATCCCGCGAACTGGACGCCTTTGTGGTTGGCATTTCGAATGGCCGCTGCCAGCTCCACGCTCTGGCAATCGCAACTGAAGCTCAAGTTGATCACCGCTGCCCCGTGGGCCACCGCGTAATTGATGGCCTCGATGATGTTATAGAAACTCCCCGTGCCGTCGAGTCCAAACGCGGTGAGCGGCATGATGCCGCTGTGCGGCGCGATCAGGTGCAGGACGCCGGCCACTTCCGTCCCGTGGCCGAGGTAAGGCGACTGGCCGTTCAAGACGGAGGCTGTCGACTGGTCGAGGAAGAGCACCGCGCCCGAATTCAGTACCGAGGCGGTGCTTTGATTGAGAACCGACGCGGTGCTCTGGTTCAACACGGAGGCGGTCGATTGGTCGAGATCGCTGAATACCGATACGTCGGAGCTGTTCTTCAGGAAGTTGAAGCCCGGAACGAGCACGCTCTTGTAGGCCGGATGTTCGGGGTCGATCGCGCTGTCAATGTCGGCGATGATGAGCCCGGTACCGGTGACAATCTGGTGCGCCAAGGCGCGATTGATTCTCACCATGGCGGGCTGGTTGACGTATCCGTTGGGGAGCGAAGCTCCGAAGAAGGAGGTCGGAGCCGTGTCGAGCAGCGAGTTGAGCACGGAAGCCGTGGACTGGTTCAGGACGGAAGCGGTGGATTGAGTGAGCACCGAGGCCGGTAACGTACCCTTCGGCTCCACCTCCGCGTGCACCACGTCCCGATCGTCGGCGAGATTCGCAAGGATAATGGCGGGGTCCTGGTCGGTTGTGACCTCGGTCAGGACGCCTTGAAAATCGTAGTACTGCACCATCGACTGGGCGACGACGCCCAGGTCATGACGCATTGCCACCGAGTGGGCCTGTCCGCCGTTGCGCGTTCTCACCAGAATTCGGAGGGGTCCATCCTGGCCGGCCATCGCGGCCTGTAGGCCGCCAACCAGGACCAATGCCCAAAAAAGTGACTTGCCCATAGCCTTTCACCAGTCTACTAGAGGCGATAGTAGAAGATCAATTCGCAAGGTGGTAATCGTCCTCGCGCGGAGTTTCGAGAGGGATTCGGATCGTGCCTCCCGACGAAGCGATCCACAGGTCGCGCGGCGAATGCGTGGCCGGAAACACCCACTCGCCGCGGGCGTCGGTCTTGCAGTGCGCCAGGACCTTGAGTTGGTCGGCAAGAAGTACCAGCGCGCCGGCGACGGGCTGTGAAGGCTCCTCCGGCTGTAACTGGCCGGCGATGGAGACGAGTCCTTTCGACTCGGTGCTCTCGACGTGCACGGCGATGCGGAAGGCAGGGTGCCGGTAGACGAGGTGGCGATCGACGCCGGCGCTCGAGCGGACGAAGGCCGGCGCAGCCGACCGCCAGCTATCGAAGACCAGGTCGGGAATGCTGACCGGATCGGTCTTGAGAAGAGCCTGCACCTTCTGGCTCATGATCTTCTTGGCCCGCTCCAGCACCCACTCGGGCGGTTTGGAGCGGCGGTCCCGGTCGGCGACCTCCGACATCCAGGCGCCGATACGGTAGGTCTCGCGGCAACTCTCGCAAGTCTCGAGGTGCCCAAGAAGCTGCGGCACCTGGTGCGGAAGGCCGCCGCGGATCAGGAGAACGACTTCGGAAATGGAATAATGACGCATTTTGCTATGGTTTCCCCACAAGAAAGAATGGCGCCCAGTAATACGGATGGCGCTTTTCGGAACGAACGGCTTGAACGGCCGAGCGCAGCGACTCGGCTTTCGGACGGCCGCCGCAGACCTGAGCGTAGAAGGCGCTCATGAAGCGAGCCGTGGTCGAATCGTCCACGGCCCAGAGACTGACCAGCAAGGATTGCGCGCCGGCGAAAAAGAAGCCGCGCGTCAGGCCCACCAGCTCATCGCCTGCCAGGACGGCAGACCGGCCTGTGCCGCAGCCGCTGAGCGTGGCCAATTCACAATTCAGGCGCATGCCGTAAAGGTCCAACAATGTCAGGCTGCCTTCGCCGAGCTGAATAGAGCTGAACAGAGGATGCTCCTGGCGAAAAACGCCGTGCCCGGCGATATGCAGGAATCGCGCGGTGGCTCCGGAGCTGCGCAGGGCCTCCATGCCCGGTCGCGCGCCTCGCGCGACCTCGGCCTCGGGAAGCAGGCCCCGCAGCTCCTCGATCTCGCGCGGCACGTGAGACAAGCCTTCATCCTGGGCTTCCAGCAGCAGCGAATGGGATCCCGAAGCCGGCCGGCGCAGCAGGCAATCGCGCAACAGTGTGGCGGAGGGCGCATAAGAAATCGTATAGCGGTCGCCGAGGAACCGGCCCTTCTCGTGAAGAGCATGGAACGGCAATCCGTGCAAGAACCCGTGAGGGACGATCACCAGGTGTTCGGCCGTCAGATGCGCCGCCAGGGGAGCAATCAGGAGGTGGTAGAGACTTTCGAGATGAACGAGCGAGCCCTCGCCCTTGATCTCCTCGGAGACATCCGGCTCGCCGGTGGACATCCGCGATATCTGAAAGCGAAAGAGGCGGAGAGAGCGCTCGACGCGCGAGGCCAGCGAGAGACCGGGAAAGAACTGAAGATGGTCGCGGCCGATGATCGCCGCCAGCACGGTATCCTCGGCCTTAAAGAACTCCACGAGTTGAGTGTCCGGCGGCAAGCATTCCTGAATCTCCTTGAGCGACGCGGGAGGTTTTTCCACCGCTGTG
This sequence comes from uncultured Acidobacteriota bacterium, assembly GCA_964601345.1. Taxonomy (GTDB): domain Bacteria; phylum Acidobacteriota; class Terriglobia; order JAJPHL01; family JAJPHL01; genus CAZRND01. Next base: position 5,369 of record CAZRND010000159.1, on the reverse strand, counting down.
TACTGCTCCGCCGCGGGAAGCCGTCGAAGCGCGTCGAGGAGCTCGTCTTCCCGGGACCTGATCTCGTGCAGCAGGCCGGCCGGTTCCGGGGAACACGGTGCATCCTTGCGGAACTCCCGGTGCAGGAGGCGGCGATAGCAGCCGTTCAATTCCTCGCGCAAATCCTCGATGCGCCGCGAAAGGGCGTCCCCGGCGGCGGCGGGCGTGGTGGCGGCCCGCGCGATGAGATTCGCTTGCGAACGCGACTTCGAAGCTTCGATCGCGCCGAAAGCCTCCTGGAGCAGCGCCTTCCCGCGATCGGAGGCCAGCGCCGGGTCCTCGTGAGCCGCTTCAAGGCACAGCAGAACGAACGTTTCAAACGCTTCGACTTTGTCCTGCACAAAAGCGATCTTGATTTCGTCGAAGCGGATACTATGGCGCATCGCATTGAGCGCGCTGATGGCGGCGCGATAGGCCTGCCGCGCAGCTCCTGTTCGCCCGCGCCACAGAGAGATCTTGCCGCCGAGGAGATGTCCGTGAAATGCCAGCCACGGCGCCTCGAGTCCTTCGAGGCTCTGGAGCGCGCCGCGAATCTCTTCTTCCGCCCGGACCGGATCGCCGGTCGCGAAATAGGCCCGCGCCGCGAGCAATCCGGCAAAGATGGCTCGCGTGGCCGCTCCCTGCCGGGTGAAAAACTTCTTGGCATCGAGGGCCGGCTGCAGTGCAAGCGCCGGACTGCTACTCTGCAAATGCACCAGCGACTGGTACAGCGCAACGATGCGCACCCACGATTCGTTGGCCTCGCCGGAAAAGAGGAGGGAGGCCTGCTGCAGTAGGCCCAGGGCCTTGGCGGAATCGCCGGCGGCATGCTCGGCGCGCGCCTCGCAAACAAGGCTCTTCGCCAGCTCATAGCTCGTGCCCACCTGGAGGAAGCGTTCGCCGGCCCGCCGCGCCAGCCGTCGCGCATCGGCGGCAAGATTCAGCTCCAGGCAGATCTCCGACTCGTCCAAATCGCAGAGGCCGAGGTGGAAGGCGCCTTCGGCGGACTCGAAACTGGCGCGCGCCCGGTGGAGCATCTCCATCGCCTGGGAATACCGGCCGCGCAGGTAATGCAGCCAGGCGATGTTGTAGTCGGCCTGCGCCACCAGCAGCGTCATGTTTTGGGAGGCGCAAAAGTCGCGCGCCCGGCGATAGGTCTCGAGCGCCTCGCCGAAGCGATTCATCGAAATCAGCGTGGTTGCCTGGTTCGAGAGAATCACGGCGCAAGCTTCCGGGTCCTGCCGCGAGTCGATCCCGCCGAGAGCGCTGACGTAACATTGGAGCGCCTCCGGAAAACGGTCCTGGCGGTGATAAACGTTGCCGAGGTTGATCTCCAGCCGGGCGATGCGCGCGATTTCTCCCAAGCGCTCGAACATCGCGCGAGCGCTCGCGGCGCATGCCAGCGATCGCTCGTACTGGCCCAGCATGGCCAGAGGCATGACGAGACTGGAGAGCGTGCGGGCGTCTTCCAACTGGTCGCCCGCTTCATGAAAGAGACGCGAGGCGCGGTCGTAATACTCCACCGCCTGGACGTTGCGATCCGCGATATGGGACACGTTGCCGAGCGCGCGCACGGCCCAAGCGAGGGCGCGGGGTTCAGTGGAGCCCTCCGCGATGCGCAGCGCTTCCTTCGCGGTCTGCCAGGCAGCGCCGGTATCGACGCGGCAAAGGCGTACGACTTCGTCGGCCAGCTCGACGACGCGCGGCAGCGGATTGAGAACCGGATTCATGGCGCGAGATGAGAACGGCCGAAGGACAAGCCGCGGCCTTCGACCAAGAGTCGCAGCTTGCTCAGGCAGCGGTCGCGAATGAAGCCCACAGAATTCTTCGCCACTCCCAGGCGGCGGGCTACATCTTCGTACGAGGGAGCTGGATCGGAGTAGAAAAGCCATTCCACCAAATTGCGGCAGCGAGGCGGTAGCTCCGCGACGGCCTCTCTCAAAAGGCCGGCCTCCTGCACCTGTCCAAGCAATTCCTCCGTCGTCAGCCTGGGGTCGGGAAACCCGCCGATCCGCTCGACGTCCACGCGCCGCGACGGATCTGCCAAGACGCTCTCCTTGTGCCGGATGCAGCGGTGCCGGGTGACGGAGAACAACCAGTTGCCCAACTTTTCCTGATTCCGCACCGTTTCGAGATCCGTGAACAGATCAAGGGCCACAGCTTGGAAGATGTCGGCGGCTTCCTCAGGCGATAAATGGAAACTGAGGGGAATCGAATAGATCAAGCTTTGGTAGCGTTCCAGGAGCGCCGACCACGCCTCATCGTTACCCGCAAGGCATTCCTCACAGAGGACGGGGTCGGGAACGTCCTGCATCCGATGGATCTGTCCCAAAACCGTGATCCGAGCTGGAGTCGCCATTGTTTTCACCATTGTACTGGGACCGATAGTACTTGGAAATCCACAGTTCTATTTTTTTCCGGGCCTAGGTATACTAAATCCTGTTCGTCTGTCCCTAACCTATGGGTAATTGTAGGCTACATCAAAGAGCACACAAGTTCAGCTTAGGGCTGGCCTCTAATTCTTACGCTGGTCGCCCTAACGCTCGCGGCGTAAACCCCCGCCGCGACGTTTTTTCCCGTCAAAACTCGACAACGGCACGTCCGAGGATCTTGCCCTCTTTCATCCGTTCGAGCATACCAGGCACGTCTTCGAGGCGGCAGGTTTCCACCTGTACGTGAGGCGTGCCCGAGGCGGCGAGATCTATGATCTCTTGCAGTTCCTGATGCGTTCCAACGAAAGAGCCGGCCACGCGCATCCCTTGCAACACCGTCGGCAGCACCGGCAGGGCAAACGGCTTCAGGCTTAGGCCTACCAGGACGAGAATCCCGCCCGGTTTGAGCGTCTGAAACGCCTGTTCTACGGCGATCGGGGAATCCGTAAAAGTAATCGCCGCCGCCGCGCCGCCGTGCGGAGCGAGCGCTCCCTTCGGAACCTGCACTTTCGAATTCACCACCAGCTCCGCGCCGAGGTCCACGGCCTGCTGGAGCTTCTCGGGGACGATGTCGGAGACGGCGACACGCAAGCCCGAGCGGCGGGCCAACTGAATCGCCAAGTGGCCCAGCCCGCCGACTCCGAAGATGGCCACCCATTCCCCCGGCCGGAGCGCCGCGGTCTTCAGAGCTTTGTAGGCGGTGAGCCCCGCGCAACACATCGGCGCTGCCTGCAGGATCGAGAGCCCGTTCGGGATGCGTGCCACATGGCGGGCCGAGCCCACCGCGTACTCAGCGAGGGCTCCGTCGACGTGATAGCCGGTCTGGACTTGTTTGAGGCAGTAGGTCTCGCGTCCGCTGTCGCAATAATCGCATGCGCCGCAAGCGCTGTGAAGGAAGGCAATGCCGACCCGGTCGCCTCGCTTGAGGCTTTCGACACCCGGTCCCAGTTCTTCGACGACGCCGATGCCCTCGTGACCCAGGATCAGGGGCAGATGCGGCAGCTTCGGAGAATTGGCCAGAAAGAGGTCAGAGTGGCAAATGCCACACGCCTCAATCTTGACCAGCACCTGGCCGGTCTTTGGAACCGGCACAGGTACATCCAGAACCTCAAGGGGAGCCCGGGGACTAGAAAGAACAACAGCTTTCATCCTCCGCACTCTACTGGAAAAGACAAGTCTTTTCCAGCAATCGCCTCATCCGCGTCAACTCATCGCACTTTCCGCATACGCCCAGTAAGTTTGCGAGAGCGCAACCGCCGATGCTCGGCGATCTGGGAATTGACACGTTTGCGTTCTGTCTTGAGTATCCGGAGAATGTCCACTTTGCTCATGCCTCGGGATACCACATTCACCGGGCCGTCCTAACATCTCCTAGGAAATTTTCCGGATTTGGAACAAAACGCCGTCAAAACGTTCAAGAGCGTGTAGTTTCTCTACACTCTAGCTATGGAGAGGCTAGGCGGTTTTTGGGCTTTGTTCCATTTTCAGAACAGCGTTCAACGCGTCAATCAAAGAGGGATCTGCGCCATTGCCTCCCCAAAGAGTTGGATCGCTGAGAACTTTCTTGGCGAGTCCGGGCAAGCCTTGGTTCCAGCATTCGGCGATGCGTTCGGCGTTCTTGTCCTCGAACGGGAAGCGCGCGCGGTCTTGGAACAGGCGCAGGATTCCGCCGATCCCGCGCACAATCCCGGAAGGCATGCGGCCGCTGTCGCGCTTGAAATCCTGAATGATCGGGAAGAGCCTGACGCCCACTTTGGTCGAGCAGTGAAAGCAGATGTTCAACAGCCGGTGCTCGACAAATGGATTCTCGAAGCGTTCGAGGACCTGGCGCGCGTAGGTTTCATTCTCGGTCCGGTCTCCGCCGAGGGTCGGGACAATCTCTTCGAAGATTGTCGTCTCGAGGTATCGACGCACTTCGGGATCTCCGAGCGCTTGTCGTACAGTCGTGTATCCACGCAGGAGACCCTGCGCCGCGAGCAATGTGTGCGGCGAGTTCAGGAGGCGCAGCTTCCGGCGCCAATACGGAGTCGCGTCCGGAACATAAACCACTTCGGGCGAAGCGCGATCCAGGGGGAAACGCTCGCGGGCTCGTCCCTGGTCTTCGATGGCGAAGAGGCCGTACGGCTCGGCCGTAATCAGCAAGTCGTCACGATAGCCGAGCCGGGCAAAGGCCTGATCGGCGATGTCGGACGATGGAGGGCCGGTGACGATGCGATCCACTAGTGTCGAGCAGAAGGTGATCTCCTTCGTTACCCAGCCGGAAAAATCGGCGGCAAGGTTCCAAGTCTCGGCGAGATCGAGCACCGCGTGGCGGAGTCTCTCGCCGTTTCGCTCCAGCAACTCGCAGGGAATGACGATCAGACCGGGTGCGCCAGCTTTCCAACGATCATGCAGGAGCGCTGTCAGCTTCGCCGGAAAGGACGGGGGCGGGGAAGCGCTCGGAACGTCCTCCGCCGTCGTCGCGTATCCAACCTCGGTAGCGTTCGAAATGATGACTTCGAGATGGGGGCTTCGCGCCAGGGTCCGGACCTGCTCCGATTCGTCGTCCGCCGCCAGCACGCGGCTCGCGCCGGCCAGCCGCCGGAACTTCTCGAACGTCTGGCCGCCGGCCTTCCCGCGCAGCCAGAGCGTATAGAGTCCGCCCTGCGCGACAAACGCCGCCGAGCGGCGGTCGTGATTGCGCCGCACGATGACGGCGCGACCGCCGATGTGCCCGGCCTCGATTCCGCGATCGAGAAAATCCTGGAAGAAACCGCGCAGAAAAACGCCGCCGCCGAATTGCAGGATCGTTTCAGGAAGATTGCGTTGGGGATAAAGCTTCTGACTGAGCTGCATCCTTCTATCTTTTCATGAAGTCTTCTACTACGGCGAGGACTTCCTTGTGCACCTCGGCCGGGGAACGCTTCGAAACCCTGAAGG
>CAZRND010000158.1:0-12182 GCA_964601345.1 uncultured Acidobacteriota bacterium | reverse complement strand
CGATCGTCGAGGTCTGGCCCGGGAAGCCCTCGGGACGCGAGATCGCGAGCGAGACGGATTCTCCGGGCCACGGCCGCCATTCGCGAACGCGTGGGCCCGCGGCCTCCTCCGGCGGGATCGGGTGTACTCCGGTCGGCCCCACGTGCCAGAGCCCCCCCGGCCCGCCTGACAAGAACGCCGAGCAGAAGAAATATTCGCGAGAAACGGCTTTCCGTCACCTGACCAACCTGCTCGCGCTCGTTGGCAATCCGACGGTGACTTTCGAGAAGCACGAAGGCGACGCCGACGTCCTGCTCTTCGTCATCGGCAACGTCTCGGTCCGGCTCTATGTGGATGCCTCAGGAAGAGTGCTGAAGAAGACTTACCGTGGCGCGACGCCGGCGATCCCGGGCGTCAGCGACGTGGAGGAAGTCCTCTCCGACTACCGCGAAGTGGGAGGCGTTCAGACGCCCTTTAAGACCGTGGCCTCCGCAAACGGACAGAAATATATGGAGACGCAAATCACCGAAGCCAAGGTGAATGTCGGAGCCGATCGCGCCAAGCTCGCGGAAAAACCGAAGTAGGGAAACGGATTACTTTTCTTCAGGAAGCTTGGCGTTGCGCCAGCTACGGATGCCGCCCGCCATCGACCAGACGTTGGTGTAACCCATCTTCTGCAGGTTATCGGCGGAGAGCGCCGAGCGGAATCCCCCGCCGCAGTAGAGTACGATCATGGCCGCATTGTCGGGAATGGCCGCGACGATGTCGCGCTCGATGATGCCGCGTCCCAAGTGATGGGAGCCTGCGGCGCGGCCGGCGATCCACTCGTTGTCTTCGCGGACGTCGATGAAATGAAACTTGTCGCCGGCCTGCTGCTTGCGCCGGACTTCCTCGATGGTGATCTCGCGCACGCGCGTCTTGGCGTCGTCCACCAGTTTCTCGAATTGCTTGCTGTGAGTCATGCTTTCTCCGGACTCTTGTAGAGGAGCGCGACGAGCGCGCCCAGAATCATGTTGTCGCCGAGTCCCAGGGCCACCCACTTCGCGGCCAGGGTCGAGGGAATGGGCTGCACCGCGTATTGATAGAGCGCGTGAGGCGCAACCACGAAGAGAGTGGTGTAGAGGCCGAATCGCAAGCCTTCGCTGACGCCCAGACCCTGGTAGCCCTTTACAAAGATGTACGTAAACATGAGCGCATAGAGAGCGTTGCCCAACAAAATCAGCGGCAGGATCATCTCCGCCTGCGGACGCCAGAGGTACTTCGCTTCTTCGTATTCGTCCACCAGAAAGTACACGTTGGGGCCAAAATGTTGAAGCACGCAAAACACGACATAAGCCGCTCCGGATGCCAGAAAATAGCGCTTCACATTCATAGGCGACTCCGGCGTCACTTAACCACACCGCCGCCGTGAAATCAAGGTTATCATGCCCGCATGAATCTCCGTCTCATCGCCTTGTTCCTGACCGCTACGTCGTTTGCACAAACGCAGCAGAACCAGCCTGGAACCAAATGGACCGAGGAGCAGCTTCGCCAGGCCGTGGAACTGGCGCGCGTGGGTCGCAAGCTCACGCCGAAGTCGTGGCCGCAAAACAACCGCGTCGCCGTCTGCCTGAGTTTCGACACCGATACCGAAGCGCCGCAGTTGCGCGACGGCGTGACGTCGGCGACCACGCTCTCCGCAGCAGACTTCGGCGCGGAGAGCGGCGTGCCGCGCATCCTGAAGATGCTCGATCAGTATTCGATCCCTGCTTCCTTCTTCGTCACCGGCGTCGACGCGATGCTGCATCCCGACATGGTCCAGGGAATCCTCAAGAGTGGGCGCAACGAGATCGGCGTGCATGGCTGGATCCACGAATTTCCGCCGCGGCTTTCCGAGGGGGAAGAGGAGCGCTTGCTCGACCAGGCCATCGAATACATCGGCAAGGTTTCGGGCAAGCGGCCCGTGGGATATCGCGCGCCGTCGTGGGCCTTCAGTCCCAACACGCTGGATCTGATCCGCAAGAAAGGATTTCTCTACGACAGCAGCCTGCAGGCGCTCGACGAGCCGTACGAAATCGTCTCCAAGGGACAGGCGACCGGTCTCATCGAGCTGGCCATCGACTGGACGCTGACCGAAACGCCTTACCTCGGCCGCGACGGACACATGCCCTCGCCTGAATTGCTCTACGGCTTGTACAAAGACGAGTTCGACGGCGCGTACAAAGAGGGAACGCTCTTTGTGTTGACGCTGCATCCTTACCTGAGCGGCCACCGCGCACCGATGAAACATCTCGAAGCGTTCGTCGCTTACATGAAATCGAAGCCGGGCGTGTGGTTTGCGACTTGCGAGCAGGTGGCAAGCTACATCAAGCGCGCGGCCATGTCTTCGCGGTGACGGAGCACGTACCGTGCCGTCGAATTCAGAGAGAAGCGGTAGAAGGGCGCTGCTGCCAGTGCCAGGAGCGTGAATGACGGCAGCAACGGCAGCTTGAAATAAAACACCGCCCATACGAATCCGCCCATCGAGAGTTGAAAGAACACGCCGGCCAGGATCGCCAGTGGCGACGTCTTCTCCGACCGCATGGTCCCGTATTCCATCGCGGCCGGATACCGGACGGCAAAGAAATTCCCGATTCCCAAGCAGAGGAGAAGGGCGAAAGTTGTCCCGACCAGGACGGTGATCAGCCGCATCACCGGAATCGGCCGAAAGTAAAAGGACCCCACCGTCACCAGCAGGCAGTGCGTCAGGCTGATGGCGGCCAACGCCAGATTTTTTCCGAAGATGACCTGCCGCATCTCGATGGGAGCGAGAAGCCAGAAGTGAAATCCGCGCCCATCGTAGCAGAAGCTGTTGTAGGCCCGCGCGCAAGTCGAGAGCACCACGAATCCCGCGAGCGACGGATAGATCATATCCGGGGACCGCAGCAGGGACCTTTGCAGGAACGCGGAATGGAAAAGAACCACCGTCAGGGGCGTGACGAAAAAACCCATCGCGGAAGCCGGTTCCCGAAGAAAGTAGCGCAGCTCCTTTTCGAATATTGCGGCCGTACCGGCGTTCAAGAAGGGAACCTCCCAGGCCGGCTCCGCCTGCGCAGCCGAGCGCGGCGCGGCAACTTCGGACTCCAGACTCCCGCGGTATTTCCGCCACAACTGTCTCCGCAAGAGTAGCGCGGCTACGGCGGCTTCGGCCGCCATGGCCGCGAGCGGAACCGCATCGAAGTCCTGTGCCATGATTCCGCGGAGCGTCAATCCTTGCGGCGCGGCGGTGTAGATTCCGCCGAAGACCAGCCCAATATTCCTGATCCATGGATTACCGGCGGGCTTGCCTTCCGCCGAACGACGCGCCGGATCGATGGATTGGAAGAGCAGCACGGAGCCGATTTGCACGACAAACATGACGAACATGAAGAAGACGAGCACGCGTTGCCGGCCTTTGCGCGTGCCGAGTACCCTTTCGAAGAATCCGGTAACGACGCGGCTCCAGAGAAGATTCACCAGCGCAAAGGCGGCCGCCAGCAAAGTCAGACGGCCCCACAGAGCGGGACGCGCTACAACCGCTCCCAGCCAAAAGCATGCGGTCCAGCAGAGACAGATCAGAGCCATCGGGTCCACGAGGCCGTAGACGGCGTCGAGCGCCGAGTAGAGAGCAAACGAGACGGGATAACGGGCGATCTCCCGGAAGTTCAGGGAGGGCGTGGAGACATTCATCCCCAGCGGCAACACCTGCCAGACGATAAAGATCGCCCACAGCGCCAACCCTAACAGTTCGCTCCGGTCTCTGTGTAACGCGGTGAAAGCAGAAGTACCGATGAATAAGCCAAAGGCCAGCGCTCCCACGCCGGCGAGGAGTCCTACCAGAATTCGCCCGACCAGCTCCAGTTTCTTCCCGGCATGCCGGAGATTGTTGACGAAGATCTGCCGGCGCACGTCGAGCAGGAGGAAAAAACGAGAATCTACAGCCAAGAAAGCTCTCCCGTATGGACGCGGGCCCCGCCGACGACTCGCAGGAAGATCTGCTCCAGCGTGGCCTTGCCTTCGGTTCCCGGCACATCCACGCCGGCTCGCAAGTCTTTAATAGAAGCGCTGGCCACGGACCGTCCCTCGCGGATGATGCCGGTTTGCGTGTACCGTGCGTGCACAGGCGTTCGACCACCTCGGGCACATGCGGGGTCAGGAAGACGGTGCCGCCGCGCTCGATGAAGCGCTGTAGCATGCCTTTGAGAAACGTGGCCGCCACCGCGTCGACGCCCTCGAAGGGCTCGTCGAGGAACAGCATCTCCGGCCGGTGGATCACCGCCGCGGCGAGGGCCAATTTCTTCTTCATGCCGTGCGAGTAGTCGGCCACAATCTGGCCCGACGCGGCGCCGAGCTCCATGAACTCGAGTAATTCGGCGGCGCGGTTGGCGGCTGTCGCGCGATCGAGGCCGTACATGCGTCCCACAAAATTCAGCAATTGATTCCCGGTGAGCCCTTCGAAAAGCGCCAGCCCTTCGGGCACCACGCCGATGCGCCGTTTCACTTCGACGCTCTGCGTTTCGAGATCGAAACCGAGTACGTTCACGCTTCCGCTCGTTGGCCCCAACAGGCCGGTGAGCATTTTGATGGTCGTGGACTTGCCCGCGCCGTTCGGACCCAGAAAGCCGTAGAACTGGCGCCGCTCGACGCGCAGGTTCAAGCCGTCGACTGCGGCGAGCGCGCCGAAGACGCGCCGCAGGTCGCGCGTCTCAATGACTGTGTCTGGCGCTGTTTCGGACATTGTTGACAGGCCATTGGGGCTGGCGGCCGTCGAGCACGGCGACGATGTCTTCCGCCACCAGGCTCATGCGCTCGAGCGCTTCGCCTGTTGCCGAGGAGTTGTGCGGCGTGGCAATGAAGTTTTCGAGTTTCAGGAGCGGGTGGTCCGGCGAGCAAGGCTCTTCCTCGAAGACGTCCGTGGCCGCGCCGGCGATGCGTCCTGATTTCAGCGCTTCGAGCACCGCGTTTTCGTCCCACACTGGCCCGCGGCACAGGTTCAGCAGATAGGCGGTCGGCTTCATCATCGCGATCTGGCGCGCGCCAATCATGTGATGCGTCTGGGGGATCAGCGGCACATTCAGCGACACAAAGTCCGATTCCTTCAGCAATTCCTCGAGTGAAACGCGGCGCGCCCCGACGCTTGCTTCGAGCTCCGGGCAGGCGACGACGTCGGAATAGAGAATCTGCGCGGAAAACGCGGGACCGCAGATTTGCGCGATGCGCCGGCCGATCCGGCCGAATCCGGCGATGCCGATGGTGCGGCCGGTGAGTTCCATGCCCGGAAAGCTCATCCGCGTATTCCACTCGCCGGTCCGCAGGACGCGCTGCGATCCCCAGATTTTTTTCGCCAGCATCAGCGCCATCATGACGAAGTGCTGCGCCACGGGCTCGGTCGGCGCATCGGGCGTGTTCACCACCCATATGCCGAGATCGGTGGCCGCGTCCACATCGATGTTGTCCACGCCGATGCCGTGGCGTCCTACGACCTTGAGCCTCGGGGCGGCTTCGAGCAACTTGCGGTTGACGCGCACCAGCGCGCGCACCACGAGCGCGTCCGCCTCGGCCATAAAGGGCAGCAGCGCCTCTTCGGTCGTCGCGGGCGGCCGAACCACGCGCCCGTAGTTCTCCAGAATGCGCGTTCCTCGCTCGTGAATCGGCTCGCCGATCAGGATGATGGGCATGAGCGGACTATTTTATCTCGCGCAGGCGTGGAGAAGGCAATCCAAGATGAATGTGCGCGCCGGTGGCTTTGCCGGGGACAGCCTCGCGATACACCAGGAACGGGATGTCCCGTCGCGTCAACTGCTCCACCAGCCAGCGTCCTTCGGCGCTGTCCGGAGGAAGGGCGACGTCGGTTCTTCCCGTGTGATCGAAATTCATCATGGCGTGGGTGAGCGTCAGGCCGTTGGCGCTGATCGGCAAATCCTGTCCGAAGCGGCGGCGATAATCCTTCTCGAGCGATTCCAGGATGCGATCGTCGAAACGGCCGCCGCGCGCCTGCCACTCTTGCACGCGGCGCGCCAGCTCCCACTCGTGATCGAGTTCCTGGGCGCGGAGCCGGGCCAGGTCCAGGAATCCGGACGCTTCGCGCACGGATTCCTGCGCCTTTTCAACTTCGAGCCGAGCGGCCATACCGTTTGCCGCGAGCACATTCACTTTGTCCAAATCGCCGCGCAGTCTCTCGAGCCGATCTTCCGCACGCTTCACTTCTTCGGCGGCGATCGCCGGAGTCAAACGCTGCGTGCCGTTCGCGAGACGATCGAGCCGCTCCTGCGCATCGGCCACGGCCCGCTCGCTCGCATCCACGTCTTTGCGCACGACGGCACCGGCGGCGAAGGCTTCGCGCGTCCGTGCAAGTTGGGCTTGGGCTCGCTGCACTTCGCCGCGCGCCACTTCAAGCGATTCCGGAGGCGCCGGCGGCGGCGCGGGAGGCTCCGGCGGTTTCACCATCGGCACGAAGAGCACCGGCAGGACCGAGCGCGACTTTGTCTTGCCGCGTTCATCCTTCTCGATGACCATCAACTCTTGCCGCGACGCCGGACCCGTGGGGATCACCATACGCCCGCCCGGCTTCAGTTGCGCCACCAGACGCGTGGGAATATCGAGCGGCGCGGCGGTGACGATGATCTTGTCGAAGGGCGCCTGCTCCGGCCATCCGGCGTAGCCGTCGCCCTGGCGCACTTCCACGTTCTTGTACTGCAAGCGGCGAAGACGCTGGCGGGCGCTCGAGGCCAGCGCTGGATGGATTTCCATCGAGTAGACCTGCTTGACGAGTCCGGCGAGCACGGCGGCCTGATAGCCTGATCCTGAGCCGATCTCGAGGACCCGGTCTTCCTTGCGAGGCTGGAGCAACTCGGTCATCAGCGCTACGACATATGGCTGTGAGATGGTCTGGCCCTCACCGATGGGCAACGCGGTGTCTTCGTAAGCTTTCGGCAGCACCACCGGCGGGACGAATTCGTGCCGCGGAACGGTGCGCAGCGCCGCGAGAACCCGCGAATCGGCGACCCCGCGGGCTTCGATCTGCCGCACCATGGCGACGCGCTCCTGCCGCCATAGGGTCGCCTCGTCCATCTGGAAATGGAAGAGGCTCAAGAAGATACTCAACGTGCCCAGCGATTGCATGGTAACCCTTTAATTATAGGCGATTTGCTCTTTTCTCCGGAGCAGAGTAAGATAGTCGGAAGTCCCCCTTTATGGAAGAACAATTGAAGTTTGCAGTTTTTATCGATTTCGACAACATCGAAATTGGAGTGAAGAGCACCTTGGGGCGTGAGTTCGACGTTTCGCTCGTCCTTGAAGCCATCAAGGAACGTGGCGAAGTCGTCACCAAGATTGCGTACGGCAACTGGAAAATGTCCGGGCGGCACAGCGAGAAGATGGCCGCGCACGCCGTCCAGATGGTGCAGCGCGACCCCTCGCCGCGCGGCGACAAGAACGGCGCAGACATCAACCTGGCTCTCGACGCGCTCGAAATGGCTTTCACGCGCGATTTCATCAACGCCTTCGCGATCGTCGGCGGCGACAGCGACTTCATCGCTCTGGTCGAAAAGCTGAAGCAGTACAACAAGGCTGTGTACATCCTCGGCGGGCGCGGATTCACCTCCACGATTCTCCAGAAGAATTGCCGCGAGTTCATCAGCTACGAAAACCTCATCAGCGACGGACACTCCGTCCCCAGCGTGCCCGCCAACTACGTGCCGGAAGGCGTACGCCGTCCGCGGCGCAGCAGCGGAGGCGGGGGAGGCGGCGGATCGCGGGATCGCGACCGCGAGGACGCGCTGCCGCTCTCGAACTCGCTGCCGCTCCTCTCGCGAGCCATGAAGGTCCTGGCCGACCGCGAGCACGATGCTCTGCTGGGCCTGGTCAAGAGCACGATGATGCAGCTCGACTCCACGTTCACCGAGCGCGACTACGGCGTCAGCTCCTTCCTGGACTTCGCTCAGAAGCTCGCCGGCGCAGGGATGGTCCGTATTGACCGCCGCAATGGTAACTACGTGCTGGCGCTGACCACGGGCGAGCAGCCCGAAGCCGCGCCGCAAGCCGAGAGCCGCGAGGATGCCGCCGTGGCCGTGCTTCGCTCCGTGCTGCAGGAAGCCGCCCAGCGCGGGCGCAAGGAATTCCATCTGCACGGGCTGAAGCAGTTCCTCAGCAAGATGCGTCCCGGCTTCGACGAGCGCAAATATGGATTCAAGCAATTCTCCGCGCTGCTGAACCTGGCGCACGACCGCGGCTTGGTCTCCATCGAACCGGACCAGCACGGAGCATCGCGCGTGCGAACGGTCATCGAGCCTGCGCCCGAGGCGGTTGCGGAAGCGGCGGCCGAGAGCTTGCCGGCCGAGCCGGAGGCGGCGGTCCAGGAAGTTGCCGTCGAAGCGGCGTCCGAGCCGGTTGCGGAGATCGAATCCCCCGCAGCCAGCGAGGCGGAACCGCTCGATGAATCGTCGCTCGCGCCTGCGCCGAAGAGGCGTCGCGCGGCAACCGGCGTGAAGCGTCCGCGCGCTCCGAGAAAAAAGAAGGTTTGACTGAACAAGAGCGAGGTTGGCGGTGTCTTCATGTTGAAGGAGAAAACAACATGAGACGCCTGGCCCTGACCTTGCTGATTCTTTGCCCCTTGCTCGCCGCTCAGAGCACGCCTCCCTCGCCGCCGGAGTTCGTGGCGAGATTCCTGGATTTCTCCCCGGAGCAGGCCGCTCAGTTCCAGCAGCTTGTGCAGAGATTCGGCACGACCATGCAGAACATTCAGCAACAAGCCGCGGCCAAGGGACAGGAACTGCAAATGCTCGCGTCGGCCGACCCGCCCGATCCCGCCGCGGTAGGAAAGGCATTCCTCGAAATGCAGGCCATCCAAAAACTCGGCGGCAAGGCCACGGACAGTTATCATCAGGGTTTTGTGAGCCTGCTCACGCCCGAGCAGAAGGAAAAGGTCCAGGCCGTGGCGCAGTTGGCGCAGCTCTTGCCGGCCGTGCAGGCGTTCGCCGCGTTGAGTCTCGTGGCGGCGCCGCCCTCTCCCGGACAGTAGCGTGCCTGTTCCGCCCGCGGACGCGGCTCGATTCGAGCAGCTCCTGCGGGAGAACCAAAGTCTGGTGTACCGGATCGCGTTCAGCGTGGTCCGCAATCGGAGCGACGCGGAGGATGTGACGCAGGATGTATTCCTTCAGGCCTATCGGAAGTGGAAAGGGCCGGAGGCCGGTCCAATCCGTTCGTGGCTGGCACGAGTCGCCTGGCGGATGGCGCTGAATCACCGGAGATCGTCTTCGCGCGCGATGGAACGCGAGACGCACTGGCTCAACAGCCGGCCGCATGGAAGCGAGGATCACACGGATATGCAAGCGCTCCGACAGGAAGTCGAAAGGCTGCCGGAGAAGCTGCGCCAGGTGCTGACGTTGAGCGCTCTCGACGAACTCGACGCCCGGGACGTCGCCACGATTCTCGAGATCCCGGAGGGCACCGTGCGGTCCAGGCTGCATCAGGCCAGAAAGCTTTTGTTGAGGGCATTGTATCCGTGAAACCCTGCGACGCGTGGCGAGAAGCGATCTTCGATCATGCCCTCGGCGATCCGCCTGCGCCGGGGCTGGCGGAACATCTCGAAGCGTGTCCGGCCTGCGCCGCCGCGCTCGAGGAAGTCCGCGCCGGCGCCGCGCGGATGGATTCCGGACTGCGACGGCTCGTGGCATCGGACCCTTCGCCTTCGCTGGCCGCGCGCGTCCTGGCGAACCTTGCGCCGCCCGTGCCCCGGTGGAAGATCGCTCTCGCGCTCTGCTCTCTCGTTGTCGCGGCGGGAATCGCCGTCTGGACATCGCGCGATGCGAGAGAGGCGGCGCCGCGGGAGTCCGTCTCGATTTCGAGCTGGCGATCGCCTACGGAGGGTTTGTTGCGATCGTCCGCCGATCCGCTGTTCAAGACTGTGCCGAAGTTTGGAGGAGTGAATCCATGAAGACCATTGTCCTTCTTTTTCTGACTGCCGCTTTGGCGGCGGCGCAACAGTCTCCCCGGGATCGCGGCCTGGCGCCCGGGCATCCCGACTACGTACCGCCGCAGGCGGGTCCCTCCGATCCCGTGGCGGAGAATCTCTTTCCGCCGGAACTGGTGATGGCGCATCAAAAGGCCATCAACCTCGAGGAAGCCCCAAAGAACGCGATTCGCGCGGAACTCCTCAAGGCCCAGGCCAAGTTCACCGAGTGGCAATGGCACTTGCAGGACCACATGGAGACGCTCACCGGCTTGCTCAAGCAGCAGCCGACTGAGGAAGGGAAAGTCCTCGACCAGCTCGAAAAGGTGCTGGCTGCCGAGCGCGAGATCAAGCGCACCCAGATCAGCTTGATGGTTCGCATCAAGAATCTTCTGTCAGCGGAACAACAGTCGCGATTGCGGCAACTGCGCGCGAAAAACTAGCCGTTTTTGGGGTATCCTCTTCCTTATGAACAAAAGAAGGGTGTGCCTTGGGCTGTTCCTCTTCGTTGTCTGTTTCCTCTGTCAGGCGGAAGACAAGTTCCTCGATTCGGGCGGCGTTAAGATCCATTACATCGTCGAAGGCCAGGGGACTCCGGTCGTTCTGGTTCACGGATTCTCCGCCAGCGCCCAGAGCAACTTTGGAGGGATCATCAAGACGCTGGCCGCGGATTACCAGGTCGTCGCGCTCGACAATCGCGGCCACGGACAGAGCGACAAGCCGCACGATCCGGCGCAATACGGCCTGAAGATGAATGAGGACGTGCTTCGCTTGATGGACGAGTTGAACATCAAGAAAGCCCACATCGTCGGATACTCCATGGGCGGATTCATGGTGAACAAACTCCTCGTGGATCATCCGGAGCGCTTCATTACCGCTACTCTCGGCGGCGCGGGCTTCTTCGTGGACGGCGGATTCCTGGACCTGCTGGCCGGCTCGCTCGACCAGAGCGACATCTCGCCTTTGCTTCTCTTCCTTACCCCCAAAGGAGCGCCTCCGCCGACGAAGGCGCAGCTCGACGCCACCAACAAGATGTTGCTCTCCCGCAACGATCCTGCGGCCCTGGCCGCGGCCGCGCGGGGAATGAAGGCTTTCGCGGTGACCGAGCAGCAGATGAAGGCGAACAAGATTCCGACACTTTCGTTGATCGGCGAAGTCGATCCGCTGAAGGACGGCGTGGATGTGTTGGCCAAGTCCATGTCTAATCTCAAAGTCACGGTGATCGAGGGCGGCAGCCACATGGACGCATTCACGAAACCGAAGTTCAGCGCCACCTTGCAGGAGTTTCTGGCCGCGCACACGGATAAGAAAAAAGCCGCGGGCGCGGGAAACTAAACCAGGAACTCATTGTCAGCAACCGCCGAAGCCGGCTTTCTAAATCGCACCTTCCAGGCATTTCGCTATCGCGATTTCCGCTGGGTCTGGTTCGGCGCTTTCACATCCACGACCGGCACGTGGATGCAGACGGTAGCGCAATCCTGGCTGGTGCTGAGCATGAAGGGCACGGCCTTCGACCTGGGCCTGATCGCCTTTCTGGCCGATCTCCCGATTCTTCTTTTCTCGCTGGTGGGCGGCGTCGTGGCCGATCGCCTCGACCGCCGCAAGCTGCTCCTCGGTTCCCAGTATGTGCAGATGACGGCGGCGTTCATCCTGACTGGACTGGTCCTGGGACAATGGGTGCAAATCTGGCATCTCTTCTTCCTGGTTTTCATGGCCGGAACGGCGCAATCGTTCGGCGGACCCGCGTACCAGGCGCTGATTCCCGGGCTGGTGAAACGCGAACATGTCACCAACGCCGTCGCTCTGAATTCGATTCAATTCAACCTGGCTCGCGTGATCGGGCCGCTGCTCGCCGCCGCTACGATGGCGGCAGCCGGCGCGGCGACGTGCTTTTTTCTGAACGGACTTTCCTTCATCGCCGTCATCGTGGGGCTGTACATGATCTCGGCTTCGTTTGTGCCGCAGAAGACGGATGAGAGCGTCCTCGAAGGCATGAAGAGCGGTTTCGCCTTCGTGAAGAAGCAAGGGGCGCTGTGGCAGTTGACCGTGCTCGGCTTTGTGAGCACGTTCTGCGCTATCCCACTGCTGACGTTGCTGCCGGTCTTCGCCAAGGACATTTTTCAGACCGGAGTCTCCGGTTATGCGACCATGATGGCCGTCTCCGGCGCGGGCTCCATTACCGGAGCGTTGCTCTACGCCGGCCAATCGCACCGCGAAGGACGAGGGATGTTGGCATTACGTGTGCAGTTGGTTCTGG
>CAZRND010000157.1:10677-12194 GCA_964601345.1 uncultured Acidobacteriota bacterium | reverse complement strand
CACAGTACGACCAGGGGAGCTGTCGAGCGGGGAAAATAACGCCCAACCCTCGTTCGAAGTCCGCAACCCCCAAGGCCAGGTCAGCCTGCTGGTATTTGAATTGACGATCTAGTCGGTGGGCGCCGAAGCAAGGAATCCGCCGATGACGGCGGCAATCGGCCGCAATTGCTGCGTGGTAGGGTCCGCTTGCACGCCAAAATTCTCAAGAGCCGTAGCCCCAAGTAGGTAAAGAGAATCCGCTGGAGCAAAAATAACCGGGCAGGTCAGCGATTCGTCGAGCGCCGCCACGGTGAGGACTGCTTCGCCGAGCGATCGCCGGTCCCGCCGTCCATCCGCCAGGATCAGATCTCTGGCACGCAGCGGTCGAATCCCAATCTCACTGAGTCGTCCTTCGGGAATGAAGGAATAAAGCGCGCCCGTATCCACCCAGAAGTCGGCTTCGAAGAAACGCGACCTCTCCAGGGGATTCGATACTCGAACGCGAACCTGGAACATTCCCATTTGCACTCCTGTCCCAAGTATAGGCGAATTCGTAGCCCTATGGCCGTTTGCCGAGGGTTACATCGACCGTGAGCTTTTCTTTCCCGCGCGTCACAGTGACCTTTACCTTATCGCCGACCTTCTTGGCGCGCAGCACAAAGGTGAAGTCGTAGAGATTTTTGATCGGCTGGTCGTCGAAGGCGGTCATCACGTCGCCGGGCTTGAGTCCGGCCTGATCCGCGGGGCTGCCCGGACGCACGTCCGCAAAACGCACTCCCGCCTCCGATTCGGCCATGTCCGGGATGCTGCCGAAGTACGGCCCATATCCACCGCCGCCTCCGCCCGAGGGGCGGGGAGGCTCGGCGACGCGCACGAAGGCCAGCTTCTCCTTCATGCCATCGATATGTTTCACCACGCGCTCGACAAGCCGGAGCACGTCGGCGGTCGCCGGCCCATCGATCTTTTCCCAAGTGTCGCTGGGCTTGTGGTAATCGAAATGAAGGCCGGAAAAAAAGAAGAGCACCGGAACCTGGCGAGCCGTGAATGACGTGTGGTCACTCGAGTCGTAACCGCTGTTCGAAAATTCCACCTTCAGGCCGATGGGTTTGTTCTCTTCCTCCACCAGGGCGCGGAACTCGTTCGCTGTCCCCACGCCGCCGACGATGATCTTGCGGTCCTTGGCGCGGCCGATCATGTCCATGTTGATCATGGCCATCGTCTGTTCCAGCGGAAAGACGGGATCTTTCGTGTAATGCGCCGAACCGAGCAGCCCTAATTCCTCCCCCGAAAAAGCCAGGAAGAGCACAGGATGCGACAGCTTGTCGTCGCGCAGGGCGCAGGCCAGTTCGAGTAGCCCGGCGGTGCCCGAGGCGTTGTCGTCCGCTCCGTGATGGATCGTTCCGGTCAGGTTCGGCGCCAGCGAGTTCTTGCCGCCAAGTCCCAAGTGATCGTAGTGCGCGCCCAGGATCAACGGCGCGGCGTTGGGATCGCGGCCCGGCAGCATGCCCATCACGTTCTGAATTTCGCGCGTGGTGCGA
>CAZRND010000157.1:0-10667 GCA_964601345.1 uncultured Acidobacteriota bacterium | reverse complement strand
TGAGATCGCGGTCAATCGCTTGCTGCAATTGCTCAAGCGTCTTGCCTGTGGACGCGAGCAGCGCCGCTGCCACGCTGCGCTTCACTTGAACCGCCACAATCCCGAGGTGTTCAGGACCCATGTCGGAATCGAGCGCGATGAAGGGATCGCCGTCGTCGCCGTGGCCGGGATCGTTCACCAGCAGCATCGCCACCGCGCCGTGAGAGCGGGCGTTCAGCGCCTTCTGCACCAGGCCGGCGTGGGCGGTGAATTCGCGTCCCAGAAAAACGCTCTTCTCGTCCATCTCCTGCGGTTCGTGGCGCAGCACGAGCACGATCTTGCCCTTGGCGTCGATGCCGCTGTAATCGTCATACTTGTATTCGCTCGCGGTAATGCCGTAGCCGGCAAAGACCACGTCGCCGGAGAATGCTCCGGAGTCGGAGATGCCGAGCGGCTGGAAGTCCTTGCCAGCGGAGTAGCCGGTGAGCCGGTTCTGTTTCCCGAGCGACGATCCGATCGTCGCGTTGAACGGCTGGAAGTATCCGCCGCGCACCGGCTTCAGCCCGCAGCTCTTGAAATGGTCGGCGATGTAGCGTGCGGCCTTTTGCAATTCGGGCAGATCGTTGCCGCGCCCTTTGAGGTTATCCGAGGCCAGGAACTTCACGTACTCGACGTAACGCTGCGGAGAAATCTCCGCGCCTAACAAGGAAGAGAAGAGCAGGGAAAGAAGAACGGTCGCTTTGCTTCGCATAAAACTCATTCTATCTCACTCCGTCTTGACAGCGGCGCAGGCGAGCGATAGTCTTTGCTACTGGAAGCCCGACCGTACGGTCGGTAGGAGGCGTTCGATGAAACAGGCTCTTCTCGTACTGGCCATTCTCTCGCTTGCGGTTCTCGCCAACTCGCAAGACGCGCTCAAGTTTCAGGGCGCGGCATGCAACACCCCGCCCGTCCTGCATTGTCCCGACAAGGACTGCATCGGCGACCGCGTCATCAATCCCGGCCCGGTGGTTGAGATGAAGACCCGGCGCACCTACTTTCTCGACTATCCCTGCGATCTGAAGAAGGACGAGAAGGTCACCGTCGTCCTGAGCCTGCATGGCGCAGGATCGTACGCGAACTGGCAGCGCCACTATTTCCCGATCATGGATTACGCCGACAAATACCGGCTGGTGATTGCGACACCCAGCTCGCCGACGCGCGCCTGGTCGCAGGTAGACGACGAGTATTTGCAGAACATCGTCGAGTCCGTCGTCAGCCAGATCGGGAAGAGCAACGTCAAGGCTTTCTGGCTGGTGGGACATTCCCAGGGCGGCATGACTTCGAACCGGATCATCCGCACGGATTTCTTCAAGGATCGCGCCGACGGCTGGCTGAGTCTTTCGGGCGGACGCCTCGGCGGCAGTCCCGGACGCGGCGGATCGTTCGGTCCGCCTCCCGGCGCGGCGGCTACAGGCGCGGGACGCGGCGGCGCGGCTCCGGCGGCGACAGCATCCGGCATGGCCGCGGCGATGGCGGCGTTGCGCGAGCTTCCGTCCGGTCAGTTCTCGTTCATCTTCGAAACCGGACAGCGAGAAATGGACGACAAAGGCATGCCCGAGGCTTCCGAGTGGGCAACGAAGCTCGGCTGCGGCGCGAAGCGAAAGGGCGACGAGGTCGCCGATACCAAGGCCGGCTACGTCTACGACAGCACGCGACAGAATCCGCCGAATCCGGCTTGGGGACTGCTGCCCGCGCCGGGCAAAGCCCAAGTCGCTGCGTACGCCGATTGCAAGGACGGAATGATCGTCGCCGACGTTGTTCGCCTCGAGAAAGGACACACCGAAGGGCTCGAGCCCAAAGTCACCGAGGAACTGGTCAAGCTGATGACCGGAGCCAAGGGCGGCAAGATTCAGCAGATGAGATAGCGGTCACTCTTCCCGCAGGGCGTCCATCGGCTCGAGTCGCGCAGCGCGAAGGGCCGGCAGTAGCGACGCCAGTGCCGACACCGCGAGGACCAGCCCAACAACGCAGGCCAGTGTCGTCGCATCCGACGCCGTGACGCCGTAAAGCATTCCGGCCAGCAGGCGTCCGGACGCAGTCGCCAGAGCCAAGCCGGCGAGCGCACCCAGCACGGCAACGCGCAAGCCTTGCGTCAAAAACTGTTGCGCGATGCGACCTCGCGTCGCGCCGAGCGCCATGCGCAACGCCACCTCGCGCCGTCGCACATTTACCGTATAGCTGAGCGTTCCATAGAGGCCCACGGCCGCGAGGCTGATCGCCGTCAAAGCGAAAAAGGCGAGGAGCACAGTGCGCAGGCGATTCTCCGCGTAGGCGTCCGAGATGTGTCCGGCGAGCGGCGTGAGGTCGTAGACCGAGCGTCGCGGCTCGAGATCACGAACCCTGCGGCGAATCGTTCCGGCGAGCGCATCCGGATCTATGCGCGCGCGGACCAGGAAGTACGTGCCTGGTTGCGCCGTACCTGAGCACCAGTAGGCCGTGGGAGCCGGCTCGCGAGTCAGGCCGGTCTCGCGCGCGTCTCCCACAATCCCGCGAATCTCGGCGGGCGAGTTGTGAGGATTCGACGGCTCAACCAGGTGACGTCCGATCGGCGAGGAGTCGCCGAAGTAGCGCCCGGCGAACGAGCGATTCACCATCGCCGTCGCGACATTTGGATCGTTGCGGCAAAGCTCCCCGGTTACCAGCGGAATCCGCATCGTCGCAAAGTATTCGGGCGTGACCCAGCGCCCTTCCGCGATCATTTTCGGTTCGGTCTCCGCGCGCCCTTCGGCGGTCTTGAGCTCCACCGGATACTGGCTCGGAACGCCGGGCAGGGAAATCGCCGTGGTGGCCGACTCGATGCCGGGAATCGCGCGCAGCCCGTCGAGAATTCTCTCAGTGCGCTGCTTGGCGGCTTTGAAGTCTTTCGTCTCGCCCCACGACGTGCTGATATGGAAGGTCAGGACCTTCTGCGCGTCGAAACCCGGCGAGACGCGCCCGAGTTCCTGAAAACTCCGCAGCAAAAGTCCGGCTCCCGCGAGCAAGGTCACGGCAAGTCCTACTTGCACGCCGACGAGCAGAAATTGCAGAGGATTCCGCGACGAAACCTGGGCGCGCCCTCCCTGAGCGAGGGAGACGGTCAGCTTCCGACGCGTGCTTTGCACCGCCGGAAGCATCCCGCAGACAAGCGTCACCACCACAGCGCAGGCCAGCGCGTAAAGGACGATGCGTCCATCGAGTCCGATTTCGTCGATCCTGGGGAGGTCTTTCGCGAGCGCGCGGAAGATTCGGGAGGCTCCGCCGGCCACCAGCAGGCCGAGCGACGCGCCGGCAATGGCTAGGACGAGAACTTCTGCCAGCAACTGTCCCATCACCGCGGCTCGCGACGCGCCGAGGGAGAATCGCACCGAAATCTCCTGGCGGCGCGCGGCGGCGCGCGAGACGAGCAGCGCGGCGATGTTGGTGCAGGCGATCAGCAGAAGCAGCGTCACCGATCCGAAGAGCAGCCAGAGCGATTCCCGCACGCCGCCCACGAGCTTTTCCTTAAGCGGCTGGATCACGGACGAGATCACGGCGTCGGTCTTCGGATATTGCCGGCCGAGATTCGACTGCACGGCGGCGAGGTTGGCGCGTGCTTCCGCCAAAGTGCCGCCCGGCTTCAGACGGCCGATCCCCGTGTACCAGGTGGACTCGCGAGATTGCGCATAGGGAGCGTCGGGCGCGCTGACCGACCACAGGTCGACGTCGCGATCGGGAAATCGGAAGGACGGCGGCATGACTCCCGTGATGGAGTAGGCTGCGCCGATCCGCAACGTCTTGCCGATAACGTTGGGGTCGCCGCCGAAGCGGCGGCGCCACAAACGGTCGCTGATCAGGACGGCGTTTGGACCGCCGAAGTGCTCTTCCTGAGGCGCGAAGTCGCGCCCCAGCACGGGCGCGACTCCCAGCACTTGCAAAAAGCGCGGAGCGACCCACGCCCTCTTGAGCCTTTCCGGGAGCTCTCCGGAAGTCTCCGAAACGTTCTCCATGTAGTAGCCGGTGATGCCCGTGAGCGTCGAGTTCCACTTGTTCCACTCCTCGAGGCGCACGGGGGCCACAAAGGACTCGGAAGTCTGCGGGCGCGCCTGCGTCACCACCACCAGCCGGTCGCCGTCCGGAAACGGCAGCGGCCGGAGCAGCACGGCGGAGATGGCCGAGAATACCGCGCTATTCGCGCCGATGCCGAGGGCGAGAGTCAGCAGCACCGTCGCCGTGAAGCCCGGGCTCCTGCCCAAGGTCCGCGCGGCGTGCTTGAGATTCCTGAGGATGGATTCCATGTCCATTGGACGCAGCCGGGCAGGAAAGGAAAGTCAGAATGCGGAATATGCTAGAATCCCTGAGTAACTGGTTCGCGGAAGGGAGAATGGTATGACTGGCGGAAGACAACGGGAGAAGGGCTTCAGCAACTTCAAGGCGATTTTCTCGGTCGTGGTTCTCGGCATCATCATTTTCCTGATGGTCAAGCTCGTGCCGCCCTTTGTCAACAACTACCAATTGCAGGACCAGATCCAGACCATCGCGCAGTACACCAGCTACCAGCAGGCCAAGACGGCCGAAGACATCCGCAAGGACGTGATCGAGAAAGCCAAAGACTGCGGCGTTACCCTGGTTCCGGATCAGATTCGAGTGGAAAAGAGGCGCACGACGGTCAGCATCGACGTGAAGTACACGGTCCACGTCGAGCTGCCGGTCAAGCCGGTGGACCTGGAGTTCAACCCCACGGGCGGCAACAAAATCATCACGGCGAAATAAACCACCGGCGGCCCGCCCGCGTCTAAACCTAAAGGGAGGCAACACGCCTTCGTGAAGATCAAGCTTCGCAAAAGTATCCACCCTGTCCTCAAGGTGATCCTGGCGCTGGTCATCCTTGTAGGCGTGGGCGGAACTTCGGTCTTCACTTACTATTACGTCTACTTCTCCCGCCTGATCGACAAGCGGCTCAGCGGCCAGGTCTTTGCCAACACCTCGCGGCTATATGCCGCGCCCGAGCCGGTCTTTGCGGGACAGGATGCTTCGCTCTCGGAGATCGGGGCGTCCTTGCGCCGCGCCGGATACTCCGAGAACAAAACGAATCCCACCGGTTGGTACCACGTGATTCCCGGCGGCATCGAGATCTTTCCGGGGCCCGATTCCTACTTCAAGGACGAGCCCGGCCTGCTGCGCATCGAGAAGGGCCAGGTGCAGCGCATCGTATCGCTCAAGGACAACACCGAACGCCAGCGCTACGACCTCGAGCCGCAGATCATCACCAACCTTTTCGACCGTTCGCGGGAGAAGCGCCGCCTGGTGCGTTTCGAGGATCTTCCGCCGCACCTGGTCAACGCCGTGCTGGCCATCGAGGACAAGAACTTCTTCCAGCACTCCGGTATCGACTTCTTGCGAGTCATCAAGGCCGGATGGGACGATCTGCGCGGCGGACACTACCAGGGAGCCAGCACGCTCTCCATGCAGCTCAGCGGCTTGTTCTTCCTGAACCGTCGCGAGCGCACCTGGAAGCGGAAACTTTCGGAGACGATGATCACGCTCGAACTCGAGCGCCGCCTCACCAAGCAGCAGATCTTCGAGTTTTACATGAACCAGGTGAGCTTCGGGCAGCGCGGCAGTTTCAGCATCAACGGAATCGGCGAGGCCTCGCTGGTCTATTACGGCAAAGACGTGAAAGTGCTGAACCTCCCCGAAGCCGCGTTCCTGGCCGGCCTGATGAACGGTCCGAGCTTCTACAATCCTTACCGCCAACCGGACCGGGCCAAGCAGCGGCGCAACCGCGTGCTCGATGCCATGGTCCAGACCGGCGCGATCACCGCGGCGCAGCGCGACGAGGCGAACCAGAAACCGCTGGGCGTGGTTCCGCCCTATCTCGACCAGGGCGATGCTCCCTACTTCGTCGATCTCGTCAAAGATCAGTTGCTCGAAAGGTATCCGGAGAAGGATCTGGTTTCGAACGCGCATCGAATCTACACCGGACTCGACATCGACCTGCAGAAGATCGCCTCGGAAGCGATCCGCATCGGCATGGCCGAAGTCGACCAGCGACTGGTCCCGTTTCGGAAAAAGAAAAAGCTTCCCGAAGCGCAGTGCGCGCTCGTGGCGCTCGATCCGCACACCGGCCAGGTGCTCGCGCTGCAGGGCGGACGCAACTACGGGCTGAGCCAGCTCAATCGCGCCGTGGCGCAGCGGCAGCCCGGCTCTTCCTTCAAGCCGTTCACTTATGCGGCGGCGTTCAATTCCGCCATCGATGGGTCGCGGCCTTTGATGACGGCGAACACCGTGGTCGTGGACGAGCCCACCGTCTTCTCGTTCGACGGCAAGACCTACGAGCCGGAGAATTTTCATGAAAAATTCTACGGCCCCACGACGCTGAGAAACGCGCTGGCGCATTCCTACAACATCGCCACGGTCAAGGTCGCGGAAATGATCGGCTACGACAAAGTGGTGGCGCTGGCCCGCGCCGCGGGCATCAAGAACGTCCAGCCGACGCCTTCCGTGGCCATCGGCTCGTACGACGCGACGCCGCTCGAAATGGCCGGCGCTTACACGATCTTTGCGAATGGGGGAGAACGCCTGGATCCGATCCTGGTCTCGCAAGTCAAGGCGCGCGACGGCACGGTGCTCGAACACGCGGCGCCGAAGCCGGTGCGAGTCCTCGATCCTCGCGTGGCCTACCTGATGACGAACCTGATGGAGAGCGTGATCCAGTCGGGGACCGGCGCGAGCGTCCGGGGCAGGGGCTTCACGGCTCCCGCGGCGGGCAAGACCGGCAGCTCCCGCGACGGCTGGTTCGCTGGATACACTTCGAACCTGCTGCTGATCGTCTGGGTGGGTTTCGACGACAATACCAACCTGCCGCTGGAAGGCGCGAAGTCGGCGTTGCCGATCTGGACCGAATTCATGAAGCGCGCCGTCACGTTGCGCCGGTATCGCAACACTCTGCCGTTCGATCCGCCGCCGGGCGTGGTGAACGTGGAAATCGATTCGGAAACCGGCCAGCTCTCGACGCCGTGGTGCGTAAGCCGCGTCACGGAGATGTACATCGACGGCAGCCAGCCGAGCGAGCTCTGCGCGCGGCACGGCCTGCAGCGCGTCTCACGCCCCGGCGTGTTCTCGAACATCTTCGGGATCGACCGCCGCGGCGACGCCGTGAAGCAACCGGTTCCGCCGGCCCCGCCGCCCGGTGTCGCGTCCAATACGCAACCCGCGCCCACCACGGCTGATACTCCCGTAAATGCGGAAGCTCCCGCCAAAAAGAAACGGGGATTCTTCGGCAGAATTTTCGGCTCCGGCACCACACCCAAGGAAGCGCCCAAAAAACCTCCGCAACAGCCTTGAAGTGGTAAGATGTGTTTCAAGGAGGGGCCTATGCGCTACTTTGTCCCATTGGTGGGCATGGCATTGGCGGCCGCAGCGCCGGCGTGGCCGCAGAATCAACCCGCGATCTCGGACTCGCAGACTCTCGAACGGAACGGCGACGTACAGATGGCCCGCAAACTCTACCGCGAGGCGGTGGAGAGTTTCGGCCAACTGGTAAAGAAAGATCCGAAGAACCCCGTAGCCTGGAACAAGCTCGGGATCGCCCATCACCAGCTCCTCGATTTTTCGGGAGCGCGCGTCTGCTATGAACGCGCCGTGCGCGTCAATCCCAAGTACGCGGAAGCGATCAACAATCTGGGGACGATCTACTACAGCCAAAAGAATTTCAAAAAAGCGATTCGCATGTACGAGAAGTCCCTGGAGCTGACCCCGAACGCGGCCTCGGTGCACTCGAATCTCGGCACGGCCCTCTTCGCGCGCAAGAAACTCGACGACGCTTTCGGCGAATACCGCAAGGCCCTGGCTCTCGATCCCGAGGTCTTCGAGCATCACAGCACCTACGGCGTGCTTCTGCAGGAGCGTTCCGTCGACGATTGGGCGCTGTTCCATTTCTTCCTGGCCAAGGCGCAAGCTTCTTCCGGAAACCTGGAACTGTCGCTGATGTATTTGCGCAAGGCGCTCGAGGAAGGCTTCAAGGAAACGAAGAAGATCTACGAAGATCCCGTCTTCGCCGAGCTGATCAAATCTGCTCCCTTCACGGAACTGATGGCCAATCCTCCGGTCGCGATTCCGCGCTGACAACTCTTCACAAACCTTTATCACTGTTGTGAATCTTGCCGCGGGTGAGTCTCGTCTACCTCCGCGTGCGGCAAATTTTTCACTACGGAGGAAAAGTATGAGGAGAATTACACTGCTGGTATTGGCGCTCGTAATCGTATCGCTGGCCGTAAGCGCGGGTACAAAACGACATCCGATTAGGCTGTTTACGCCCAGCGACGTCAACGGCACGGAACTGAAACCGGGCGAGTACAACGTGGCGCTGGAAGACGGCAACGCCGTCTTCTACCGCGGGAGCAAGGCCGTCGCCAAGTCGCCGGCGCACTCCGAGGAGAACGCCTCGAAGTTCGCCAACAACTCCATCGTCTACAACGCGGACGAACGCGTGGTTATGGA
This sequence comes from uncultured Acidobacteriota bacterium, assembly GCA_964601345.1. GTDB lineage: Bacteria > Acidobacteriota > Terriglobia > JAJPHL01 > JAJPHL01 > CAZRND01. The sequence continues at coordinate 2,189 of CAZRND010000157.1, read as the reverse complement.
GGTCCGCATCGGCGGCAGCAACACGAAGCTGGTTCTCGACGGCACCGCTGTGGCCAAGGGGAGCAGCCGGCCTACGTCGGGCACGAAGTAGACTCCCAGCTGTTTCGCCGGTGGTTGCCAGCGCGGTCAACTGGCAACCGCCGCCTTTTTGTGTTAAGTCTGAGTAGTTGCGCAAGATTCTAGCCGCTGTGTTTTTTTGCGCCCTTTGCGTCGGCGACGCGAACGCCGGCGCGGTCCTGATTCTCCCCTTCGAAAATCGCAGCAAGCAGCCGGGCCTCGATTGGATCGGCGAGAGCATCGTGCAGTCGCTCGGCGACCGCCTGCGCGCTCCCGAGCGCTACGTCTTCGGACGCGAAGAAAGAGCGGCGGCGTTCGACCAATTGGGCGTGCCTCCGGCCTTCGTCCTCAGCCACGCCACGGTCTTCAAGCTGGGAGAATTGACCGGCGCGGAGTGGGTGGTCATCGGCGATTTCGTCGCCGGCGAGCAGATTACGATCCACACGCAGCTTCTGGAGATGAAGCGCGGCCGGCTCAGCCGGCCGTTGGAGGAGAGCGGGCGCCTCACGGACCTGTTGCAGATTCAGGACCGGCTGGCCGCGGCCATTGCCAAGGCCTCGGGCATGGCCGCACTCTCGCCTCCGCAACGTCCCATCCGTCTGGAAGCATGGGAGAGCTACATCCGCGGATTGCAAGCCACCGAGGCCGCGCAGCAATCGAAACTCTTTCGCGACGCTTCGCGCATGGAGCCGGCCTTCTCGCAGCCGGCGTTCCAGTTGGGAAAGATCCAATTCCACGGACGCGACTATCGCAACGCCGCCGTCTGGCTGGGCCGGATCCAGCCGGACGATCCGGGCTATCTTGAAGCGAATTTCATGCTCGGCCTCGCCTACTTCCAGCTTCGCGAATTCGAGAAGGCCGAGAACGCCTTTCGCGCCGTCACCGAGCGGCTTCCGCTGGCCGAGGCGTTCAACGATCTCGGAGTCGTGCAATCCCGGCTGGGAAAGAAGACCGCCACGGAGAGTTTCGCGAAGGCCATCGAGAGCGATCCGGCCGAACCCGATTATTCCTTCAATCTCGCGTATTCCTATTGGCGCGGCGGCGAGTACGCGCAGGCCGTGCGCTATTTTCGCGACACGATGGCGAAGAATCCCGGCGATACGGACGCGCGCGCGCTGTTGAAATCCTCGCTCGATCATTTGAACCAGGTCTTCGAAAAGGGCAGGGAAATCGCGCGTCCCGGCGCGGCCGATCCGCTCAACCAGCTCGATCGCTTGAAGCGAAACTACGAAGAGCCGGGATTCCGCCAGTTGCGGATGGCTCTGCAGTCCCTGCGCGAAGATCCGCTGGCGAGCCTGGCGCCGCCGGAACACGCCGCCGCGCATCTGCAACGCGCCAAGCGGCTGATGGAAGACCCGGGACAGGCGACGCAAGCGATCGAGGAATTGAACGAAGCCGCGAGGATCAACAACAAAGATTCCGAACCGTGGGTCCTTCTTGCTAGAATCTACATAGGCCAAGGGAAGCGAAGCGAAGCGCGAGAAGCGGTTCGCCAGGCTCTGGAGCGGGATCCCGCGAGCCCAGCCGCCCAGGCTCTTCTGCGAACCTTGGACAAGTGACGCCACTATGACCAGGCGGAGTTTGCGCGTAATTCTTGCTTTCGGAATAATGTGGTTGCTATCCGGGGCGGGGACGGTCGCGAGCCCGTTGGCGAACGTCGGCTATCTCGAACTCGACGGCATCATCCATCCCATTACCGCTGAATTCATCACGCAAGGCATCAGCCAGGCGTTGACGCATCGCGACCAGGCGGTTCTGATCCGGCTGAGCACGCCGGGCGGTCTCGATACCGCGATGCGCAACATCATCACCGGCATTCTCGCTTCGCCGATCCCGGTATTCGTGTGGGTCGGCCCGAGCGGCAGCCGCGCGGCCTCCGCCGGATTTCTCATCCTGCTCTCGGCCGACGTGGCCGCGATGGCGCCAGGCACCAACACCGGTGCGGCCCATCCCGTGCTGATGAGCGGCGACAAGATGGACGACGTGATGAAGCAGAAGGTCGAAAACGATGCCGCGGCATATTTGCGAAGCATTGCCGGGCAGCGCGACCGGAATCCGTCGCTGGCGGAAAAAGGCGTCTTCGAGAGCAAATCCTTCTCTGAAACGGAAGCTCTCTCGGGCCGGCTCATCGA
>CAZRND010000156.1:0-12229 GCA_964601345.1 uncultured Acidobacteriota bacterium | reverse complement strand
TCGCGCGTCCGCTCGGTGACCGAGACGAGCATGATGTTCATGATGCCGATGCCGCTGATGACGAGCGCCACGGCCGAGATCAGGATCAGCACGATCGTCAGCGCCAAGCCGATGCGGGACGCCGCCTGCAGAATTTCGGAAAGGTTTTCGACGCGGTAGACCGAGCCGGGCCGGTGGCGCGCGGCCAGCACTTCCTTGATTCGCGCGGTGGCCGGCACCACTTGCGATCCGAGGCCCACGGAGAAGTAGAGCTGGTCCACTTTCTCCGTCGGCGAAAAATACTTCATCACCGAGACCGGGATCAGCAGCGTCTCTTTGGTGATCTCCGACTGCCCGAAAGTCTCTACTCCCTCCCGAAATGTCCCCACCACGGTGAATTGCAATCCGCGAATCTTCACCTGCCGGGCCAGCGATTCCGGCAAGCCGCCGAAGAGGCGGCGGGCCAGGGGCTCGGTGATCACGCAGACCTTGTTGCGCGCCTCGATGTCGTCGCGGTCGAAGAAGCGTCCGAAGTCGATCTTGAGATTCCGGATGCGCCGGTAGTCGATGTTCGTGCCGATCACCGAGACGTCGCGCTCGGCGTGATCGACCACCATGCGGTCAAACTGGATGATGATGGGCGCGGCGGCGCGAACGGTGGGCACTTCTTTGCGCACGGCTTCGAGATCGGCCAGCGTCAGATAGTCGGAGAGGCGCACGCTCCGCGCGCTGTCGCCCGCCTCGTAAAAGGCGTAGATCAGATTCGATCCTACGCCTTCAATCTGGTTGAGGATGTAGTCGCGCCCGGTCATGGCGATGGTCACCACCAGAATCACCGAGGCGGTGCCGATGATCATGCCCAGCGCGGTGAGCAACGAGCGGAGGGGATTGGCGCGCAGCGCGTCGTAAGCGAAACGCAGGGCCTCGCCCAGGTTCACGGCTTGAGCTTCTCCAGCTCCTTTTGCGCGGCGAGGAAGTGCGGATTCTCGGAGATGGCGGCGCGATATTCGCGGGCCGCGTCGGCGGTGTTGCCCATGCGGGCGTCGATCTGTCCCAGCAGCAGGCGCGCTTGCGAACGCGTCGGCTCATCGCCCGCAGGCGGAGCCGGAGCCGTAAGGAACTGCGTCAGGAGCTTCTGCGCGTCATCGAGTTTTTCGCCGCGATCGAAGAGGCCGCGCGCCAGATAGAATCGCGCTTTGCCGTCGGCGGCTTTCAGGAAGGCCTCTTCCATCTCCGCCCAGCGCTTGTGGCGATGATAGAAAAGCCCCAGCTCGCGCCAGCGGCCGGGATCGGTGGGATCGGCCTTCTGCGCGGCGATCAGCAGGCGTTCGGTCTCGACAAGATCCTTCTTCTTCTCGGTGATGCGCGATTCGGCCACGAATCCCTCGGCCGGGCTCATGCGCGCCAGAGCGCGAGCCTGATCGCGCGCTTTGTGGACGCCGCCGCCGAACATCGACGGCGCCTCGAGGTAAAACTCCAGCAAGTCCTGCCGCGCGTCCCAGTTCGAGGGATCGAGCCGCACGGCCATCTCGAAGGCGTCGCGGATATCGCCCACCATGAAGGCCGCGTGGAAGGGATTGGCGTTCTCGGCCTTGCGTCCGAGCGCGCGCGCCAGCCATAAGAATCCCGAGGCCAGCTTGGGCCGCTGCTGCGTCACCTTCTTGAATTCCTGCACGGATAAGTTGTATTCGCCGTTGGCGAACGCCAGCTTGCCCGGCGTCAGCAGGTTGTCGTCGAGGCCGGCAAAGGCCGGTGAGGCGGCGACCAGGACAGCCAGCGCGAGCAGCGAGGGTAAAATCCGTTTCATTGGGCGACCCCTTGGGATTTTACACGCATTCCGTCCTCGAGTCTACGATCGGACGGCAAAGCGACCAACTGGCCTTCGTCGAGCCCGCTGCGAATCTCGATGCGCGTCGCCGTTGCGATTCCCACGCTGACCTGGCGTCGGCGCAACCGTCCGTCCTCGAAGAGGAAGACAACCCGCTTGTCGTCTGCTTCGTGGACCACGGCTTCCTTCAGCACGGAGAGCGCTCCGGCGCTGCGCCGCGTGAGAATCTCGACGTTGACGTTGATGTTCGGCAGAAGTCGCTGGTCCGCATTGTCGATGGTGCAGTCCACCTGACCCACGGTTCGCGTGCCGAGAACGGAAACCTCAGCCGGCAGGCGTTCGACTTTCCCGTTCCATGAAGATTGCGGATAGGCGTCCCAGGTCACCTGGACTTCCTGATCGCGCGCCAGACGGCCGAGCTCGGGCTCATCGACGTAGACGCGAACTCGCAGGCGCCGGAGGTCGCCGACGCGCGCCAGCAGGTCGCCGCGGTTGACGAAGTTTCCGGCCTTCACCGGGAGCGAGTAGACGATGCCGTCGATCGGAGAGGTTACGACTGCTGAATTCAGGCGCGTGCGCGCGAGTTCCAGCGCGGCGCTCGTCTCCGCAACGCGGGAGCGGGCCCGCTCGACGTCGCGCGCTGTGTAGCGCTTGGTCCGGCGCTCAGTCAAGTATGCGAGATCCTGTTCGGCTTTGCGCAAGCGTTCCTTGTCCAGATCGACATCGGCGCGCGCCACGGCGTTGCGCTGCAGCAGCCGCTCGTTGATCGCCAGCAAGCGCGCCGCTTCGTCTCGCTCGGCGCGAGCCTTCTTAATCTGGCTTTCGAGCTCGAGCGCCTCCGCGGACGTCCCGCCGCGTTCGGCGTTTTCGAGCTCCGCCTGCGCCGCCTGGACTTCCGCCGCGGCCCGCGATACTTCGGCAGCCGCTTCCTGTTGTTCGAGCTGCACCAGACGCTGTCCGCCGCGCACCGCGTCGCCTTCCTTCACGGCAAGGGTACGGACGAAGCTGGGGATTTCGGCGCGCAACTCACGCGGTTCGAGCGGCTCCACCTTGCCGTTCGTCGTCAGGTTGCTCACCAAATTGGCGCGTTCCACCTTGGCCAGCTTCACAGCGGCGGAGGCGTTGTCACGCGTGAAGTAGAGGAAAAGTCCGGCGCCAGCGATGACTATCAGCGCCAAACCGGCGGACCGTCCCCAACGTAGGGAAAACATAAGTCTCGCTATGATTCCGAGTATACCATTGTAAAGTCTCACCCTTAGCCAATACAAGGGCGGCGTGTCAAACAAGGACCTACTGTATGGGATTCGCTCCGGAGCCAAAAAGTTTCACCGGAACGGGGAACATTCGTGTGGGCACGGCGGGATGGTCCTATCCCGACTGGAAAGGGCGCGTCTATCCGAGTTCCCGGCCGTCAGGGTTCAGCGAGCCGGGCTACCTTGCGGACTATTTCGACGTACTCGAAATCAACACTTCGTTCTACCGTCCCGTGGCCGGGACCACGGCGCTCAAGTGGGTTCGCCAGGTATCTCACAATCCGCGCTTTCGATTTACGGCGAAGCTGCATCAAAACTTCACGCACTCCGGCGGTGCGACTCCCGATGACGAAAGAGCCTTCCACGAGATGGCGGGCGCGCTGGCCGGAGCGGACCGTTTGGGAGCGGTCCTGGTGCAGTTTCCGTGGTCGTTTCGCAACAACGCGGAGAATCGCGGCTACCTGACGGACCTGCTCGCGCGATTCCGTCAGTATCCGATGGTCGTCGAGACGCGCCACGCGTCTTGGGACGACATTCACTTTCTCGAATTGTTGCGCGAGGCGGGCGCGGCGTTCTGCAACATCGATCAGCCGGTCATTGGCAAGTCGCTCGAGCCGAGCGCGATGGTCACGTCCAACGTTGGATACGTCCGGCTGCACGGACGCAACTACAAGGAATGGTTCGGCGAGTCGGGCCGCGACGCGCGCTACAACTATCTCTACGGCAAGGACGAGCTGAAGCCCTGGAAGGAGCGCATCGAGCAGGTAGCGTCGAAGACCTCGGCTACCTACGTGATCGCCAACAACCACTACCAGGGCCAGGCCGCCGCGAACGCGCTGGAACTGATCTCGCTTCTGCTCGGCGGCCCAGTGCGCGCGCCCGATCCGCTCGTCGCGGCTTATCCGCGACTCGAAGAGTGCACCATCCCCGAGCAAGGGCGATTGTGGCGGGCACAATAACGGAAATTACCGGCGTTTCAGCAGGCAAACTCCGCCCCACGGCCGGTTCCCCTGGCGTCCCGTGGACTCCGGCAATTTCGCGAGCATCCGGAAGAAGACATTCACGCGACGGTGCTGGGCCGCCGTCTTCAGCAGGCCGTGCACTTCGGCCGGCGTCCAGCCGTGCGGCTCGAAAAAGGGCGGTCCTTCCGGCGGGCCGAAGCGCAGAGGCGCGTTCGCTTCGCGCAACTCGGGACTTTCTTTCTGGATCATCCGCAGCAGGCCGGGCGAGACCAGGTCCATGACCCAGAGCTGCAACGCCAGCGGCACCGCCAGGTCGCGCGCCAGCTCCGCCACCTGTTCGGTCGAGAAATAAATGAGCAGTCCTTCGCAAATCACCAGCGCCTTGCGGGACGATGCGCCGATGCGCGCGAAGAGCGCGCGGCGCGCGGCGACGTCGGCGAGATCGAGCGCGACGCGCTCGAGCCGGCAGAGGGGCTTTTCGCTCGACAGGACTTCTTCCTTCTCGGCGACGATTCCCGGCAGGTCGACTTCGATCCAGTGAAGCGACGCGGGAACGGGCAGCCGGTAGGGACGCGCATCGAGTCCGGCGGCGAGGTTCACCACGGTATCGACTCCGCCCTGCACGCAGCGCGCGATCACCTGATCGAAGACCACGGTGCGCGCGATCCAGGCCCACGGCGTGGTCTTGAGCTTCTTGCCGATCTCGAGGCCGCGCGGCCCGGCGAGCCGCTCGGCCAGCGGATCGCGAAAGAGCGCGTCCGGTCGCTTCGTCTCCTGCGCGCGGAAATAGGCCGCCCACCTTGCGGTGTCGGAGACGTTGCGAACTGTCGGTTCGGAATCCTTCATGCTTGTTTCGGCCGTCGAATGAAGGAGGCCAGGTAGCAGAGCGCCGCCACAATCAATAGGGCGCGGATGCCGGCCCACATAGAGAGTGATTCGAGCAGGCCGCCCGCGAGCGCGCCCATCAGGTTCGATCCCAGCGCCGAGCCCGCGAACGAGGCTTGCGCGAAGCTGCGGACGAAGACAATCCCGGCAAAAAATACGGGGAGGCAGAGCACCGCCGTGGCCGCGAGTCCCTTTTGCCAGATCGAGTCGAAGAAAAGGCGGTCGAGCCGGATCAGGTACGACGCCGCCATGGACAGAAAAATTCCGGCGTAGGCCAGCGCGGGCGGAAACTTAGGGATCCATTCCGCCGCGAGGTTGGCGGCCACGATCAGCAGCAGCAATCCCGAGATGACAATGGAATTCACCACCCAGGTGGTTCCAAAGAGCAGCGCCATTTTGCTGATGATCTGCGCTTCCAGCAGCAGGAAGCCCGCGCCGAGGAAGAAGAAATGCCACTCGATCGCGCCCGCCTGCATGCCGGTCTTGCGCAGCGCGATCCAGCACACCGGCAGCAGCGCCAGGGAGAGCATCAGCACGCTCGCCGGAATGCCGGGCTCCTGCTGGTAAAAGTACGGCCAATCGTCAGTGGTCGGCGTGGCCTTGGCCATCGGACGGCCGGGATGTTTCTTGACGTAAGCCGCGAGCTTCGGATCGGACATCGCTTGCGCGATGCGGGCCTTCGATCCGGCGATGTAGAAACTTCCCGGTGTCGTGTATCCCAGCTCGGCGTCGAGATGCAGCGGCTCCTCGCCGAACGTCTGGGTCAGCAGGGCGTTGCAGCGTCCGCCGATCCAGTCTTTGTCGACCCAGAACTTCACCACGAAGACGCCGTCGTCTTTCAACAGTTTCTTTGCGGACTCGAGCGCTTCGATGGTGTAGACGTAATTGTCGATGCGCAGGTTGGAGAAGTGCGAGCTCGTGGTGTGCGAGTCGAGCAGCGAGAAGACGATGAGGTCGAACTTGTCTTTGCTGTTCTGCAGGTAGCTGCGCGCGTCGTTCAACTCCACATGCACGCGCGGCGAGGAGTAAGGCTTTTCGAAATGCAGGCGGCGACCCTCTTCGAGAATCAACGGGTCGATCTCCACGGCCTGCACCATTCCCGCGCCGTTGCGGAGCGCGGCGGCCACGTCGTTGCCGCTGCCCGAGCCGAGCACCAACACCGTCGGCGGGTTGTTATAAAAGTGGTAGGGAATGTTGTAGGCGTTCCACTCGATCGGGTAATCGCGGAACAGATATTCATGCGACGCCACGAATTGCGGTGACAGATTGAACATCGCCTGGAACCAGTTGTCGTTGGTGTGGATTTCGTAGCTGGTGATCTCGAAGTTGTCCTCGATCGGCTGGATTGTCAGCTTCTGATACGGCGACCAGAGGACCAGCGCATTGCCTCCCGGTGGAACGCTCACCAGCAACGCGCAAACGGCCACGCCGGTGAACGCCGTCCATCGGAGCGTCGGCGCCTTCCACATCAGCAGAAGCATCAGCACCGCGCCCACGGCGAACCAGGTTCCCGGCGGCTGGTAAAAAAAGCACAGCGCCGTATAGAGCAGAATCCCCGCCAGGCTGGCGAGCACATTCACGGAGTACGCGGTGATTCCCTGCTTCGAATTCTCGAGGCTCCACGCCACGAGCTGTCCGAGCGGAATCATCACCATCGCGATCAGCGCGAAGATGGGAATGATCTGCGCGACGGCCAGCGCGAAGATGGCCATGGAAGAGAAGGTCATCGGCAGAGTGGGCACGCCCCAGATGTGGACCTCGGAAAATGCTCCCATCATGTAAGGGAGCTGGCCGATCACTCCCCGCACCCAGGGATTCGTCACCAGCACCGCCAGCGTGAACAGCGGGCCGAGCATCGGGATCAGGTGAACCGGCCGGCGGCACAGGTAGCAGCCCAGCCCAAATCCGAGGAAGCAGGCGATGAGAACGAAATTCTTGAAGTAGGCGAAGATCGGAATCTCAGAGGAGATCCAGCGGATCAGCAGCAACTCCAAATAGAGCCCCAGCAGGCTCGACAGAATCAGCAACGCGTACGAGTACCCGCCCAGCGTTTCGGCCGTAAATTCATAGCGCGTGTATCGCGCAAACTTCGCGGGATCGCGTCCTTCGAGATAAAACGAAAAGAAGAACGAGCAGATCCACGCGCTCGCGGCGGTGATCAGGATGATCGAGAGAATGTGGGACGGCACTAACATGAAGTTCCGATCTTACGCGAGTTCCCGCCTTCCGGGAAAGTCCGTAATCACCACGTCGACCTTCATGTCGCGCGCCCGGCGCAAGGCGGCGGGTGTGTTCACGGTCCACGAGATGAGGCCGAGGCCGCGTTGGCGAGCGCCGTCGCAAAGGCGCCGAGACAGGAAACTGCAGTGCGGCGCGAGGAAATCGAGGTGCGGCTTCTCCGCCCACGAGGGAAAGCGGAAGAACGGCCGCTTGAAGAGGAGTCCCGCGGGCGAATGCGGCGCAAGGCGCTTCAGCTCGCGGATGACCTTGCCCTGAAACGACGTAATCACGTAGCGCTGCGGCTGGAGGTATCGCGCGGCGAGATCGAGAACGGGACGCTCGATACCCGGCACCTTCAGCTCGATGTCCAGCCAGGCGCCGGAGAACTCGCGCAGCACATCTTCGAGCAGGGGCAGGCCGAGCAGCGCGGCGGGTGTGTGCGAGACGATCCGCGAGCGGACGCGCGGATCGTGCACGACCACCAGGCGTCCGTCGGCGCTGCGCCGCACGTCGAACTCGAATCCGTCCGCGCCGAGGTCCATGGCCCGGTGGAACGAGGCGATCGTGTTTTCCGGCGCCCAGTGCGGCGCGCCCCGGTGCCCGAGCAGGATCATTTCCGCCATCCCGTGAATTATAGTAGACCTGATGTCTGGAAGCGTGATGTCGCGCGCGCCCTTCTGGCTGGCTCTGCTGGTGATTCTTGTCTACGCGCGCGCGCTCGGCGGCGGTCCCGTCTACGACGACGAAAACATTTTGCTGAACACCCCGCGCATCGTGACGGCAGGCGTGCGACTGGCGTTTACCAGCGATTTTTGGGGCGAGCCTCCTGAAGGCTGGCGGCACATGCATTACCGTCCGCTGGCAATGCTGGCGTACTCGGCGATTTATCGCATCTTCGGGCTCTCGCCATTTGCCTTTCACGCCGCAGCGATTTTGTTGCACGCCGCCGCGACGATCGCACTCTATTATCTGGCGCGCGCTCTCGGCTACGGCGACGGCGTGGCGGCCGTGGCCGGGGCGATCTTCGGCGTACATCCGCTGAACGTGGAAGCCGTCGCTTGGATGAGCGGGCTCTCCGAGGTGCTCTCGGGCGCGGCGGTGCTGGCGTCGCTGGCGCTCTTCGCGCATCGCCGTACAGGCCTGAGCCTGATCGCCGCGGCGATCGCGATGCTGACGAAAGAAATGTCACTGGCGCTGCCGCTGCTGATCTGTCTGCTCGCGCAGTCCGGACGCGAGGCCGAGTCACGCCCGCGGCAATCGTTGCTCGCGGCCGCGCCGTTCGCCGCGCTCGCCCTTGTTTATCTCGCGGCGCGCGCGATGGTGATTCCGCCTCCGCCCCCGGGACGCGTGATGCAGGCCGTGCTCGAGGGATTCTCCATCATGGCCGGGACTGCGACGCATTACTTCATCGTGCTCTTCGCGCCTTGGCCGCTTGCGATTCACTACGCGCAGCCGAGCGCGGCCGTGAGGATCGCCGGCCTCGCGATTGCCGCGGCTTGGTTGGCCCTGGCGTGGTGGAAGAAGGAGATGTTCTTCGCCGCCGCGCTGGGGATGATCCCGCTCGCCATCCCGATCGTTCACGCGACCATCATGATTGAAGTGCTTCAAATGCCCGACCGCAACGTATATCTCGCGGTCGCCGGCGCGGCATTGTCCGCTGGGCTGCTGCTCGAGCGCCTGCCGCGGCCTGCTCGGCTTTCTGCAACGGCGCTGGTGGTGGTTCTCGCCGCTGCGCTCTCGGTGCGGCAAGCGGGCGTGTGGAAGAACGCAGAGTCGCTCTGGAGTCACGCCCTTGACGTCACTCCGACGTCGAAGCCGGCGGCGCAGAATCTCGGATTTCTTTATGTCACCGAGAGCCGGTTCCAGGATGCCGCGCGCGTCTATCGCTACGCTTTGCTGTCGCATCCGGGCGACCCGGACCTGCTGAAGCGCCTCGCGGATGTGGAGAAGCGCTGATGCCGCGCGCCGCGATCTGGCTCGTTCTTCTTGTCGCGGCCGTGTACGCGAACAGTCTCGGCGGCGGGCCCGTCGTCGACGATCCTCGCCTGATGGTCACGAACACGCAAGTCGTGACCGCAGGCGTATGGCAAGCCTTCACCACCAACTTTTGGGAAGCTTCGGCGAAGGACTGGCAGGACATGGCCTATCGCCCGCTCACCAAGCTCGTTTTCTCCGCGATCTATGGCGTGTTTGGACTGACGCCGTTCGCCTTCCACGCCGCCAGCATCCTCTGTCATGCCGCTGCTACGCTGGCGGTCCTGTTCCTGGCCGGCGGATTGGGTCTCAGCGAACGCGCGGCGGCTCTCGCAGCCGCGCTCTTCGCCGTGCATCCGCTGAACGTGGAAGCCGTCGCGTGGATGAGCGGAATGTCCGAGCCGCTCTCGGGCGCGTGCGTACTCGGGTCGTTGGCGCTATTCCTGTACGGACGTCGCTGGCCGAGCTTGGGCCTCGCCGTCGTAGCGGTCTTTTCGAAAGAGATAGCCCTGGCGCTGCCAGCCCTGGTCTTTCTCCTGGCACGAGAGAAGCGCTGGCGGGCGGCGCTTCCGTACGCGGCCGTTGCCGTGTGTTACGTCGCTGCGGCCGCTGCCGTCTTGCCGGCGCCTCCGAAAGGCACATTCGCCAGAAGCGGCGTGCTCACCGCCATGACGGGGAGCGCCGCGCATTACCTGCGCGTACTCTTCGCGCCGTGGCCGCTGGCGGTCCACTATCCACCTCCGGGAGCCGCTGGACTCGCGATCGGCGCGCTGATCGCCGTCGCCTGGATCGCGCTCGCGTGGCGCCTGCGGGATACTGCGATGCCCGCCGCCGCGTGCCTCGGGGCTCTTCCGTTGCTGATTCCGATCGTCCACTCGCCGATGATGGAGAGCATCCATCAGTCGCCCGATCGCAACGTCTATCTCGCCGTGGCGGGCGCCTCGCTGACTGTCGCGCTGCTGCTCGATCGCCTGCCGGCGCGCGCGATGTTCGTCGCCGGCTGGCTGCTGCTCTCATTGGCGATGATTGGGACTGTCCGACAAGTGGGATTCTGGCGCAATGACGAGACGCTCTGGTCGCACGCGCTCGACGTGACGCCCTCGTCGAAGCGAGCGGCGTTGGTGCTCGGCAATGTCTATGCGCTCGAAGGACGCTTTGCCGAGGAGGAGCGCGTCTATCGCAAGGCCCTGGTCTATCATCCCGACGATTCCGAGTTGCTCGACCTGTTGAGCTTGGCGCGCGAACATCAACTGCACTAGCCATGGACCACGACACCGACATCGGCGGACCGCGAACGTCCTTCCCTTCGACGCGACGCTCCGCCGTGCGGGGAACGCATAGCCGGGACGGCGCGGAGCGCGCCCGCGCCTGGGAAACGCTGGCGGCTGCGTACTGGAAACCTGCCTACAAACACATCCGCATCAAGTGGCGCGAATCGAACGAGCAGGCCAAGGACCTGACTCAGGGATTCTTCAAGCGGGCCATGGAGAAGGATTTCTTCGCGACGTACGATCCCGCCAAGGGCAGCTTCCGCACCTTTCTTCGCGTCTGTCTCGACGGTTACGTGGCCAACGAGCGAAAGGCCGCGCATCGCTTGAAGCGCGGCGGCGATCGCGAACCCGCGCCCCTCGATTTCGACGTCGCAGACGGAGAGGATTACTTTCGCAAGGAGTGGATCCGCTCGCTCTTCGAGCTCTCGCTCGAAGAGCTGCGAGCAGAGTGCGAGCGTACCGGCAAGGCAGCACACTTCCGGTTGTTTGAACGTTACGACCTCTCCGAGGAGCGCACCACCTACAAGCAGCTCGCCGAGGAATTCGGCATCGCGGAGACCTCCGTAACCAACTATCTCGCGGCGATGCGCCGCGACTTCCGGCGCGTCACTTTGGCGACACTCCGCGAGATCACCGCCAGCGACGAGGAATTTCGCGCCGAGGCTCGGCAATTGTTAGGAAGAAAATGAACCCGCTCTCCGACCAGACCGTGGACCGCCTGCGCCGCCTGATCGACGAACCCGATTTCAGCGGCACGAAGTACCGCATCGTCGAAGAAGCGGCGCGCGGCGGGATGGGCACCGTCTACGTCGCGGAAGACCGCGAGCTGGGACGGCAGGTGGCGATGAAGGTGTTGAACGTCCCCGATCCAACGGGCGCGGCGGCCGCCCGCATGATGCGCGAAGCGCGCATCATCGCGGGACTCGAGCATCCCGGCATCGTTCCCGTCCACGACGTCGGGACGCTGCCCGACGGCCGCGTCTTCTACACCATGAAGCTGGTGCGCGGGCGCAGGCTCGATCCGCGCGAGGGGAATGTCCTGCGTCTGTTCGAGAAGGCCTGCGAGGCCGTGGCCTTCGCGAACGCGCACGGCGTCATCCACCGCGATCTGAAGCCCGAGAACATCATGGTCGGCGAATATGGCGAAGTGCTGATCCTCGACTGGGGCGTGGCCGCGCTCGCCGGCGCGCCGAACGCTGACGAGCCTCCGGGCACGGTGATCGGGACTCCGTCGTACATGGCGCCCGAGCAGTCCCGCGGAGACATTGACTCACTCGATGCCCGCACGGACGTCTATGCGCTCGGAGCGATTCTCGCCTTTCTCCTCGGTGACTCGCCGCCGCGCGCTCTGGCGGCCGTCTGCCGTAAGGCGATGGCCGACGATCGCGACGCTCGCTACCCGAGCGCGCAGGCGCTCGGCGCGGAAGTGACGCGCTATCTCGACGGCCGTCCGGTCGAGGCGTATCGCGAGTCGATTCCGGAGCGTCTGTGGCGATGGATCTCGAACAACCGCGTCCTGGTCCTGCTGGTGCTGGCCTACCTGGCGATGCGCGGCTTGGTACTTTTTTTCGCCGGGCGCTAAAGGAATCGCTCGCGTGGTGTAATACAAGGGCATGAACAAACCTGTCTTTGGATTGCTGCTCGGCGGTGGCCTGGGGATTGTCGACGGGCTCACCGCGCTCTTCACGCCCGAAGCCGCGCCGATGATCGTGCAAATCGTCGTCGGCTCGACGATCAAGGGCTTGATCGTCGGCCTGCTGATCGGATTCTTTGCGCGCAAGGTGCAGTCAGTGGCTTACTGCGTCCTGTTCGGCCTGGCGGTTCGACCGTTCTTCGCTTGGCTGGTTGCTTTCAGTC
>CAZRND010000155.1:0-12235 GCA_964601345.1 uncultured Acidobacteriota bacterium | reverse complement strand
CAGGTCGTCCTGCATTTTCTGTCCCCACTCGTTGTTGCCGGCGTTCATGAACTTCTTGCCGAATCCGGTGGAGGAGCGGAAGTTCGGCGCGAGCACCGCGAATCCGCGATTGGCAAAGAACTGCCAGTAGCCGTTGTATCCCCACACGTCGCGCGCCCACGGTCCACCGTGCGGAAAAACAAGCAGCGGCAGGTCCTTCGCCGGCATGCCCTTGGGCATCGTCAGGTACGCGGAGATCTCCAGGCCGTCCGACGACGGATAACGGATCGTCGTCGTGGAAGACAGGTCGGCGCGATTCAGCCTCTCGCGGATGCGGTATTGCAGAGTGAGCTTCTTGGCCTTGCGATCGAACAGGTACGTTTCGCCCGGCTCGGTATCGGCGTTTCCGGCGATGATCCAAAGCTGCTCATCGGCGGTGTGTGAAGGAAAGATGATCTGCTTGCCCGGCAGCTTGCTCTCCAGCCACTTGAAGTCCGCTTCGTAGGCCTTGTCCTTCCAATAGACGCGGCGCTTGTCGTCCTCATAGGTAGTGGAGATGAGCTCGTTGGTGAGATCGGAGAAGAGCGCGGAGCCGAAGTCCACGCGCTTCATAGGATCGGATTCCGCCACCTCTTCCTTCTTCGTCTCGGGATCGAACAGGATCAGTTGCGAGAGGTCGATGCCCTTGTTGGTCTCCATGTAGAAGCGCTTGTTGTCTTTGTGGAAGCGCGTCGGATCGCACCCTTCGAGGACGTCGCAGGAATAAATCTTCGTCGTGCCGTTCGCATCGATGCGCAGGACCTCGGTGTCGCCGTTTTCGGCCGTTCGCGCGGCCAGCCGAAGCTGGTCTTTGTTGTCGAAAATCCAGTTCCCGATGCGGTCGGTGTTCTTGCGAACCAGGGTGCGCTCGCCGGTGGAGATTTTCACTTTGTACAGGTCATGCCAGGCTTTATCGCGATCGTTCAGGCCAACATAGATCAGATCGGGATCGCTCTTCGGCAAGGAGTAGATTTGCGCCAGCACGCCTTTCAGATCGGTGATATTGCGCACCGAGGCGTCCGCCGGATTTACGGCGTAAACGTTGAAGTTCTCGTCCCCGGCCTGGTCCTGAACGTAGAGAAGAAACTTACCGTCGCGGCTCCAGGAGTACCGGAGAATCGGGCGCTTGGTGTCATGGGTCACCGGCTTGGCTGCGTCGAACGGTTCCTCGGTCTTTTTCACCCAGATGTTGCGGGTCTTTTCCAGGGGTCTGAGGAACGCGATGTACTTCCCGTCCGGGGAGATCTGCGCGCCCGAGTATTCCGGATCGCCGAAGATCAACTCACGGTCAATGACCGGCGGTTGTTGCGCCAGGGCGGGAAGGGCAAGCAGGATGGCACAGCCAAGCAAGAGTAGTTTTTTCATAGGAACAGGGTAGCACAGCGGTTGGGTTATTATGTGCCCCAGTGAAGTGCCCCCACTGCGCCTACGAGAACGAGCCGGACGCTGTCCGGTGCGCCGGCTGCCTGTGGCATTTTCCGGCTATTCAGGCGGTGGTCGTGACGGGCGGGCAGGTGCGATGCCCCAAGTGCGGATTCGACAACGAGCCCGCCGCGGACATCTGTGCGAGCTGTCTCGAGCCGATGCCGCGGGCGCCGGCGCCTCCGCCGGCCCCTCGCCACACGGGCGCGTTTTTGCTATTCGGAATCGCGCTAGCGCTGGCCGCGGGCGGCGCGGGCTTCTTGCTGCGCGAGGCCGGTCCCCCGACGTCCATGCCGGCGCCCAGGTCCGCGCCTGCGCCCGTGAAGACAGAGCCGCCCCTCCCCGATGCGCCCGCGCCGGTTGCAGCGGATGTCCAACCATCTGCCGACTCTCCAAGGGACAAGAAGGTCCCGCCTCCGGCCCCGCCGAAAAGCCCTGCGGATGAAAAGGACCAATTGCGCGCGCGATTCAAGGAAGAGAGCCAGTCAGGCGTCCCTCACGCGCCGCTTACGAACGAGGACATGAAGCTGCTGGCCAAGAACCCTACCGAGCGCCTGGCGCCGGTGCAACGGCGCGATGTCCTGGTCCCGCCGCCGGTGGCGACGGGCTCGATGTCGCTCGTTTCCGCCCAGATCAACGGGAACCAGGCCCGGCTTCGGATCATCTACAGCATCGGCGCGGCGCACACGCGGGCTGTGTACGCTGCGGCGCGCGTCTATTGCTCGGAGCCTGATCTGAGCTTTTTCAGTTATGGCACGACGCCGCTCTCCCACGCCGGAGGGGAAACTACGGTAGTCGTGAACCTGGGAACCATCTCGCCAGTTTATCCCAGCCGCGTCCGCTTGATGCTCTTTGAATCGCGCGGCGCGATGTTCTACAGCACCGAGATTCCCTGGCCCTAATAAGCTTTCGCGATCACCGAGCGACGGTCGACGGTCTCGCCGGTGACGATGCATTTGCCCGGGCCGTCGAATTCGTCCACCAGAGGAATATTTCGCACCGAGGCTTTTAGCTCCTTGATGCGGGCGTCGCAGGCCTTGTCGTCCTTGAGGTGGGCCATGACAAACTTGCCGCCGCCCTTTTCGGCCGAGACCGGATTGAGAATCTCCGCGACCTGGGCCACGCTGTCCGCCAGCACGGTGTTTTCCTTGAGTCGCTGCCGCGCCCGGATCAACATCTCGTTCTGAATCGTCTCCAGCAACTTCGGAACGGACGCCGTGAGCGTGTCGGCGGCTACGGTTTCTTTCGCTCCCGTGTCGCGCCGCTTGACGACCACCATTCCCTGCTCCAGCTCGCGAGGACCGATCTCGGCGACCAGCGGAATGCCCTTCTGCTCCCAGTGGAAGAACTTATTGCCGGGATTCAATCCCTGACGGTCGTCCACATGAGTATTCACGCCGGCGGCTTTGAGTGCGTCTGCCAACTGGTGCGCTTTCTGAATCAGGGCATCGGATTCCCCGCCCTTGCGCAAAATGGGAATGATGACCATCGGCTGCCACGCGCAGCGCGGCGGCAGGACCATGCCTTTATCGTCGGCGTGCGTCATGATCAGTCCGCCGATGAGCCGCGTGGTCACGCCCCAACTGGTCTGCCAGGCGTATTGCAGGTTGCCGGTGTTGTCCTGGAACTTAATATCGAAGGCGCGGGCAAAATTCTGGCCGAGCTCGTGGCTCGTGCCGGCCTGCAGGGCCAGGCCGCTCTGCATCATCGCTTCCATGCTAAAAGAGCGGACCGCGCCCGCGAATTTCTCCTCCGCGCTCTTGACGCCCTTGACGACCGGCATGGCCATAACGTTCTCGGCCACGTCGGCGTATACGTCGAGCATCCGGAGCACTTCCTCCTTGGCTTCGGCCTCGGTAGCGTGGGCGGTGTGTCCCTCCTGCCAGAGAAACTCCGTCGTGCGTAGGAAAATACGCGTTCGCAATTCCCAGCGCATGATGTTGCACCACTGGTTGATCAGCAGGGGCAGATCGCGCCAGCTCTTGATCCAGCGGGCGTAGAAATGTCCGATGATCGTTTCCGACGTGGGCCGGATGACGTAAGGCTCCTCCAGCTTCTCGCCGCCGGCGATGGTCACCACGGCTAGCTCGGGCGAGAAGCCTTCGACGTGCTCCGCCTCTCTCTTGAGGAAGCTCTCCGGTATCAGCAGCGGAAAATAGGCGTTCCGATGTCCCGTCGCCTTGAACCGGCGGTCGAGCTCGCTTTGCAGAATCTCCCAGATGGAATATCCATCCGGCTTGATCACCATGCAGCCCTTAACGACTTCGGCGGCTTCGGCAAGCTCGGCTTGCGCAATCACGTCCTGATACCAGCGCGCGAAGTCCGTGCTTCGCGGAGTAATCGATGAGGCCTGTGCCATCGGTTTAGTATATCCGCCGTTCGGGGTATGATTCGATTTATGAGACGGACTTTTGTACTTCTTTGGTTCGCCGCGGCGCTCGCCGCGCAGCCGCAGACGGTCGCGACATTTTCCATCGTGGCCATCGATCCTGCGAATGGAGATTTGGGCGTCACGGTGGCGTCGCGCTATTTCTCGGTGGGAGCCGTCGTGCCGTGGGCGGAAGCCGGCGTAGGCGCAGTAGCGACGCAGGCGAACGTCAATGTCGGTTACGGGCCACAGGCAATCGAGTTGCTGAAGCAGGGTCTTTCCGCCAAGCAGGTCCTCGAGAAACTTCAGGCCACCGACACCTTCGACGGCAAGGACGGCCGCCAGATCGCGATCATCGACGCGAAGGGCAATATCGCGGCCTACACCGGACCGGCCGCGCAGAAGTGGGCCGGCGACAAGCAAGGTAAGACCTGGTCGGCGCAGGGCAACATCCTGGCCGGCGCTCAGGTCGTCGAAGCCATGGGCAAGGCCTTCGAAGCGACTCCCGGCGAGCTGGCGGAAAAACTGTACGCCGCTCTCAAGGCCGGGGACGATGCGGGAGGCGATTCGCGCGGCAAGCAATCCGCGTCGATGCTCGTGGTGCGCAAGCAGGGCGGCAGGAACATCAACAACGATCGCTACGTTTACATCAATGTCGACGATCATCCCGAGCCGTTGAAGGAATTGCGCCGGCTCCTCGACATGAATCTGGGCTATCTCTACCAGGAAGCGACCTTCCGGCATATGCGCGCCGGCAAGACGAAGGAAGCCAGCCAGGCCGCTCTGCGCGCGTCCGGCTATACTCCGGCGAATGCAGGGGGCCACATGACCGCCGGTTTCCTCACCTATCTTGCCGGGGACAAGGAAACTTCGCTTCAGGAATTCCTGAAAGCCAAATCCCTGAATCCGAGATTTCAAGAAGCATGGGACGCCGCCATGCGACGCGCGGATTACAAAGAAATCCTGAAGGACGAGGAGTTCGTCAAAAAAATCTTAGGGCAATAGCGTGTCGTAGAGCGGCGCGGCCGGACGCACCGGCGACGCCTCCTCGGAGGCGCTAATCGCCAGGATGCGGATCTTGTCGTTCTTGGGCAGCGTCAGTGTGCGCGCGCCCGCCGGCAAGTCGATCGGATAAGCAAACAAGTAGGAATATGCGTACGGCTCGTTCAGACCCTCGGGTGTGTGGTGATGCGAGACGTACCAAGCCAAGTCCGCGCGCTTGATGAAGCCGGGGACCAGGCGATCGTAGTCCTCCGGATAGCGCGGTGAGCGCACCTGCGAGCCGCGATTGCTCAGGTCCCACGTGGCGCGGCGCGCCGAGACGGCCCAGTTGTGCGGCGCCTCCGTCTGTTTCCATATGCGCGTATCCCACTGCCCGATGAATCCGCTCCAATCCTGCACCGTGAACTCGGTGGACTTTCCACCCGACTGGAAGGCCGCTTTCTGATCGCCGTCCGCCGCGGCCAGCACGTAGACCCGGTTGAACCGGCCCGGGGGCAGCGAGATTTCCTGGCCCTTGGCGGCGACGGCGTTCGGCGCGCCGGTCTTGGCTGCGGCCAGTCGGAAGCGAACGTCGTTGAACGTGAGCTCGGCAGGCAGCATCTCCGCCGGAAGAGCGTTGCCCTTCGCATCGAATCCGGGCGCGGACCGTTCGTCGTCGTTGCTGGCGACAGCCAGATCGTAGGAGAGCAACACTGGTTGCGATCGCACGGCGGTCAACTTCGACGGCGCTGCAGCGAGCTTCAACGCAAAGGTCCTCGGCTGATAGGCCGTGAAGGACGTAACCAGCGCGCCGCTCTTCAGTGACGCCGCGCCGACCGGCTCTTCCTGCCCATTCACTTCACGCGCCGCCGTCACCGCGGCGGCGAACTTCACCTGCACGTCCGGATCAGGACGGCCGTCCGTCTCCACCAGGCGCACAATCACTTCATCGCTCATCTCGGCTTTCTTCAGAGCCATGACGCGCACGCGCGCGCTGCTGATGCTCAGCAGCGAGAAGATCTTGCCGAGCGATCCCGCGTGCTTCGGACTTTCGAAGGCCAGCAGCGGCTGGTTGAGGCGGTAGGCCTGCCAGTCCGTCCGGTTCGCGCGCCAGTCGCCGGCGTGTCCGGCGATGCCGAAAACAAACTCATGGCGGCCCCAATCCTGATTGAGTTGATCGCTGTAGGCTCTTCCGCCGCGGCCGCCGCCCTGTGTCGTT
This sequence comes from uncultured Acidobacteriota bacterium, assembly GCA_964601345.1. Lineage (GTDB taxonomy): Bacteria > Acidobacteriota > Terriglobia > JAJPHL01 > JAJPHL01 > CAZRND01. The sequence continues at coordinate 6,227 of CAZRND010000155.1, read as the reverse complement.
GCGGACGCCGGAGCGGACGGCGGGAAGCCCGGCGTACGGATCAACGTCAGGCGGATCGTGCGGTCATTCAGCTTGTCCGAGCCGTTCTTGCAATCGGTGAGGATCGTCGCGCCGTAGGCGCCGCTCTGATCGGTCAGGTCGATCCACTGATGCGACGCCACTTCGAACTGGCGCTCGTCCTCGTTGGGACGCTGGATGGTTCCGATGTCCCAGTTGTACGTGGCCATCTTGTTCGCGGCCGAGAGAGAGAAAGTAGCTTTTACATTCGAGGCCAGCGTTCTCCAGTCGACCACGTTCGAGAATTCCACGCGCTTGCCGGCATCGCCTGCCGCAAGGCTGATCGTCTGCAGGAACTTCGAGCCTTCGGCTTCGCGTTCCACTTCCACGGCTACACGGACCGGCCCGCTCTCGACGACGCGCGCTTTCACGGGCCCGCCGACATAGGCGCGCGGCGGCCGCTGCTCGTCTTCAAAATCCATGTTCCACGCCGGCCACTGGCGGGGCGCATCGTTCGAGATTGCCAGCCGAACCGGAGCCGAGAGCAGTTCTTTGTTGAGGGCCTTGTCGAAGATGCTCGAGACATCGCCATTTTGGTCGAGCAGGACCTTATACCGGTCGTTTTCGAGCGACGACGCGGTGACTTTGAGCCGCGACGAAGACGCGGGCGTCTCGGCCGGTTGCACGTCGTAAACCGCATATCCGACCGGCGGCGCCTTCGCTAAGAAGACCGCCTTGCCGTTGATGAGCTGCGACGGGACGCTCTCACCCTCAGGCCCAATCACCCGCACCGCCTTTGATGCCGTGCCGACCTCGGCTTCAACCAGATCCTCTCGCGGGAAAGCCAGCGAGTTATACACCACGATAGCCGAACCCTTCCCTTGCGTGTTCAGGCCGGATGCAACCGCCTGGGTGGCGCTGGTCACGACGCCGGCAAACTGGTTCATGGCGATCACTTCATCGTTGTGCGCAAACTCGTAGGCCCGCGGCGTCGCCGTTCCCGCGAGCGTGTCGTGGAAGTGGCTGCCCATCACGAGCGTCCAGGCGTTGTTCAGCCGCTCTTGCGGATAGGTCCGGCCGCCGAGCCACTCCGCGACGACCGAGGCCTTCTCGGCGGCGTCGGCCAGGATTTCGTTCTTGCGATTCCAGCGCTTCAGGTAGGCCTGCGACGTGAGCGAGCCGGCCGAGTGATTGATCAGCTCGAGATCGCCTTTGTAGCGCGGCATGGATTGCGTCTTGCCCGTCTTGATCATGTCCAGGAACATCTGGTCGGCCTTCGACCACTGGACGGCAACCGGCCCGTCCCCCAATTGGATCTCGGGCCCGGGCGGGGGCGGCGGCTGCTGCGCCTGACCGCGGCCGCCTGTTTGCGGCGGCGGCAAGGAAGCCTTGCCCTTGGTGATGATCGCCTCCATCAGCTTTACAGAGGACTCATTCACCGCGCCGCCGACATCGCCCGTGCCGACGTAGTGATAGTCGGCGAACAGCCCCGTCACTCCGCCGTTGATGCGAATCCGCTCGGTCCAGTCTTCGAGGCGGCCGGGACGGAAATTGGCCGGCGCGTTCGCGGGAGGCGGAGACGGCGGAGGAGGCGTCTTGCTGAGGTCGTAGTTCACCGTGCTGCCGTAGCTCAACGGATTGAGAGCCGCCACAACGGTCGCGCCGTCGGGACCTTCCCAGATGCCGACGTTGAACGGGATGCCCTCCGGCGTCTTCTCGGCCGAGTCGGGGCCACCCACATGCGGCGCGGGCTGCCATGCCGCGGAGAGCTTCTGCGTCGAGAAACCTTTCACTCCGGCGTGGGCCAGAATGCTCGGCAGCGACGACGGGAATCCGAAGCAATCGGGCAACATGTATTCGTTGCTGGCGATGCCGAAGTCCTTGCGGAAATAGGTATTGCCATAGAGGATCTGGCGGATAATCGCTTCGGCGTTCGGAGCGTTGACGTCGCCTTCTTCCATCGAGGATCCGGCGGGGAACCAGCGTCCGGCGGCGATGTACTTCTTCATCTTCTCGTAGTCGGCGGGGAAGTACTCCTTCATCAGGCGGTAGCGGTTGGCGCCGGTCCAGTTAAAGATGTAGTGCGGATACTTCTCGATGTAGTCGAAGTTCACCCGCATGGTCTTCAGCAGGTACTCGCTGATGGTCTGCGGAAATTCCCAGCGCCATTGCGTATCGAGATGCGCGTAGCCGACTACGTAAAGCGTCGGTTGCTTGGTGATATCGGGTGTTTGGGCTTGGGAAACGCTTGCGACGAGCAGGACAGAACACAGAAGCACGCGGAACAGCACGGAGACTTCCGTGCTGTTCCGCGGCGTTTTGTGTTTCATCTCTAGAAGAAGTAACGGAGCGAGAGCTGCATGTTGCGTACGTCCCCGGTCTTGCCGGTGATCTGGCCGAACTGGGCGCTGGTCGGATTGAAGTTCGCGCCGCCCCAATTCGGGTGATTCAGCACGTTGTAAGCCTCGGCGCGGAACTGGAATCCCGTCCGGCCTTCGCGGATCGGCACCGTCTTGAAGAGACCGAGATTCCAGTCTTCCAATCCGGGGTTGTGGATCAGATTGCGAACGCCAGTCTGAGTCACGAAGGTTCCAGCCGCAGGCCTCGTAAAGAGCAGGTTGCCGCTGGAATCCTTGACGGAGAACCAGTAAGCGGGATCCGCTGTACCGCCGCCGTTCAAGGCGATGTTGTGAACGATATCCGGGACCGCGGAGTGCGACCAGAACTGGCCGCCGCCCGACATGCTGCCATCCTGCCCGACGCCGACGTAGTCGGTGCCAACCGCGACGCTACTTGGCGTACCCGTCTGGAACTGCACGATTCCGCTTAGCTGCCAGCCGCCGAGAATCTTGCCGGTTAGATTCTTCTGGCCTTTGAAGAACGGCAACTCGTAGACGTAGCTGGCCACAAAGATGTGGCGCACATCGAAATCGGACTGCCCCCACAGATTGTCGGCGAAGTAGGTGTTGGGAATGATATCCCGCTGCGCGGAGCCGTTGTCCTGGCTCTTGGAGAGCGTATAAGCAAGGCCGAAGGCCAAGCCCTTGGAGAAGCGCTTGTTCCAGGCAATCTGCAAGGAGTTGTAGATGGAGCGGGCCACGTTGTCCGTCTGACGGATCGAGTTGTAGCCCTTATACGGACGAAGCGAGTCGATGTTCGCGGTCGGGTTTGCGGCAACGACCGCAGGTGTCGGCTGATTGATGTTGGCCTCGCGCTGAAGATGCAGGCCGCGGCGAGCTACGTAGCCGACGCTCAGGACGCTGTTGAAGAAGAACTCACGCTCTATCGTGGCGTTCCAGGCCCAAGCCTCAGGATTCTTGAAAGCCTTGCTCTGGGTGGTCACAGTCAGAGGCAGAACATTGGCGGTGGTCCCGCCGGGGTTGTCCGCGTTCCCGAAGGATACGTTGGCCGTCGGTTGGAACGGCGGATTGCCGCCCAGGAAGATCGAGTCGCTGACGCCTAGCCTCGTGTAGAAGCGGCCCGCGCCGGCGCGCAACACGGTCTTGGGAGTGATCTGGTAGGCGATTCCCAATCGGGGCTGCCAGTCGTTCCACTGGACATCGGAGTAGTGGTCGGAGACCGCGCCATTCCGGAACAGATAGGTGATGTCCCTACCATCTACATCCTTGATCGGGAAACGGCCGTTACCCGAGCTGGGGAATGCGCTGCCCGGGAGAACCATGCCGTTGTAGCGATCGCCGGTTCCGATGGTGATCGCGCCGTTGACCGGGGAAACGGTCACGGCCTTGGCGGGATCGTAGAAAGCAGGATCGAAGACGATCTGGTTGCCCCACAACGCGCGATAAGGAACAATCACGCTGTAGCGCACGCCATAGTCCACGGTCAGTTTCTGGTTGACCCTCCACGCATCCTTGGCAAAGAACTCCCACATGCTGCCGCGGAAGATGGTGTAGGCCCGCTGGCCCAGTTCCGAATAGGAATCGAACAGGCCCAGGGCGGCGTTCGCGGCGTCGCTGCCGCTCGAGGCCACAGCGTATCCCGGCCGCTTGAAGTTGGAGGCCGTATCGGTAAAGGAGAATTGGCCGTTCTGGTTGTTGGTGCAGGTCGGGCAGGACGCCACGTTGATTTCGTCGTTGTCGTTTTCGCCCGACTTTTCGTAGAGGACTCCGAACTTGAACGTGTGGTTGCTCTTCACCCACGTGAAGTTGTCCGAAATATTGTAGATCGGCCCCGAGGAATGCGAAGGATACGGACCGCCGGAGAGTGTGTCGAACTTGTTCATCGTCACGGTCGGGATGCGCGTCGGAACAAGCTTGCCCGCCGGGAAGATGTACGGATAGGTGATCCCGACCGAGGTGCGATCCAGGAATGCCGCTTGGTTAATCGGGATATACACATCGTCCAGGCTGAAAGTGGCCAGGAACTCGTTCACCTTGTTGTTCGAGACAGTCCAAGTGTGACTCAGCGAGTTGGTCTGGTTCGGCCGGTTGAAAAACTTCGGCGTCTCATTGGTGCCACCGTCCAAGGGCTGATACTCCCAGAAAGCGTAGTCCGTCTTCCGGAATTGCAGGCGCTGCTTGTCGGTAATGTTGATGTCCGCGGAATACGTCTGCTTGTGCTGGTTCTGCGGGTGCTTGGCAGCGGCATACCAGAACTGGGAGCCGTTGATCGGAGTCGCCAGGTTCGGCTTCGGCCAGGCGCTGAGGATGCCGAGCCCGTTGGCGCTCTGCCGTCCCTTGGGGATGATGTTCCCCGGGAACGCTATGCCGGTGACCGGATCGACGATGGTCTTCACTGCGCCGTAGTAGACGTTGCTGGGGTTCAGGTATTCGCTGAAATCGCCCTGACGCATCAACAGCGACGGAACTCTCAGCGAGTTGGTATCCAGGAAGCGGTACCGCACCCATTCCACGCCAACGTAAAAGAAGACCTTATTCTTGGCCGTGTTGAACTTGTTGGGGATGAAGACCGGCCCGCCAACATTGAACCCAAACTGGTTGTACTGAATCGGCGGAACATAGGCCTGGCTGGCGGCGGTCCCGATGCCGGTGTGGTTGCGAGTCCACGTGTTGGCGTTGAAGATCGTGTTGCGCACGTAGTCGTAACCGGCGCCGTGAAACTGTTGGGTGCCGCTCTTGGTGGTGATGCGGATCTGCCCGCCCGACGACCGGCCGTATTCCGGCGAGTAGTTGGCGGTGAGAATCTGGATTTCCTGCGTGGAGTCCACGTCGGCCGAGCCGAGGCTTGTGCCGTTCGAGCGCGTCCGTACCGCGGGAGCGCCGTCGTACGTGATCAGGCTTTCCGGCGTGCGTGCGCCGTTAATGTTCGAAGGGCCTTGACTAAAAGCGAAAGAGAGACTGGCCAGGTTGCCGCCGCGCGTGCCCGGCACCAGGTTGGCCATGAAGATGGGGTTGCGGCCGTTGATCTCCAAACCGTCAATCTGCTGCCGCGTGACGTTTCGTTGCACCGCTGCGGATTCCGTCTGCAGGGTGACCGCGCTGGCAACGACTTCCACGGTGTCGGAGACCGCTCCGAGGGTCAGCGTGGCATCCACTCTCAACGTGGTGCTGGAATCGAGCTTGTTGTCGGGGCTCTCAGATTTCTTGAATCCCGGCGCCTCGATCGCGATCGTATAGAAGGCCGGCGGAAGGTTGGTGATGATGTAATACCCGGTATCGTTCGTCGCGGCTTGCCGCTCCAGGCCCGACGCATTGCGTACCGTGACCTTGGCGTTGGGCACGACCGCCCCGCTGGGATCCCGCACGAACCCGGAGATCGCTCCGAAGTCGGATTGTGCCGCCGCGCTGACCGCGAAAACTACGGCCGTCAGAACCAGGGACAAGAAGATTTGCTTTTTGGACATAGACACCCCCAAAGAGAAGTGATGTTTACCCTACCCATTCCTGGACTCCCCAAGAATGGCCCCATTCTAGTCCTAGGGCGGTTAAAAAAGAAAGAAGAAAATGTTAAATCCTTTGAAAGCGTTATCAAAAATACAACTTCGCCGATAACTGCGCCACGCGCGGGAAGTTGAGTTCCTGTTTCGGCAACTGCCCGAAAGTGGTGTTCGTGAAGGTGGTATCCGGGCCAGGACGCTGCGGATGGTTCGTCAAGTTGAAGGATTCGGCCCGGATCTCCAGCCGGTAGCGTTCGCTGATCGGGATCAGTTTCTGGACGCCGAGATTCAAGAACGGACCCACACTCGGATCGCGGATGTCCGGGAACCGGTCGGGCAGCGTGCGGAATCTATTGGTATCCAACTGCTTGTA